>CAYRYG010000050.1:0-10034 GCA_964428465.1 uncultured Gammaproteobacteria bacterium
CCCGCGGCCTTCTCCTTGGCAAGGAGACGCTCTACCACTGAGCTATTCCCGCAAATCGTTTGTGGTCGAGAGTATAGCAAAGCGCTATAATCCTTGCAAGATATGCCCAAGCGCATCCCTTCCAACAAGGACATTGCCGCGATTCTCCGCGAAATCGGCCTTTTTTTGGAGGCCGAGGGGGTCGCGTTCAAGCCGCAGGCGTACGAGCGGGCCGCCGAGGCGGTGGAGGCGAACGGTACGGAACTGTCCGTGCTGTACAAGAAATGCGGGACGAGATGCGTCGACGACCTGCCGGGGATCGGCGAGAGCATCACGGAGAAAATCGCGGAGCTTGTCACCACCGGACGCCTGAAGTACTACGACGCGCTCAAGAAAAAATATCCGGTCGACATGCTCGGCATGACCGAGATCCAGGACGTCGGGCCGAAGACCGTGCTCACGCTTTACAAGAAGCTCAGGGTAAAGAACGCGAAGGACCTGGAGCGCGTCGCGAAGGCCGGGAAGATTCGCAAGCTGCCCGGGTTCGGTCGCAAGAGCGAGGAGAAGATCCTGAAGGGGCTCGGATTTCTGCAGACGCACGCGGGGCGGTTCCGCATCCACGACGCGCTCCCGCTCGCGCGGGCCGTGGTCGACGCGATCAAGGACGCGCCGGGCGTGACGCACTGCGACGCGGCGGGCTCCATCCGGCGGTGGCAGGAGACGGTCGGCGACATCGACGTGCTCGTCACCACGTCCAAGCCGAAGCTTGCCATCGAGCGGTTCAAGAAGCTCCCCGAGATCGCCGAGGTGCTCGAGGAGGGCCCGACGAAGGTGACGGTCCGCTACCGCTACGGGATGAACGGCGACCTGCGCGTCCTGAAGCCGGACGAGTACGGGTCCGCGCTCGTGTACTTCACGGGCGACAAGCGGCACAACGTCGTCATCCGCGAGCGCGCGGCCAAGATGGGGATGAAGCTGTCGGAGTACGGGCTGTTCAAGGGAAAGACGCGCGTCGCGTGCCGGACGGAGGAGGACGTGTACAGGCGGCTGAAGATGGATTGGGTGCCTCCGGAGATGCGCACGGACACGGGGGAAATCGAGGCGGCAATCGCGCGCAAGGTCCCGAAGGTGATCGGGTACGACGCGATCCGCGGCGACCTGCAGGTGCAGACCGACTGGACGGACGGGTCCGCGTCCATCGAGGAGATGGCGAAGGCAGCGAAGGCGGCGGGACTGTCCTACATCGCGGTCACCGACCACACGAAGGCGCTCGCGATGGCCAACGGGCTCAACGAGAACCGCCTGCGCGAGCAGGGACGCGAGATCGACCGGCTCAACAAGAAGCTGCGCGGGTTCCGCGTGCTGAAGTCGACCGAGTGCGACATCCTCAGGGACGGGTCGCTCGACCTGCGCGATTCGGCGCTGAAGTCGCTCGACCTCGTCTGCGTCTCCGTCCACTCGTTCTTCCACCTCGACGAGAAGGCGCAGACCGAGCGCGTCATCCGCGCGATGAGGCACCCGCTCGTGAACGTGCTGTTCCACCCGACCGGCCGCATCGTGAACGCGCGCGAGGCGTACACGCTCGACATGGCGCGCGTCATCCGTGCCGCGAAGGAATACAACGTCGCTCTCGAGATAAACGGCTCGCACCGGCTCGACCTCCGTGACGTGCACGTGCGCATGGCGGTGGAGGCGGGGGCGAAGCTCGTCATTGACTCCGACGCGCACGCGCCCGGCGAGTTCTCCTTCCTCGAGTTCGGCATCGCCACTGCCCGGCGCGGCTGGGCAAAGGCGTCGGACATCCTGAACGCCAAGCCGGTCGGCGGACTGTTGAACGCACTCAAAAAACGTCACTAGAACTATGGCCTACCAAGGCGTCATCATCGAGGAAAGCCTGACCGACCCGTCCGTGCTCAAGGAGGTACGCGTGCTCTGGTCCACCGAGGAGCCGGTGACCGAGGAAGACGGCACGCCCGAGCTCGACCACTGGACCCTCCACACGTTCGAGGTGGACGACGCGGACGCGGAGAAGCTGGCGAAGCGGCTGTGCGACGCGCTCGACGACGGCAAGCACGGACACTGGTACGCGGACTTTCGCAACGACGCGAAACACTACGTCGTCTTTCCCGGCAAGATCTTCTGCGTCGACCGGTCGGAACCGGACGCGTACAAGCCGGTGACGCTCTACGGCCTGTCCGTCGGCATCCCGGCCCACCAGCTCGCCTTCTGAACCAACCACGCCCTGCTTGACAGGGCTTTTTGGCGCGTGGTAGTGTTTCTATGTACAGGTACATAGGCATATGGTCAACACCCGGCTCACGGACGAACGGATTGAGCGGCTCATGGACGACGTGCTTTCCGTCCTCCAGGCCGTCGCGCCGAGCAAGCCCCTGCTTCGGGCGTTTTTGCGCGACCTGTTGACCCCCGCCGAGTACCGCGACACGGCGCTGCGTTGGCGAATCGTGAGGATGCTTTCCCAGGGTCTCCCCCAGCGGGAGATCGCCGAGTCCCTCGGCGTAAGCCTGTCCAAGATCACCCGCGGCTCGCGAGAGCTCGCGGACGACCAGGGCGGGTTCGCCAAGGCCCTCCGGCAACGCGCCAACACACGCTAAAGGAGAACCCCGTGCGCTACACCTGGGAAATGCCCGGCCTCGACGAGGCCGTTTTGCTGACGGCGGAAGGATTCCGCCGTCCCGTCACGGACGCGCTCGTCGAGGACGTGCGCGTCCACCTCGCCTCCGCCGAGTTCGCGCTCTCGGCGCGCGACGGTGGGAAGCTCGTCTGCTACATGATCTTCACGGTCCCCGTCCCCGACGTCCTCTACATCGCGGGGACGCTCATCCACGCCCCGCTCCAGGGGACCGGGATTAAGACGGCCGGGACCGTCCTCGCCTTCGAGCGGTACCCTTCCCTGCGCTGGCTCTCGGGCCGCACGCAGTCGTCGGTGGTCTGGGCCTCGGCCGCGCGCATCTCGTCCGAGCTGACGCCGGACATGGGCTCGCGCCCGCTCTCCGCGGAGGGCGAGGCCCGCCTCGACGCGCTCGTCCGCGCCCTCGGGATGTCCGGCCCCGCGCAGCAGGGCTTCTACGGCGGCCCGCTGTACGGCGAGAAGCCGACGCACCACGACGCGTCCGTGCAGGCGTGGTGGGACACCGTGTGCGACTTCGCGCGCGGCGACGCCGTCCTGTACCTCGGCCGATACCAACGCTGAGAGCGGTTCTATCCGCTCTCTTTTTACAAAAAAGACCCGTCGCAAGACGCGATCAGGTCAGACGAGACTGCGGTGCAGGCGGACCGCCTCGACGGCGCACCAGGTCCCATACGCGGCGCTGAGCGCCACGTACGCCTGGAGCACCCAGACGACGCCGAAGATGTCGAGGATCACGACCCAAGGGGCGTGCAGGTGGCCGAGACCGACCAGCGCGCCACCGATGCCGGCGCACGCGTCAATCACGTCCTCCCGCCGCAACTTCCTGAGTTCCTCCTCCATTCGTACCGCCAGATCTCCCCGAAAGGGCCCATCAGCCGCCACGACGCTCCCTCCAGCGAGAAAACCTACCGCGAATCTTCCAAATTGGCAAGGGAGCTGGTAGGATCGTCTTGCACATGGGCGAGTGGCGTAACTGGCAGCCGCGAGGGACTTAAACTCCCTTGGAGGAAACTCCGTGCGGGTTCGATCCCCGCCTCGCCTACCACTATGGAACGACGCAACCCAACGGCATCTGAAGCGTTGAAGGCGAAGTTTGGCGACAAGCTTCGTTTTGAAATTCTGGAACAGTCCGACGCGGGCCGAACCTCGCGCTGGCTCGACACGGACGGAACCGTCCGCGCGGTCTCCACGGTCGCGTTCGTCGACGAAGGAGCGCAAGCGTTCCCGGAACAGCACGCGGTCATCCGATCCGGAAAGCCAATCGGAGAAACCTTCGTCGCGGCCGGCATCCCGTTCCGGCGCGAGGAAACGACCGAGGAGACAGCCAACGGAAAGGTCGTCACGGTCGACGTCTACGCCGGAGAACAGGGCGCGCACTACGCGCACATCGTCGAGACGTATCCAACCACAAATCCAAGCAGGTGATATGAAATCAAAAATCGGAGTCATCACGCTCGGCGTCGCGGACGTCGAACGCGCGAAGCAGTTTTACGAGGCGCTCGGGTTTCGAGTGGCGGGCGGTGACGGGGACGACTTCGTCCTGTTTGAGTCGGAAGGAACGAAGCTCGCCCTGTTTCCCTACGGCAAGCTCGCCGAAGACGCGGGGCTCCCGCCCGGCAGGGGAACCTTCTCGGGAATCACACTTGCGCACAACGTCGCGTCAAAGGAAGCCGTGGACGCCGTCATCGCGGAAGCCGTCCGCGCGGGCGCGTCGGTCTCCAAGCCGCCGCACGACGCGTTCTGGGGCGGCTACTCCGGCTACTTCCTCGACCCGGACGGCCATGCCTGGGAAGTCGCATGGAATCCCTTAACCGATTTGACCTAATCCGGACCGTCCGTTATCGTATACACACATGGACATGACCTGCGCACAGAACAATCGCAACAATACTCAGCGCACGCTGGGATTGTTTGCGTAGGTCGTGAAAGAACCGACCGCAAAACAAGACCCCGGCGTGCGGGGTCTTTTTGGTCCAAAACATTCCGGGGTAGTTGAGTGGCACAACGCCGCGCTGTTAACGCGGATATCGCTGGTTCGAATCCAGCCCCCGGAGCCAGCAATCACCTCAGCAATTTGCTGGGGTTTTTGCTGTCTTTTAGAGGTACCCATGGTGGGGTTAGAATTTTTTAAAAGTAAAATTTTTATGATACTATATCAATATAGATTGATATGATCTGAAATCAACCTACTGTATGGACGGTCAAACTCTAAAAGAAGTCAGACAGACAGTCGATCTTTTGAAGATAGTGGCTGAAGAAAATCGTTTAAAGATCCTTTGTTTTCTTAAGACCGGTGAGCGATGTGTTTGTGATATTTGGCAAGATTTGGATATTCCACAGAACCTCGTCTCCCATCATCTTAAGGTTCTTAAAAATTCTGGGCTTATTGGTTCACGTAAGGACGGCCTTAAGATGATGTATTGGATCAATAAAAAAGAAGTGACGAGGTTTAATGCACTCATAAATGAATTTTTACAATCATATGGGGAGTAAAATAGCAAGCATTCAGGTCTTAGGATCGGGTTGCCCAACTTGTAAAAAGCTTTTTGAAATAACCGAAAGAGCGGTTCGTGATCTTGGGCTAGACACCAAGGTGGAATACAACAATGACGTGCAGAAAATAATCAGCATGGGTGTTATGCAGAGTCCGGTTTTAGCCGTGAATGGGAGGCCGGTTTTGACGGGTTTCACTCCAGATATCGATAAGATAAAAAAAGTTATTCAGGACAATCTTTAATGTATGGATATTTTTTATCCCCTAAAACTGTTTGCTGATTGGCTTACGTTTTCTGTCCTTGTCATTAATCCAGAAACGCTTCTTGCGGGTGCGGTCAATTTTTTCATATATGATACGATCAAAATATTCATCTTACTCACGGTCATCATTTTTGTAGTCTCTCTTTTCCGTTCGTTTTTGCCGCCAGAAAAGATTCGTTTTATTCTTTCGCATAAAAATAAGTACACGGGTAACATTATCGCTTCTTTGCTTGGCATTATCACGCCGTTTTGTTCTTGCTCCGCCATTCCGCTCTTTTTAGGATTCGTTCAAGCTGGCGTGCCACTAGGAACGACGTTTTCTTTTCTTGTGGCTTCACCGATGATTAACGAAGTAGCACTGGTGTTGCTTTTGGGAATGTTCGGTTGGAAGATCGCGTTAATTTATATCGTCAGTGGTCTCGCTATTGCTGTGTTGTCAGGCATTGTAATTGGAAAATTGAACGTCGAAAATCTAGTGGAGCCTTTTGTTTTTGAACATTCATTCGTGGCGAAAAATGACTTTCCGGACATGACATGGAGTGATCGGTTTACGTATGCAAAAAACTACACGCGGGATATTTTTAAAAAAGTTTGGCCGTATATTGTAATTGGTATTGCTGTTGGGGCTTGGATACATGGATATGTTCCAGCAGATATTCTTGCTCAATATGCTGGATCAGATAAGTGGTATGCCGTGCCTTTGGCGGTATTGATTGGTATTCCGTTGTATTCAAATGCCGCTGGCATCATTCCTTTAGTTGGAGCGTTGACGGAGAAAGGCGTGGCAATGGGCACGACTCTTGCTTTTATGATGGCGGTGACTGCTCTATCCTTACCCGAGTTTATGATTTTGAAGCGCGTCATGAAAACGAGGCTCATTTTAACTTTTGCCGGAATTGTTGGGACTGGAATCGTGGTTACGGGTTATTTGTTTAATGGGATATTGAATGACTAAACCAAATCTGCCTCTGCGAGCTTGGGAATGTGAATGTGCCCCTTATGCTCACGGATAGCGGTTCCGATGTCGTTTGCGATGTGGAGCCACAAAAAGCCGGCCGGATGAAACGGTCGGCTTTTTGCTTGTTTCGGGACTAACCGCCTACAACGCCCCGAGGTCCAGCGTTTCCGTGAACGAGATCTTGCCCACGAAGTCCGGGACGTGCGAGACCATGATCATGGCGCCTTCGTACTCGTTGAGGGCCTCGGCGATGACGGGGATGTGGCGGAAGTTGATGTGGTTGGTGGGCTCGTCGAGGATGAGGAGGCCCGGCTGCTGGAGGACGAAGCGGGCGAAGCACAGCAAGCCCTTCTGGCCCTCCGAGAGCGCGCCGATCTTTACGCGCAGGGCGTCGCCGGTGAGGAGGAAGTGGGCGGCGACCTCGCGGAGGCGCTCGTTGTCCGGGACGTCCATCACGCCCTCGAGCGACTGGTACGGGGTCTCGTCGAAGTTCAGGCCGGAGAAATCCTGGCGGTAGTAGCCGACCTTCACGCCCGGCGTGATGACCGCGCCCTCGTCGGCGCCCTCGGCGAGCGAGCGCAGGAGCGTGCTCTTGCCGATGCCGTTCGGCCCGGAGATGAGCAGGCGCTGGCGCTTGCGGAGGACGACGTCGACCTCGGCGCGGCGCGGCTCGTGGTTCTCGATGATCTTTACGGAATTGATCTTCACCACCGCCTCGGAAAAGTCCTGCGTCGGGATCGCGAACGGGCGGATGGTGCGGTCGTCGCGCTTCACCTCGACCATGTTCTCCTCGGCCTCGGCCACCTGGTCGCGCAGCTTCGCGGCGAGCGCGCGCATCTTGCCTCCCTTGTGCGCGAAAAAGTTGATCTTGTCCTTGTTGTCCTGGATTTCCTTCAGGAGCTGCGCGTTCTTGGCGCGATCGCGCTCCACGCGCGCGGCGATTTCCTCGACCACGTTGAAGTAGTTCCCCTCGTAGCGGTCCACCTTCCCCGAGTACACGTCGAGGTGCAGCACGCCCTCGGTGAAGGCGTTCAGGAAGTCCGCGTCGTGCGAGATGACGAGCACGGTTTTCAAATAGCACATGAGGAACCCGGTGAGGTGCTCGATGCCGGCCGCGTCGAGGTTGTTGGTGGGCTCGTCGAGCAGCAGGATGTCCGGGTCCTGAATGATGGCGTACGCGAGCAGGAGGCGCGCCTGCTGGCCGCCGGAAAAATCCTTGATCTTCTTGTCGTACGGGGTCTGCAAGTTCACGACCTCAAGCGCGTCCGCGATGCGGCGGTCGAGGTCATACTTCTTTTCCGGGAACGCGCGCGCGAAGAACTCGCTCACCGTGTCCTCCAGCAGCTCGCGCGGCACCACCTGCGTGGCGATGCCAATGGTGGCTCCCGGCTTGATATGGATGGCGCCCTTGTCCGGCGTGAGCGCGCCGGTGAGCAGCTTGAAGATGGTGCTCTTCCCCGCGCCGTTCTGGCCCATCACCGTGATCTTCGCGTTCTCACGCACGGAAAAATCCGCCTCGTTGAGGACGGGATTCTCCTTGTCGTAGCCAAACGACACCTTTTCGAAGCGGATGATGACGTTGCCATGGTCCATAACGTGCGGATAATAGCGGATCGCGGCCGGTTTGGCAATGGTCGGCCGGTCTGCTAGGGTGGCGGCACGCACGGAGAAGCCCTTGGACGAACTGCGAACCAGACTTGAGATGGCCGGCCTGTGGGACGCGCGGCTCGAGGCCGAAGTGTCCGCGCTCTGGAAGTACGGCGTGACGCGCATCGGCGACGAGCGCCTGCGCGCGACGGTCGCGCGGTTCCTGTGCGTGGTCCCGCGCATCTTCTTCACGGACCACGCCTCGCGCAGCGGCCGCTTCCACCCGCCCTGGCAGAACGGCCGCCACGGGACGCTCCGGAGCATCGTCGAGTCCTGCGTGGTCCTCCCGGGCATGGCACGCCACGTCGCCGAGATCCTCGACGACCGGATGGAGCCCGACCCGCGCGCGCTCGACGTCGCCCTCGCGGCGACCATCATCTCCGACGTCTGGAAGAAGGAGGACGAGGGGGACGTCCACTACGGGCCGGAGCACGGGCGCATCGCCGCGGAAAAGTGGCGGCGGTACGCGCTCGCCGAGGGGCTCGACCCGCGCCTCGCGGAGGAGGTCGCCGACGCGTGCTTCTGGCACTTCGGCATCTACACCCCGGAGTGGACCCGCGGCACGGTGCTCACCCCGGTCGCGCGCCTGGTCAACGTCTGCGACGTCGCCACGTCGCTCCCCGACCTGCGTCTCATCTACGAAGGCAGGGCCGTCGTCCTCTGACGGCCTCTTTTTTATCTTGTCCAACGACGGTTTTTTCGGCGGCGCGGTGAGGACGGCGCTGCGGAGCGTCCTGCCTCGTAGGGGCGCTCGGCAAGGTCGCGCGCATCGGCGTACGACCGGATGTGCTGGAGGAACGTGTCGCCGTACTGCTCGAGCTTCTTGGCGCCCACCCCGAACAGCCGCGACAGGGAGTCGAGGGACTGCGGGAGGTAGTAGGCCATTTCCTGGAGCGTGCGGTCGCCGAAGATGACGAACGGCGGGACGTTCTGGTCCGAGGCGAGCGCCTTGCGCTCGGCGCGGAGGATCTCGAACAGTTCCGGCTCGTAGGCCAGGCCGTCGGCGTCCTTCGGGCGGAACACGGTCGTCGCCGCGTGCTGCGGCTTGGGAAGCAAGATTTCCGATCGGTCCGCGAGCGCGTCGCGTCCCGCCTGGGTCACGCGGAGCGTGGGATAGTCGCCGGGGTTCTTATCCAAGAGCCCCGCTTTTTGTAACGACCCCATGTATTCCCGGAGCCGGTCGGCCGGGACGTCGCGCGCGATGCCGTACACGGACAGCTCGTCGTGACGGTTCTCCATGACGCGCTCCTTCTTGGAGCCGCGCAGCACGTCGCACACGTACGCCGCGCCGAACGTCTCGCCCGTGCGCAGCACCGCGGACAGAATCTTCTGCGCGATCTCGGTGGCGTCGTGCAGCTCCCGTGGCGGCGCCACGCAGTTGTCGCAGGTGCCGCACGCGGTCGGCTCCCAGTTCTCCCCGAAATAGCGAAGCAGAAACGACCTCCGGCACGCGCCGGTCTCGCAGTACCGCACGACCTGCGCGAGCTTCTGGAGCGCGAGCGCGCGCTCGGCCTCGTCCTCGATCTGCTCGATGAAAAATTCCTGCTTGCGGCGGTCGCCGAACGTGTAGAACAGCACGCACTCGCTCGGGAGCCCGTCGCGGCCCGCGCGCCCGGTTTCCTGGTAGTACCCCTCCACGGTCTTCGGCAGGTCCATGTGCGCGACGAGCCGGACGTCGGGCTTGTCGATCCCCATGCCGAACGCGATGGTGGCGACGATCACCGGCACCTGGTCGCGGATGAACTTCTCCTGGGTGCGGCGGCGCACGTCGCGGTCGAGCCCGGCGTGGTACGGGAGCGCGTCGAACCCCGCGTCGCGCAGGTTGTCGGCGAGCGCCTCGGTGTCCTTGCGCGAGAAGCAGTACACGATGGCCGGCTTGTCCTTGTACGAGCGCAGCAGCTCCACGAGCTGGCCGAGCGAGTTGTTCTTTGGCCGCACCGAGTAGTGCAGGTTCGGGCGGTTGAAGCTCGAGAGGAAGGTCTGCGCGCGCTCGAGGCCGAGCTGGCGGACGATGTCCTCGCGCACGCGCGGCGTGGCCGTGGC
>CAYRYG010000051.1:0-9329 GCA_964428465.1 uncultured Gammaproteobacteria bacterium
GGACGACGCGCCGGGGCGGGAGATCGTCGCCGACCTCGAGCGCGAGGGCGTGGACGCGTCGCTCGTTGCGCGCGACCCGAAGGGCGCCACCGGCTACTCCACCCTGCTCACGGCCTCGACCGGGGAGCGCACCGTGCTCGTGTACCGCGGCGTCTCGGGAGCATTCGCGGCCAAGGACATCCCGTGGGAGTCCTGCGCGGCGCGGTGGATGTACGTCACCTCGCTCGGCGGGAACGTGGACCTGGTCGCGCGGCTCGTCGGCTACGCGCGCGACTGCGGGATGCAGATGGCATGGAACCCGGGAAAGAAGGAAATCGCCAAGGGCATCGAGAAGATCCGTCCCCTGCTCCCCGGCATCCGATCGCTCAACCTGAACCGGGAGGAGGCCGAGGCACTCACGGGAAAAAAGACGATCAAGGACATCTGCGCGGAGCTGGCGACGCCCGGCAACGTGGTCGTGGTGACCGACGGGCCGAAGGGGGCCTACGCGCACCGGAACGGCGTGACCCTGTTCTCCCCGGGAACCGGCGCGAAGGCCAAGTCGCAGACCGGCGCGGGCGACGCGTTCGGATCCGGGTTCGCCGCGTCCCTCATGAAGAGCGACAATCTCAAGGCCGCGCTCGCCGTCGGAGTATTGAACGCCGAGTCCGTCATCAAGCAGATCGGCGCGAAGGCCGGCATCCTCGGGCGGTGGCCGGGCAAGAAGCAGCTGGAATCCATTAAGATCTCCTCCGTATGAAACCACGCGTCTTCGTTTCCCGAATCATCCCGAGCAACGGGCTCGCGATGCTCAAGCGCGACAAGCGCGTGACGCTCGACGTGTACGAGCACGACAAGATCATCCCGCGCCGCGAGCTGCTGAGGCGCGCGAAGGGCGCGACTGCGCTGCTCTCCATCCTCACGGACAAAATCGACAAGGAGCTGTTCGACGCGGCCGGCCCGTCGCTAAAGATCGTTGCCAACTACGCGGTCGGGTTCGACAACATCGACCTGAAGGAGGCGGCGAAGCGCGGGATCACGGTCACCAACACGCCGGGGCCCGAGATCGTGGAGACAGTCGCCGAGCACACCATCGCGCTCCTGTTCGCGCTCGCGCACCGTGTGGTCGAGGCCGACCAGTACGCGCGCGACGGCAAGTACCACGGCTGGGGCCCGCAGATGCTGCTCGGCACGGACGTGGTCGGAAAGACGCTCGGGATCATCGGCACGGGAAAGATCGGCGAGGGCGTGGTCAAGCGCATGTACGACGGGTTCGGGGTGAGGATCGTGTACAACGACGTGAGGCGCAACGAGATGATCGAGAAGGACGAGCTGGCCGAATACATGACGCTCGACGGCGTGCTGAAGACCGCGGACTTCGTCTCCCTGCACGTCCCGTTGCTCCCCTCCACGCGCCACATGATCGGCGCCAAGCAGCTCAGGATGATGAAGAAGACCGCCTTCCTCATCAACACCTCCCGCGGGCCGATCATCGACGAGAAGGCACTCATCGCGGCGCTTCAGAAGAAGCAGATCGCGGGCGCCGGGCTCGACGTATATGAGAATGAGCCGAACATCCCCCCCGCGCTCCTCAAGCTCCAAAACGTCATCACCACGCCGCACACGGCGAGCGCCACCATCGAGACGCGACAGGCGATGAGCCGCCGCGCGGCCGAGAACATCATCGCGTTCCTCGACGGCAAGGCCCCGCCGAACGCGGTCAGGCAATAAAAAGAACGGGGTAGCTCGGCTACTCCGTTTTGGTCTCCGCCGGGGGCGGGGACAGGACCGTGGCCACCCGGTCGTGCGTGGCACGGTCGAACAGCAGGTCGTGGACGTACTCGTACTTCTCAAGGTACTGGCGCGTCTCGAGCGGAAGGGACCGGCACGCGGCATCCCCGTCCGGACACGGCATCCTCCACTCCGCGTTCCGCGCGTGGATCACCGCGTCGATCACCTTGAAGTTGCAGTTGTACCCAGCGGCGAGCACCAGACGGAGCAGGCGCGGATCGCGGCGCAGGTGCTTCAGGTGCTCCTTGTCGTCGTTGAACACCCAGAGCTGGTCGTCCGCGTGCAGGATCGCGAACTTGAGCGCCTGCTGGTGGTCGGCACGGTCCCAGTGGACGTTGCCGGCCATCCCGGCCTCGGGATAGTTGCCCGTGAGGCCTTCCGCCGTACCCGGCATCACCTGCGCGATGCCGAGCGCCCCGACGCTGCTCTGACCGAACCGGAACGCCTCCCCGCGGTTGGCACCGAACAGGGCGAGCGTCCGGGCGAGCAGCTCGGCGCGGGTGCGGTCGTCCCCGGCGACGAACTTGGTCGGGTCGTACACCCACTCGGTCAGGACGAGCGCGGCGACGTGGTCGTTGGTCCCGATGTCGGTGACCAGGCTCCCGTCGAGATGGACGGACTCGATGTGCCGCGCCCGCAGCTCCCTCGACGCCGAGGTAAGCATGAGGCCGAGGTACCGCGCGCCCTCCGCGACCAGCTCCTCCGTGTTGAGGTTCGGGCTATACGGGATGTACGTGTCCGCCACGACGTCGCCCTCCGCGTTGCGGTACGGGCGTCGCAGGGCGACGACCGTCCACCCCGGAGGGGAGGAGACGCGGAACGCGGTGTTGAACCCGCCCCCGGACTCCTTCGTGACGGTGAAGTTCGCCGGCGTCGAGACGTACGTGCCGTCCGACTTCGCTGGTGTCTCCAAATTCGGCTTCCACATCACCTCGACCCGCTGGAACTGTGCCGCGTTGTTCACGGCCGCGAGGAGGTAGCTGCCGAGGCACTTCTCGTGCCCCTTCCCTTCGCCGAGACAGCGTCCCTCGTCGAACTTCGCCTCCTTCATCAGACGCTCGCCTTCCGCGATCGCGCCGAGAAGGTCCTCCGGCAGGTCCGGGGAACGGGGCGGCGTCGGAGGGACGAACATCCGGATTCCGTCGAGGTCGACGGTCTCGGGCTCGACGGGCGGTGGGGACGGTTCCTCCGCTTCTTCCCACCACGGCCAGGCCGGGACGAGGTCCCACGAGGCCGCGAACATGCCGCCGAACAGCGACGCGTACAGCAGCAGGCGCGTGGCGGCGGTCGCCTGGTCGCGCAGCAGCGTCGTGGCCCGGTCGAAGGCCCAGGCGGACCCGACCGAGACGGTGACGATGAGCGCGACGCCCAAGTAAAACCGCGGCCCGCTCATGGGCCAGACGGCCACGACCATGTTGACCACCGACAGGGTCCAGATGACCGTCGGGACCAACACGTTCAGGGTCTGACCCTTGAGTTCGAACTTCATGGACTCTCCGTTCCAACGCCCAATGCGTCGGAGGGCGAATCATAGCGGAAATCTTGCCCTTCGTCAACCCTTCTGCTACGATACCCGCACTTTCCGGGCCAGTAGCTCAGTTGGTAGAGCACCGCCTTTGCAAGGCGGGGGTCTGGGGTTCGAATCCCCACTGGTCCACCACAACTCACCGAAAATATGGTAATCTTCGTATGATATGCGAAGATTTTTTATACTGCCCGTCATCGTTTCGCTCGCCATCACGGTCGTCCCGCCGATTCCCGCGCGCGCCGCGTCGCCGCCACAGCCGGTCACCGTGCGCATCCTTGAGTCGGACGGGGCCGAACGCTCCTCGTTTTCCATCCTGACGGCGAACACCGCCGGTGGCATGAGCGTCGCGGTCGCGGACCTCGGGACGGACGGCACGCCGGAGATCATCCTCGGGAACGGGCTCGGGAACGAGCCGCGCGTGCGCGTGCTTCGCGAGGACGGGTCGGAGGTCGGGTCGTTCCTCGCGTACGCGCCGACCATGGGGGTCGGCGTCAACGTGGCCGCCTGCGACGTCGACGGGGACGGCGACAAGGAGATCGTCACGTCGCCGCAGCGCGGCGGCGGCCCGCACGTGCGCATCTTCGACAACTTCGGGGAACTGTTCGACGCCGGATTTTTCGCCTACGACGAATCGATGCGCGAGGGCGTCAACGTCGCGTGCGGAAACCTGGACGGCGACGCGCGCGACGAGCTCGTGACGTTCCCGGCGGCGGGGGGAGAACCGCGCGTGCGCGTGTGGGAACGCGAGGACGGCGCGATGACGATGACGGATGAGTTCCTCGCGTTCGACGCGGACGACCGGCGCGGGCTCGTCGGCACCGTGTCCGACGGAAGACTCAGCGTCGCGAACCAACGCGGCGCGACCATCGAGCGGAAGACCTATGTTATCCACAGCCCCGCGACCCTCGTCGATGAGGAAACGCTGCCGACGAACGACCGAGGAATCACTTCCCTGTTCGAGCATGACCGCGCGATCACGTTCGCGACCTCGCAGAGCGCGGAAATCGTCTCTTCGTCAAAGCTTACCATCGCCGTCACGTCCGCGACCGGCAGCGCGGCGGCCGCGGCAGCGGACTTCAACGACGACGACCGCGAGGAACTCGTCGTCGTCGAATCCCGGCCATGGTTCGGCGAAGAGGGGCAGGAGGGCAAGCGCATCGTCGTCGACCTTTCCGAGCAGCGCCTCTACGCGTACGAAAATGGCTTACTTTCCAATAGTTTTCTCGTCTCAACGGCGCGCCCGCCCTACCGAACCCCGGTCGGCGAGCATTCGGTCCTCGCCAAGGTTCCGCTCGTGCACTACGCCGGCGGAAGCGGCGCGGACGCGTACGACCTCGGATGGATCCCGTACAACCTCCGCTTCTATCCGCACATCTACATCCACTACGCGCCGTGGCACAACAACTTCGGATACGTGATCAGCCACGGATGCGTGAACGTCGCGCTCGAGAACATCAAGTGGGTTTACGACTGGGCGGAAGTCGGCAACCCGGTGATCGTGCAGGAGTAACGCGCGACTCTTGACAAAAAATTGCAACGCATACTTGTTGCAATTTTTTTTTGAACGTATAATTACATCAATCGTGAATCACATCGCGTCGTGGTTACGAGGAGGATCCTAAATTAAATCTCGCGTGAGATTTAAAAATGAAAGGAGGTGACACACCACTATGGCAGCTAAGAAAAAGGCCGCAAAGAAGGCCGCGCCGAAGAAGCGCAAGGCAGCCCCGAAGAAGAAGGCCGCAGCCAAGAAGAAGCGCGCCTAATGGCGACAAGAAAAAATTCCCCGCGACGCGTACGGGGAATTTTTTCATTTAGAGAAGCGCGTTCTGCGTCGGCTTCTTGGGACGGTCCTGCTCCGAGAATATCCGGACGGTCCCGAAGATTCCGTCGTATCCGGGCGAGATGTCCAGCCGTCCCTGCCGGACGCGCGATACCGCCTCCGCGACCGACGGATTCGCTGATTCCCTGGCGATTTCCTCGATCGGAACCTCCAGGAGGACGGCGAACTCGCTCGCGACACGGTCCGTCAGGCGGCGATATTCCTCCGCCACTTTCTTCGACGCGACGCCGAGGCCGTACGCGTCGGCGATCACTTCCCGGAGCGGGACGATGGACTTATACGGAACTTTATTCATGGCCACCGTGGTGGCGTCTCGATCCGCGAGCTGTTCCACACGATATTCCACGCCGAGCGTCAGCGGACGTTTGCACGTCGGGCAGCGTGCGCCGATCTGTTTCGTTCGTGACGGCGGAGACGAAAACCCGCAGTTCGCGCATCCATCGAAGTGATATTTCCCTTCCTCGGGAAAAAACTCGATCGTGTACAAAAACTTCGAGCGGTCCTGCTCGCGCAGCACGCGCACGAACTCGTCGTAGCTCGGCGCGGAAAGGTCGAACACGTTCGCCTCGCGCCCCAGCTTGTCCGTGGAATGCGCGTCGGAGTTCGAGATCAGCGTCACCGCGTCGAGGCTCGACAGCTGCCAGTTCATCTTCGGGTCCGACGAGAGGCCGGTCTCGATCGCGTACACGTATTTCGTCATCTCCCCGTAGCATTCCTCGAGCGAGTCGAACCCGGACTTCGATCCGAACACGGAATACCACGGCGTCCACGCGTGCGCCGGAACCACGATGACGCGCTCGTCGATCGACTTCAGCATGCGGTACATCTCCTCCGAGTCGAGCCCGAAGATCGGCCGCCCGTCGGACGCGCGGTTGAGCCCGCGCCGGTCGAGCTCCGCGTTCACCTTGGCGCACGTCTCAAGCGACGGCGAGAACACCAGATTGTGGATGCGCCGCGTCTTGTCGCCCTTCTTGTAGATCTGCGACACCTCGGTCACGAGCATGAACCGCGTGTCCGACGTCCCGTCCTTGAGCCGGTAGATCCCCTGCTCGCTCTCGACCAGGTTCTCGCGCAGGTGCTCGAACCAGGCCGGGTGCGTCCAGTCGCCGGTCGCGACCACGTCGATCCCCTTCCGCCGGCACGCGTCCGCGATGCCCGGCAAAACCAAATCCCGCGAACAGGCGCGGGAATATTTCGAGTGGACGTGCCAGTCGGTTATCAATCGCATAGCTCACGCCACTAAAGTGGCTTTGAATTCATGGGTAGCTGAATTCACAGGGACTTTAGTCCCGTCGTGACGAACTCGATGACCGCACCATGGTCGACCGCGTCGAACGACGTCGTGTCTACGACGAGCGTGCGGGCGTTGAGCGGGATCGGGAGGAACGTCTTGTTGAAGAACCGCTCGTCGAACTCGGCGATGACCTCGTCGAGCGCGTCGTTGTGCCCCGGGTGGCGCGTGGTCGTCGCACGCGTCACGAACCGGTCGCGCGCGACCGTCGGATCCGCCGTCAACCACACGAGAACCAGCTCCGCTCCGAATCGGTCCGCGAGCTCGTGCAGCCATTCCGCGTCGTCGAGCCAAAGAAAGGTCGCGTCCGCGATGACGTCTTCCCCGCGGGCAAGATACATCTCGATCAGGTGACGAAACGCCGGAAATGCCGCGCGACCAATCTCCTTCGACCACTCCCGGTCACGGTAGCCGCCCACGTCGAACAATGCCTCCTTGATCTCGTCGAGCGAAATGCGCGCGATGCCCGTCCGTTCAGACAACATCGACGAGATCGTGGACTTTCCGGTCGCGAGCGACCCTCCCACGACGATCAGCTTCATACTATTCGACCACGATCCTCTTCGCGTAAATTTCCTCGGCCGCCCGGAACTCATCGGGCGTGTTCACGCCGATCGATTCCTCCGGGCGAATCTCCGAACCCGCGATCTCGTGGCCCTGCGTCACGGCGAGCTCGACGAGGTCGGTCAGATAATATTCGCCCTTCGCGTTCAGGTTCTTCAGCTGCGAGATGTTCTCCCAGAGCCACGTGGCATCGAAGCAGAACAGCGCCGGGTTCACCTCGCGGATCTGCCGCTCGGATTCCATGGCGTCCTTGTACTCGCGGATGCCCATGATATGCCCGTGCGCGTCGCGCAGGACGCGGCCCCAGTGCAGGAACAGCCCGTACCAGCCGTCGAACGACGGGACGACCGTCGTCATCATCGTGAGCACGGTCTGCCGGTCGGCGTGGATCTTGGTCAGGCGGCGCAGCGCCTCGGGCGACACGAACGGATGGTCGCCATACAGAACGATGACCGCGTCGGAATCCCCGGCCGCCTCGCGCGCGCACATCACGGCGTGCCCGGTGCCGAGCGGCTCCTCCTGGATCGCGTAGTGGCATGTCTCCCCGAACGTCTCGCACACGCCCCCTCCGTCCGGGCTCACCACCACGACCGGGGTCCCGTCGACGCCGGACTCGCGGATGGACTCGATGAGATGCTGCAGGATCGGCTTGTTCGCGATGGGGAGCAAAACCTTCGGTTTGTCGGAGCCCATCCGGGTCCCCTTCCCGGCGGCCAGAATCACGGTTCGGAATTTCATAGCGCACCCATCTTACCCGCGAAACAGCATCCAGGCAATGCCCGCCGCGAACCCCAAAGCGACGGCAAACCCATACTTGAAAACCACGCAAAGCCAGCAGGTTTCTGAGGACATAGGGGACGGTATTCAGTATTCGGTATTCAGTATAGCTTGGATACTGAATACTGAATACCGAATACTGAATACCGGATACCGGATACAAAAAGCTCCCAATCAGGGAGCGAGGTGGTAGAGGATGTCGTCGGTCTGGGAGAACCCGAGCGCCCGGTAGGTCTTGAGCGCCGGCCCGTTGTCGCGGCGGACCATGAGCTCCACCTTGGCGCAGCCGACGCGCTCGGACTGCCGCAGGAGCTCGCCCACCAGCGCGCGGCTCACGTTCCGCCCGCGCGCGGCCTCGTCGACGACGACGCGCTCGACGCGGCCCACGTAGCATGCCGCGGGAACCGCGTGCAACAGCGCGAGCTCCGCGTACGCGACGAGCACGCCGCCCGCGACCGCGACGTACGGAAGGTACACCCCGCTCCCGACGAACTGCCGGACCTCCTCGGGATCGCACACGTGGCTTCCGTGGCTCACCTGCGGCAGGAGCGCGCGGCGCACCATGGGGTACTCCTCCGCGCGCATCGGCCGGATCGTGATGCCCGGCACGCCGAACGCCGGAACCGGCGCCTTCGGGCGGATCATCGCGACCTCGTCGGTTACCCGCGTGAACTTCATCGTCATCGCCGCGGCGCACAGGTCGGGCGCGTGCGGCGTGGAGGCGAGGTACAGCACCGCGCAGCGGAGCCGCCGCGCGCGCTCGCGCATCTCCGTGAGAAACGGCCGCGTGGCCTGGTCGGGCCCGCACATGGAGCGGATACGCAGCGCGCGTCCGCGCGTCGGGTGCAACATCAGCCCGGCCTCCGAGAGGCCGTACACCCGCCCGCCGTCCTCCGCGACGAGACCGACGTACACGCCGGTCGCCTTCGCGCGCCTGAGGTAGGCGGGATCGAACGTCGCCCCGATGATGGCGTCGTCTTCTTCCCAGGTTCGTGCTCGCATGGACCCTCCGAGCCAAGACCCTACCAAACGAAAAACGCCGCGTCAAACGCGGCGTTTCCGATCCGGAAAGGATCTCATTGTCCTGGCGCCCACCTACTCTCGCACAATCGTACTACCATCGGCCCCGTGCGGCTTAACTTCCGTGTTCGGGATGGGAACGGGTGTGACCCGCCGGGAACTGGCACCAAGACAATGAGATCCTTTCGTTGAAAATGACGAATCCAAACTGACAGTGGTTGTAGAGCTCGACTTATTAGTACCGCTCCGCTTCACGCGTTACCGCGCTTCCACGTACGGCCTATCAACCTGCTGGTCTCGCAGGAGTCTGATAACGAGGACTTATCTTAGGGTCGGCTTCGTGCTTAGATGCTTTCAGCGCTTATCCGAACCGAACGCCGCTACCCGGCAATGCCCTTGGCAGGACAACCGGTACACAGGAGGTTCGTGCTTCTCGGTCCTCTCGTACTAGAGAAGCATCCCTTCAATCCTCAAACGACCATAGTAGATAGGAGACCGAACTGTCTCACGACGTTCTGAACCCAGCTCACGTACCG
>CAYRYG010000052.1:0-9320 GCA_964428465.1 uncultured Gammaproteobacteria bacterium
GCCGACCACGGGAACGCCGAGGAGCTGAAGAACCTCCGCACCGGCGACATCGACAAGGAACACGCCACCAACCCCGTGCCGTTCGTGATCATCGGGAAGGAGTTTGCCGGGAAGCCGTCGGCCGCCGGGGAGGTGCCGGACGGCGACCTGTCGCTCATGCAGCCGGTCGGCATGCTCGCGGACGTGGCCCCGACGATCCTGGCCGTGCTCGGGATTCCGCAGCCGCCGCAGATGACCGGCGCGTCGCTGCTATGAGCGTTTCCGCGGCGGACATCACGCGCGTGCTCCGGACGCTCAAGAGGCGGTTCCCGACCCCGGGCGCGATGGAGCTCGGCGAGCCGTATCGGACGATCGTCGGCGTGATTCTGTCGGCGCGCACGCGCGACGAGCAGGTGCTGAAGCTGCTGCCGGGGTTTTTCAAGTCGTTCCCGACGCCGGAGAAGCTGGCGGCCGCGCCCGTCGCGGCGATCGAGTCGAAGATTAACACGATCGGGATGTATCGCCAGAAGGCGAGGAACTTGAGGGGGATGGCGCAGATGGTTCATGGGGCGCACGGGGCGCAGAAGGATCGCATCCCCGACACGATGGAGGGACTCGTCGCGCTTCCCGGCGTCGGGCGCAAGACCGCGAGCGTGGTGCTGGCATCGTGCTTCGGGAAGAACGCGATCGCCGTGGACACCCATGTGCACCGGGTCACAAATCGGCTAGGATGGGTGAGGACGAAGACCCCAGAGCAGACGGAGCGGGCGCTGCTCGCGGCCGTTCCGGCGCGCGTGATGCGCGTCGTGAACCAGGTATTCGTGAAGTTCGGGCGATACGTCTGCATCCCGGGCAAGCCGCGCTGCTGGGACTGCCCGGTCCGGGAATCCTGCGCGTACCAGAGGAAGAACCTCGTCCCGCCGAGGGACGCGGACGCGATCCGCGCGGACATCGGGCGGCGGGAGCGGGAACTTGAACACTTACGCACATCGGTATGAAGATCGACGAGCGACTCTCGAAGGCCATCGCCGACACGGCGCACGGCAACCCCGTCCTGCGCAAGGTCGCGGACATCTGCGCCACGCAGCTCATCTGGTTCATGGCCGGCGGGTTCGGCCTGGTCGTCTATTACCTGTCGAAGGCCGTCGTGGACGGGTTCGTGCGCCGGCTGGTCGTCGGGGTCGTCCTCGCGTGGGCCGTGACGCTCGTGCTCGAGTACGCGTTCCGCCGCCGCCGCCCGTACCAGGAGCAGGGGAAGCGCCTTCCGGTCGGGATGCTGTGGGTGCCGCCGTCGTTCCCATCCGGGCACGCCACCATCGCCTTCGCCCTCGCGACCGCCACGCACGCGCTGCAGGACGCGACGCTGTTTTGGATCGCGTTCGCGCTGGCCGCGCTCGTGTCGGTCGGACGCGTCGCGGTGCGCGTGCATTACGTCACGGACGTCCTCGCTGGCGCGGCCGTGGGCGCCGTGGTAACGTCCCTCGTGATTCGCTATTTCTAGCACGCGTATGTCCAAAAAGATCGTTTGCGTTTCCGGGGGGTTCGACCCGATCCACGTCGGCCATGTCCGGCTGATCCGCGAGGCGGCCGCGCTCGGCGACGAGCTCGTGGTGGTCATCAACAACGACAACTGGCTGATGAAGAAGAAGGGGTACGTGTTCATGCCGCAGGACCAGCGCCGCGAGATCATCGAGGCGATCCAGGGCGTGACGCGCGTCGTGTTCACGGGGCACGAGCCGGACTTCGAGGACCGCAGCGTGTGCCGGGAGCTGCGCGAGATTCGTCCCCACGTTTTCGCGCAGGGCGGCGACCGCGACCTCAACGACGCGCTCGACCCGAACTCCTCTCAGAATCCCGAGGCGAGGCTCTGCGTGGAACTCGGGATCGAGATCGTGTATGGTGTCGGCCGTGGCGGGAAGGTGCAGTCGAGCTCCTGGCTGACCGCCGAGGACCGCGACACGCGCGAGTGCTTCTGCAAGTCCGGCGCTAAGTACGTGGAATGCCACGGCAAGTAACTATGTTTCGATTCGTCGCCATCGTCGTCGGGATCTTCGTCCTCGTCGGAGCGGCCCTGACCGGGTCGTACGTGTTCGACGCCTACCTCGCGCGCCCGGATTCCGGCGCGGAGCGGTCGTTCGTGGTCGAGGAAGGGGACAGCGCCAACCGGATCGCGCGGAAGCTGGATGAGGAGGGCCTGATCACCAGCCCGTTTTTCTTCAAGCTGTACGCCCGCGCGAGCGGGGTGCAGAACGACTTCAAGCCAGGGACGTTCGCGCTCGCGCCGGGGATGAGCTTCTCGGCGATCGTCGACGCGCTGACGCGGGCGGAATCCGACGAGGTGCAGATCACCATTCCCGAGGGGTTCACGCTCAAGCAGATCGGGGAGCGCGTCCGCGCGGCGCTGCCGCACGTCACCGAGGAGGAATGGGGCGTCGCGGTCGGCGCGTCGTCGCCCGTGCTCGCGAACAGCTTTTTCCTGGCCCAGACGAAGCCGGCCGGCGTGGACCTCGAGGGCTACCTGTTTCCCGACACCTATCGCTTTTTCGCCGATGCCACGGCCGTCGATGTCGTCACCACCATGGTCGAGGCCATGGAGTCCAAGCTTACGGCCGCGTTCGCGTCCGCGGGCGAGGAGTTCGTGATGTCCGGCCGCGTGCACGAGGTCCTCACGCTCGCGTCCATCGTCGAGCGCGAGGTGCGGGGCGCGGAGGACATGAAGTACGTGGCGGACATCTTCCTGTCGCGCCTGGAAATCGGGATGCCGCTGCAGGCCGACTCCACCATCTCGTACTACCTCGGCAAGACCTCCGCGGAGCTCACCACCGAGGACTTGCGGACGGACGAGCCGTTCAACACCTACACGCGCGCCGGCCTGCCGCCGGGCCCCATCGCGAACCCGGGGATGAACGCCATCGACGCCGTGCTCCATCCCATCGAGAACCCGTATCTTTATTTCCTCACCACGTCCGACGGGACGGTCATCTATGCCTCGACGTTTGAGGAACATGTGGCGAACAAGAATCGCTACCTGCGGTAGCGGGGAGAGTCGTAAAGTCGTTGAGTCGTTGAGTCGTGGAGTGGTGGTGTTTTTTCTTCTGTTTTTTGCGCTGCCGGCGCGGGCGGGGTATGAGTCATTTGAGGCCGCGATCGACGTGAGCCCGGACGCGACGTTCGTGGTGACCGAGACGATCAACGGGACGTTCGACGTGGAGCGGCATGGGATTTACCGCGCGATTCCGGTGCGGTATGACGCGGGATACGGGACGCGCCAGTCGATCGCGATCGACGTGCTGTCGGTGTCGCGCGACGGCGAGCCAGAGCCGTACGAGTCGTACCGGGAAGGGGACTACCAGATGATCAAGATCGGCGACGCGGACGTGACGTTCGCCGGGCCGTACGCGTACGAGATCGCCTATCGCGTGGAGCGCGCGATCCTCTTTGGCGAAACGTCCGACGAGCTGTATTGGAACGTCACCGGGTCGGCGTGGGACGACGGGTTCACGTCGGTGAGCGCCGAAGTGCGCGTGCCCGGGGTGGCGGCCGCCGACCTCGTGGCGACCTGCTACACCGGCACCTACGGCTCGACCGCGCAGGCGTGCTCCACGCGGACCGCCGACGGGATCGTGCGCGTCACGGCAAGCGACTTCCTCACGGTGTCCGTCTCGTTCCCGAAGGGCGTGGTTGCCGAGCCGACCGCGCTCATGCGCGCGAGGTGGTGGCTGTCGGACAACTGGTTCGTGTTCCTCGCGCTGATCCCGCTCGCCACCGGCGCGTGGGCGGTCCGCCACTGGTACCGCCACGGCCGCGACCCGAAGGGCCGGGGCACCATCGTCGCCGAGTACGAGCCGCCCGAGGGGATGACCCCGACGGAAATGGGGACGCTCGTGGACGCCCAGCTGCACGACAAGGACTTCAGCGCGGCGATCGTCCATCTCGCGGTGCTCGGGCATCTGCGGATCGTCGAGGAGGAAGGGAAGGAATTCGCGCTGAAGCGGCAGAAGGATGAGACGAGCGGGCTCAAGCCGTTCGAGGTCGAGCTGCTGTCGCTGCTGTTCCCGGGGACGGACGAGGCGAAGACGAAGGAGCACCGCGAGCGGTTCGTGGCCGCGCGCAAGCGCGTCGCCGAGCTCGTGTACGAGGCGATGGCCGAGGATGGCTACTTCGTGCAGAACCCCGAGAAGGTGCGGGCCAAGTACGTGCTCGTCGGGATGGGCGTGATGTTCCTCGCGTTCTTCTTCCCGCCGTCGATGTTCGTGCTTGTCCCGTGCGGGTTCATCCTCATCCTGCTCGGAACCTGGATGCCGCGGCGCACGGAGAAGGGACAAGCCGCGTTCGAGCACGCGCGCGGGTTCCAGGAGTACCTGTCGCGCGCCGAGAAATACCGGCTTGAGTGGCAGGAGAAGGAACGGATCTTCGAGACCTTCCTCCCGTTCGCCATGGCGTTCGGGGTGGCGCAGATGTGGAGCAAGGCGCTCGCCGTCCAGCAGGCCGCGGCCCCGAGCTGGTACGTGGGCCGGTCGCTCGTCTTCTCGACGACCGACTTCGGCGCGTCGATGGACCGCCTCGGCTCGACGCTCGGCGCCGTGTCCGCCCCGAAGTCCTCGGGCGGCTCGGGCGGGTTCTCGGGCGGCGGCTTCGGCGGCGGAGGAGGAGGAAGCTGGTGACAAAAATGATCCCGCCCGGATTGACCTCCGGGCGGGATTTTGGTATCGTTCGCGGTCGTCCGTAATCGCGCGGACGGCGTGGCAAGAAACCGCCGGCATCGCGTCCGGCAAAGGAACGAGGAGTGTCAAAGCTCTTCATCAATCTGCCGGCGAACTGCTGGCACAGTAACGTTCCGGCGGACAAACGCCGGGCGTACGTCGAGGAACTTCCCGACTGGGTGAAGGTCCTCAAGGAAGCGGGCATGCCCGTCGCCGTGAGCTTCCAGGCGATCGACCTCATGGTCGCCGGTCTCACGGAGGCGGACTTCGAGGGACTCGACCTGCTCGCCGCCCCGTTCAACCACGCCCTGTTCTCGGTGATCAGCGGCCGCGACGGTCTTCCGGACCACGCGCGCTGGCTCATCGAACACGGGGTGAGGGGGAACGTGAACGGCGCGTTCTGGTCCGAGTTCGACACGCCGAACCGCGACCTCCACCCCGGCCGCTCGATGGTGTACTTCTCGGTGCCGTCGCAGTCGTTCCTCTACTCGGAGTGCGACGAGCGGACGCCGACCGACGCGCAGCGCCTCGAGGGGTACGCGGCCGTGCGCTTCCACAACCACGTGGTCGTCCCGATGCACGGGTGCGGGAAGGCGCAGGGCGCGTTCTTCAAGTGGCAGCGGCTCTGGAACGACGCGTCCCGCGAGGAGATGGTCGCGGCGTTCCGGGAGATCGCCATGGACGGGAAGGACGGCGTCGTCACCTTCTTCATGGACCTCGAGGCCCCGATCGTCGGCAGCCACCACGGGCTCGACGTGTGGCGCGAGTTCTTCCGCATCCTCCGGGACGCGGGGATCGCCGAGCACGTCGTCGGCTTCGCGGAGGCGGAGAAGACGTGGCGCGCGCAGGCCGTGCGTCCCAAGCAGACGTTCGCGCTGCTCGCGCGGCGGCTCGGGACCAAGTGGACCGCGTGGAACCAGCAGATCATCCTGCTTCTGCGGACGCTGCGGCAGCGCGCGCCCAGGAGCGACCGCGACAACGCGGTGATGGCCTTCTTCACCACGTCGGACCTCTACTCCGCGCTCGGCACGGAGCTCGACGCGCAGCAGGAGGCGCCCAAGCCCCGCGACGCGGACCTCGGGCCGATCACCATCGGCTTCGATCGCACCGTCACGGAGATCGGCCACCTCGCGCTCGACGCGTACGAGACCGGGAAGCACCCCGCCCGCGCGCTCGTGAACCACGGCTGGACGGACCCGCACGCGCGCTGGTTCGCCGAGCGCGGCGCGCACGTCATCGAGTCGTTCGCGGACTAGCCCCTCTCGCCCCGGCCTCGGGTCATGCCAGGAGGCTTGAAGTTCATGTTGACGGACGCGGAAATCGTTCTGTTTTCCGAGGTCGTGCGGGCGCAGGGGCGCCTGGCGATCCTCGTGGCGCAGGTCGACCCGGACGGGGTCGGCGCCGCGCTCGGGCTGGCCGCCATCGCCCGGCACCTCGGCGTCGAGGCGCGGGCGTACTACGCCGGGTCGTTCGGCCACCCGCAGTCCATCATCCTGTGGGAGACGTTCGGCCTCGCGGACCGCGTACGGCCGATCGCGGAGCTCGACGCCTCATGGCCGATCGCGCTCGTCGACTCGTCCTCGACGCGCGATGCGCGGTTCGGCGATGCCACGCTCGACCCCGCGGTCATCATCGACCACCACGGCGAATGGCGCGACATCCGGCCCGGTCGGTTCCACTACGTGGAGCCCGGCGGCTCGGCGTCCGCGCTCGTCGCGGATCTCGCCGCGCGCCTCGGCGTCACGCTCGGTCGCGACGACTCCACGCTGATGGCCCTCGGCATCCACTCGGATACCGACGGGCTGACCTATGTCGGGACGCGCGGCATCGACCGGCACATGTACGCGTCGCTCATGGACGCGGGAAACCAAACGTTGGTGCACCGCGTCTCGCGTTTCTCGATGACCGAGCGCGCGTGCTCCGTGGTCCAGCGGCTGCTCACCCATCGGTCGATGTACCGCGGCGACATCCTGCTGGCGCACCCGCCCGACGCGCTCGAGGCGACCGAGGGGGAATATCTCGCGCTTGCCGCGGACATCCTGGTCCGGCACGAGCAGGCGAGGCTCGTGCTCGTCTTCGGCCTCGTGGGGAATCGCATTCGCGTCTCCGCCCGCACGCGCGAGCCCGCGCTTCCGCTCACGAAGATCCTCATCCAGCTCTTCGGCCCGAACTCGGGCGCGAAGGAATGCTCGGGCGGCGCGCTGCTCGACCTTCCCGACGGCCTGCGCGTCGGCCGCCGCCGCGAGGACCAGTTCCGAGAGTTCCACGAGCGCCTCGAAACACGCCTCGCGGAGCTCGACCTTCCGTCCGCCTGATCCCGCTTGCGGGGTCTTTTTTACATCAATCCAAAATGCTTCAGCGCGGATTTCAAAATCGCCTTCTTGTATTCCCAGGCGCCGTCCACCATTTCCTGGGGCGCGCCCCACCAGACGCGCGAGAACTCGCGCGCGTGGGCGTCGAGGTCGAACGTGACGTCGGGCGCGACGCGGGCGAGGAAGATGGTCTGCTCCTGGCCGACGCGCGTCTCCTCCGGCCGGTCGCGGCGCACGCGGTCGAGCACTTCCGGCGGCCAGACGTATTTGAACGTCTCGGGGACGGAGCCGATGATCTCGAACTGCGACGGCGTGAGGCCGATCTCCTCGCCGAGCTCGCGGCGCGCGGCCTCGACGGGCGTCTCGCCCGGGTCGATCCCGCCCTGCACGGTCTGCACCGCGCCCGGCAAGTCGGCCCGCTCGCACAGCAGCACCCGCCCGTTTCCGTCCGTCACGATCACCGCCGCGTTTGGTCTGTACATTGACATATTGGTCGGAACAGTGTACCGTTCGGCACGCCTTCCATCAAGGAGTGAAGGATGAACCCAAGTTCAGGAACCAGGATCACCGCCGAGGACGAATCGGATCGCCTCGCGCCGCTCAGGTCGCTGCCGACGCGGCAGGAGACCATGCACCTCGTCAACGTCGGCGTCGTCACCATGGAGGTGGAGTCCTACCTCTCCGGGGTGCTCGCGATCCACGTGGGGGACAATCCCCAGGTCCCGACCGGCGCCGTGATCGTCACGGTGCGGGGAATGACCGAGGACGGGCTGCCGATCGGCGTCGCCTACGCGGACCTCGCGAACGCGGGCCGCGGCGAACGGTACGCCATGCTCTACTACGAGCGGTTGAACCCCGCCCTGCGCGAGGGCCGCAACGAGGGAGCGCGCGCGCTCGAGGACCTGCACCGGAGCAACGATCTGGCCGATCCGGCCATCGCGCTCGCCCGCGACGCCGCGCTCGCGAGCATCGCTGCCAACCACGCGGACGGAGGCGAGCGGCGCCAGCGCGCGGCGGCGGACGCCGAGCGTGCCCGGCAACTGTTCGACCGACTGGGGCGGCGGAACCCGGGCGCGGCGGCCATGGCGAACGCCTGGACCGCCATCCAGCTGGACACCCAGCTGCGCACCGGCCTCAAGGCCGAGCGCCGCGTGTCCGCCTCGCTGGCCGCCATCATCGAGCTGACCGGCCGCGTGTGGAAGGCGTTCCACGACGCCGACGCCGAGCTCCTCTCCATGGAGCGGTGGTGGCAGCCGACGCGCTCGCGTCCGCTCACGGCCGAGAAGGCGCGTGAGCTCGCGGTGCGCGTGCGCAAGGCCGAGGAGCAGGTCCGCCTCATCCGCGTGGCGCCCTACGGCAACATGCCGCTCGTGTCCGACCTGCTGAAGTGCCTCACGTCCATGGCGGAGTCGCTGGAGGGCGGAGCGTTCCGTGACGCGATCCAGTTTCTCGTGACGGCACGCCGGCTCCTCAGCGTCATCCTCATCCACCCCTCCGTCGTCGTGGCGAGGGCGGTGGCGGGGGAGATGCGCCGGTTCGGTCGTCCCGCCACCGACGATCAGCGTCGCCGGTACCTGCAGGCGCTCGACCGCGCGCACACGCTTTCCGAGACGGCCACGGCCCGCGAACGCGGTGCCGAGCGCGGTTCCGGGATGGACGCCGTGCTCGTCTACGTCTCCCGTCACGTGCGGGACGCGATTCGGCAGGGGCTCGCGACCGACCTCGACGCGCACTCGGCCTGTGCCGCCTTGGACTCCGCGCTGTCCGCGTTCGCGCACTACCAGAACGGTCACGCCATGCGGCACCACTGACCCACACGGGTCTTTTTTCTTTCGCGGGCCCCGCGTCCCGGTTGACGCGGACGCGAAAATTTGGTAGCGTGGCAGACATCCGCGTTTGGAGGGACTGTTCCCGAATGCCAGCGCGGCTCTAAAACGGCTGGATTTTCACCAGGCGCACTCGCGATTCCTCGATGATATCTCCATATCACCTCGGAATCGCTCATGCGCCTGGCAAAAATCCATCTCGTTTTAGCCTCGCACTGGCATTCGGGAACAGTCCCTTGGAGGAAACGATGGAACGGGAATTTCTCGTTCGCGGTGGGAACGTGGTGACGTTGGTCGTGAAGGAGATCCTGCTCGACCGGCTGTACGTGAGCTGCGCGCGCGGGCCGGACATGCCGGTGCGCGGGCGCAACGACCCCGTCGCGAAGGGCGCGATCCTGGTGAGCGACCGGTCGCGCGGCTACGGGGAGCGGGCACTGTTCACGGCGTTCGACGGCGGCCTGTATGACGCGGCACGCGCCGTGGGCGCGCACGTCGGCGAC
>CAYRYG010000053.1:0-9224 GCA_964428465.1 uncultured Gammaproteobacteria bacterium
GGGACGGAACCCACCGAGACGTGTCGGCCTGCCTCTTAAGCCGCGCGCGACCGGCAAACGCGCGACCGAGCCCGATACGATGGCACCCGGATCCCGCTATCGGACGTCAGGGGACGGATGGGTTGTGGCTATTAGGCGACAACCATGGAGAAGGTCGGAACGGAGAACGCCGAAGCGATCATGTTCTTGGCCTTCGCGAGGACGTTGGCAATTGTCTTCTTTGCGGATGGATTTACGAGGGAACCGCTCCTCGGCTTGTCCGTTTGGCTTCAGGTCCCTAGCGAACCCGTGACAGCCCCGTGCTATCCCTTCATGCGCGCGCGAAGCTCGCGCTGCACGTCCCTCTTCTTGATCGCCTCGCGCTTTTCGTACTGCTTTTTTCCGCGCGCGAGCGCGAACTCAAGTTTGACGAGAGCCGCGCGAGTATACACCGAAATCGGGACCAATGTCAATCCGTGCTCGTGCGTCTTTCCGACCAGCCGGTTGAGCTCGCGGCGGTGAATGAGTACCTTGCGGTCGCGCAGCGGATCGTACCCCGGCTGCTCCCCCGCCGGCCCGTACTTCGAGATCGTCGCGCCCTTCAGCCACAGCTCGCCGTTGCGAATAAAGAGGAACGATCCCTGCAACTGGATGTGCCCCGCCTTCACGCTCTTCACCTCCGGCCCGGTCAGCTTCAACCCGCCCTCGAATTTCTCAAGAAACTCATAGTCGTGGGAGGCCTTCTTGTTGGATGCGAGGGTGGGCATAAATTTGATACGGACCTACGGACGGCTACAGACCTACGGACATGTGGACGGATACGGGACTATGGACGGGTGAGGCGAATGATACCACGGTCCGCGTCGACCTCGACCAGTTCGCCCTCGGCGAGCACCTTGGTTCCCGACTTGGTCCCGACGACGCACGGCTTGCCGAGCTCGCGGCAGGTGATGGCCGCGTGGGTGAGGATGCCGCCGAGGTCGGTGACGATGGCGCCCGCGCGGCGCATGAGCGGGAGGTGGTCGGGCGTGGTCATGTCGCAGACGAGGATGTCGCCCGCGTCGATCGTCGCGCCGTCCAAATGCTCGGCGAGCACGATGCGGACGCGGCCCCGCGCGCGACCCGCGCTGCCCGTTCTACCGCACAGGATCGCGTCGTCCGTCTCGACGGGCACGGACGCGGCCGCGAGGTCCGCGAGCAGGCGGTTGTAATCGATGAACCAGGTTCCGAACGCGCTTGAGGCCACCGTCTCGAAATAACCGACCAGATGGTTGCGGACGAACCGCGCGTCGAGCGACTGCGCCAGCGCGAACTGCGCGGAGGGGTCGTCCACGCGCAGCATGCGCAGCGTGTCCACGAGGTACTCCCGCGCGTCCGCGTCATCGGGCGAGAGCGTCCACGCCGAGAAGTCATGCGAGAAGACGATGGGGTCGTTGCCGTCGTGAAACCCCTGGGTCAGCTGGTTGTGGCTCCCGCGGATGATCTCGCCGAACACGCCATGCTCGTTCACGACGAAGATGGTGGACCAGACGTGGTCCGACGGGTGCGGCACGAAGTCCGCGCGGTACTTGCCCGGGTCGATCCCCTGCGCCGGGAACCAGTCGCGCGTGACGTCGGCCACGCTCATCCCGCGCATCCGCAGCTTCGGCAGCTGCGCGTCGGTGGGGATCAGCCGCAGCGCGCACAGTTCCCCGCCATGCTCGGAGAGGAACTCGACGAACGCCGGCGTGCGCTCCGCGATGTCCGTCGCGGTGAACTGGTGCGGCCGGTCGTACGGCAGCCCCACGTGCTCGTTCAACACGCGCAGCCGCTCGCGCTTCTCGTTGTCCTCGAGGCGCATCGCCTCGGTCTGCGCGTGCCCGATCTTCTCGAACCACTCGGTGAGCGAGATCTGCTTTTCGTAGAGTTGTTTCAGATCCATACGCGAAGACCTCCCCTATCCCCTCCTTGGCAGGAGGGGAAACGCGTTTCTCCCCCTGCCAAGGGGGAGTTAAGAGGGGGTATGGGTGAGAGTTGTTATCGGCCGGGCCTGCAATGCGTACACGATACCACACGCGATCGCCCATTCAACGTCGACCGGATACCCGCAAAAAGATTCGACCCGTCGCGCGAGCTCGGCGACTTCCCGCGCCTGCTCCGCGGTAAGCGCGTCGTCCTCGGGTTCCGTGCGGCCGGAAACGAGCGCGTCGCCGAGCCCGCGCACCGCCTCGATCACTGGCTCACGTACGCCCGTGACCGGATGGACCGAGAACGCGACGCCGGCGACCTCCGCCGGGACCATCGCCTGCACAATCACGGCGACGCGTACGGCCGCGACGCCCTGCTCCTCCGCGTACGCCTCCACGCGCGTCGACCACGCCGACGCCCGGCAACGCTCGATATTCTCCAAAAGATGTTCCTCGTCCGTATTCAAAAACGTCTCAAACTGGCCGGCCCATGAAGCCGCGCCGCCGTCCTCCGCCGTGGCGCTCGACCGCACCGCGACAAGCGGCGACCCGAGCGCGCGGAACGCGGCGAGGATTTCCTCGTCACGGCGGGGTGCGGGGACCCCGCCTATGGCAACCACGAACCCGTCGGGAACCCGAAACCCGGCCCGCGCGAGCTCCCCGAGCGCCGCGGCCTTCCCGCCCACGCTCGCCACGTCGCCGAACCCCACCTCTCCCAGCCAGCGGATCATCCCCATACGGCCCCATCATATTCCCTTGCCAAACCCGCGCAACTCCGCTAGTATTCCCTTCGTACCTATGCGCATCCATCGCCACCGGCATCAAAAGCCGAAACTCAACATTCCGACGTTCCGGGTCAACGAGCAGATTACGGACCCGGAGATTCGCGTGATCGACGACAAGGGCGAGCAGCTCGGCGTCATCCCGACGGAAAAGGCACTCGAACTCGCGCGCAGCCGCGAGCTCGACCTGGTTGAGGTTTCGCCGAAGGCCGAGCCGCCGGTGTGCAAGATCCTCGACTTCGGTCACTTCAAGTACCAGAAGGAAAAAGAGGTGCGCAAGCAGAAGGCGCAGTCGCACGAGGTCGAGATCAAGGGGATCCGCCTGTCGCTGCGCATCGGCGACCACGACCTCGACATCCGCCGCCAGCAGGCCAAGAAGTTCTTCGAGCGCGGCGACAAGATCAAGATCGAGCTGCGCCTCCGCGGCCGCGAGCGCGCGCACGTGGACGTGGCAAAGGGCGTGGTGGCCAAGTTCGTGGAGCTGATCAAGCAGGACTTCCCGATCCGCGTCGAGCAGCCGGTCCAGGTGATGGGCGGCACCATCACCATGATCCTGGCCCGTGGGTAAGTTGACACGTTTTTGCCTTTCCTGTATATTCCCGACGTCTAGAAAACCCGTATGAAACTCAAGACCCACAAGGCGCTTTCCAAGCGCGTCAAGATCACCCCGACGGGAAAGGTCCTGAAGCGCTACAGCGGCCAGGACCACTTCAACAGCCGTGATTCCGGAAAGATCACGCGCAAGAAGCGCCGTGACACGGAGTTCTCCGGGACCCACGCGCGCGCCATTAAGACATTGATTCCGGGAACGTAACCGTATGCCACGCGTCAAACGAGGCGTCCAGCATGCCAAGCGTCGTCGCAACCTGCTTGCGAAGACCAAGGGCATGATGTGGGGCCGCAAATCCAAAATTCGACTCGCCCGCGTCGCCGAGCTCAAGGCCGGCAAGTACGCGTACCGCGACCGCCGCGTGAAGAAGCGCACGTTCCGCCAGCTCTGGCAGGTGCGCCTGAACGCCGCGGTCCGTCCGCTCGGGCTGAGCTACAGCCGCTTCATGGACGGGATCCACAAGGCCGGCATCGAGCTCGACCGCAAGATCCTCTCCGCGCTCGCCAAGGACCAGCCGAAGGTGTTCGAGGCGGTGGTGGCGCAGATCAAGAAATAACAGGTGGGCCGACCCGTATTGACGGGTCGGCCTTTTTGGTATATATTCCACGCTCCGCACCACACTTGGGGGATTCATGTGGTTTCGACGGAAGCGGCGAGGCGCGGAGCCCACGCCGATCAGCCCGGTCCTTATCCAGATGCCCTTGTCACCCCGTGACCTTCCGGAACTTACGGAAGGAGAACGCGACCCGACGACCGAGGAACTCCCCGCGACGTCGGGTCCCGCCTCTCTCGAACTCGCGGGGCACTCACGCGCCGCCGCCGTCAACGCCGCACTCGGCCCCGCGGGGCCGAAGGAGATCATCATGGCCGATCCGGCCGAACCCTCCAGGAAGTCCCCGTGGGTCGTGCTCCTGGGGATCGTCACCGCGCTCGGCATCGTGCTCGCGATCGCCGTCTCGCGCATGGCGCCCACGATCGAGGAGACCGTCACCCCCGAGCCCGTGGCCGTGGCGCCCGCCGCGCCGACGCCCGACCCGCAGTCGCCGCCGGAACCGGTCATCCCCGCGCCCGAGCCTGTTCCCGACCCGCCTCCCGCCCCCGAGCCCGTGCCCGAGCCGGTCACGGCCGTGGTCGAGCAGACGCCCGCCCCCGCGGCGCCCCCTCCGCCCCCCGCGCCCAAGCCGGAACCGACGCCGGAGCCCGCGCCGATGCCAAAGGCGATCCCGTCCTCGCTCGTCGTGTCCTCCAAGGGCGCGAACCCGCGGTGCGTGACCGAGTGCACGTGGGGCAACCTCGCGGACAATGGCTTCCCGAAGACCGTCAACGGGACGCGAACCGTCGTCTGCTCGGACGGCAACACCTGGCTCGCCGCCACCTCGACCAAGATCGAGAGCGGCGCCCACGCGAGGTGCTTCGCGGTGAGCGGCCTCTCCGCCCCGTGACCCGGCCCTCTGGCCGGTTTTTTCTTTTTGCCGTATGATCAGCCACATGCAAATGCGCATCAACAAATACCTGGCCGAACAGGGCTACTGCTCCCGCCGTGAGGCGGACGGGCTCATTAAGGCCGGAAAGGTGTTCGTGAACGGGAAACGGGCCGGACTGGGCGACCAGGTGGGCGACGCGGGCCGCGTGGAGGTGCTCGACCGCCGCCCAAAGGCGAAGCCGGGCAAAATCTACCTGATGCTCAACAAGCCGGTGGGATCCGAGTCCGCCACGGTCACGTCCCCAGACCGCCTCTTCCCCGTCGGACGCCTCGATGCCAGCTCGTCCGGGCTCATCCTCATGACCAACGACGGCGAGCTTGCCAACCGCCTCACGCACCCGCGCTACGAGCACGAGGTGGAATACGCCGTGACCACGGACAAGCCGATCTCGGATTCCCACCTGCGCCGGTTCGAGGAAGGGTTCGAGCTCGACGGCACGCGCCTCGCGCCCGCGAAGGTCCGGCGTATCACGAAGAACCGCTTTTTCATCACGCTGCGCGACGGAAAGCAGATCCGACACATGTGCGACTCGCTGGGATACACGGTGACCGGGCTCGAGCGCGTGCGCCTGATGCGCCTGGAACTTGGCAAGCTGCCTTCTGGAAAAACACGGCCGCTCACCGACGCCGAAGTGGCCGCCTTGAAACGCTAAGAATTCCACCGAATGACGGTTGACAAAACCGTCATTTTGTGATAGATTGGATCCTTTCGTACCTTCCCCCAGGAGCTCCATGAAGCGTCTTTTCTCGGTTCTTTCCGCCCTCGCCGTCGCCGCCGCGTTCGTCCTCATGCTCGTCGACGCCGTCGTCGGCGCCTCGACCACGGGCTTCGGCCCCTGGTTCGACCGCCACCAGCTCCGCACCATGCAGGGCTGGAACGAGATCGCGGACGAGCACCCCGTCGTCCACGAGACCTTCGTCGGATACCTCGTGGTGACCGACGGCGGCGTGTACGACACCAACTACTCCGCGGAGCCCGCGCTCCGCGACCTGCTCGACCGCCTCGCGGACGAGTAGCAGCGCCTCGCCGCGCTGGGAAGGCCGTTGCCTCCCGGCGCGGTCTTTTGTTTATAAAAACAGCCCGATGTGTCGGGCCGTCAGGGGAGCCGGAAGATCTTCTGGTCGGTACGGGGGCCGACGGAGAGGATGGCAGCCGGGGTGCCGAGACCGTCGTCGCTTTCGAGGAAGCGGACGAAGGCGCGCGCGGCGGGCGGCAGATCGCCGAAGTTGCGGATGCAGGAGAGGTCCTCGTTCCACCCCGGAAGCTCGACGTACTCGGGCGCGCAGGACGCCACGAGCGCGGTTCGTTCCGCGGCCGGGATGTTGTCGGGGATGTCCGCGAGGCGCTCGCCGTCGGGCGTACGGTAGGCCACGCACACGCGGACCCGGTCGAGCCCCGAGAGACGGTCGAGTCCGGTGACGGACAGCCCGTCCACGCCCGCGTTCATCCGAATGCCGTAGCGTACCGCGGGAAGGTCGAGCCATCCCACGCGGAAGGTGCCCTGCCAGCGGTTCGTCGCGTTGCACGGGTCGTCAAACCGGTCGCGCGTCGATTCGTCCTCGGTCACGAACGGCCCGGCTCCGTGCCGGTGGCCGTAGGCGCGCAGGACGCCGAGCGCGTACGCGCGACGGATGCCCGCGTCCCACAGCAGCGCGTGCGCGTTGGCCCGGGTGGTATCCGTCTTCGTGACGTGCGGGACGAACCCGCGCCGCCGGTCCAAGAGCGCGCCCTGCGCCCCCTCGAAGATGAGCGCGCGGTCGGTCGCGTCGCGGCGGATGACATCCGTGGCACGTTCGACCGTGAGCCGGCCGATCGCCTGGCGATAGCGGTAGTAGAGGTCCTCGGTGTCGATGTCCGGGATGCCGTCGAACGCGGCGCGCTTCGCCGCGAGGATCGCATCGAGCCGCTCCACGGCCGCGCGCGCGTCGAACAGGTCACGCACGCGAAGCGACAGCCCGGCCTCGTCGTCGAATACCGTCTCCCCGACGCCGAGCCCGCACGACCCGTGCGCGCCCGCGCCGCGCGCGACCTCGCGCAGGCGGCCGGCCGCGACCTGCATCGGCGTGACGAGCAGACAGTCGGGATCGACCGTGATCCGCGACCACACGTCGTAGGAGACCTTCCCACCGAGCACGCCGGCCTCGACCGCAAGCCGGTCAAGGTCCACGAGCATGTCGGACGAAAGCACCGTGCGCGAGTCGTCGCCGAGCGACCCGGAGCCGATCTGCGCGAACCCGTGGTATGTTCCGTCCGGCGTCACGCCGAAGTGAAGCGCCTGCGGACCGCCGTTGTAGCGGACCACGGTGGAGGGACCGAGCCGTAGCGCGAGCGCGCCCACGGTCGTCCCCTTTCCCTCGTCTCCGAACACAAGGCCGGAAACGACGATCGGTACGTCGAACGACATCGTCTTCCTCCAGGATACAGATGGAATGAGCGAGAACGGAGTTTCCGCCAAACGGGGCCGATTGTCAAGGCATGGAAAAGAAAAAGCGAGGTCGGTGACCTCGCGCGCTAGCGGCGGCGGATACGGACGATCCGCGCGTCGGCGTCGGGATCGATGGCGATCTCCGCGCGCCAGTTGGCCTCGGAGAGCGCGTCGCGGATGCGGCGCCAGCCGTGGCTCGTCGCAACGGCGGCGTGGGCGGGCAGCGGGAGGGACCGCACGTAGGCCCACCCGTCCTCCTCGATCTTCGGCCGGCGGCGCGCGTCCTTGAGCGTCGCGCGCAGGTCGGCGAGGAACCGCTCGATGGCGCGCTCCTGCTCCGCATCCATGTCCTGGTTGAGGTCGTCGGGCGTCGGGATCCCGGGCCCGTCGTCCCACGCGGGGCGCGACGCGACGAACGCGGGGAGATGAGCGAGTGACTTCCGGACCTCGGCGATGCGCGCGGCCGACTGCGGCTTGGCGCGGGCGTTCACCATGTCGTCGAGGTAGGCCTCCAGCGTGCGCACGCCGTTCACGATGGCGAACAGGCCGAGCAGGAGGTCCGCGATGGCCCGGTCGGAACCGAGCGGGACGATCCGCTCGTCCCCGAGGCACTCGCGCCACACGCTCAGGGCCTCCGCGTCGCCGTAATCGTAGTGACGGTGGACGAGGAAGACGTTCCCCTTGAACCTCCGGTCCAATTCCTTGAACACGTCGGCCGTGGAGATGGTCTCGCGCGTCCCGCCGAACAGCCGTTCGAGGTCGCTCTTGTAGAGCGTCCGGTGCATCCCCTCGTCCGCGATGAAGACGCAGAACGGCGTCACCGCGTTCGGGATGTCGCAGCAGAAGGCGTAGAAGTACGCCATGTACGCGTAGGCTTCCACGTGGTTGCCGAGACCGCCTTTCTCGCGCCACAGGCGCTTCAGCCAGTCGTCGAGCGAGCGGATCTCGGCGAAGTCCGCCACCTGGACGGGTGCCTTGTCGCCGAGGTCTCCGACCGCGGCCAGGCTGATCTCCGGCTCGTCGACGTAGCCGTTGTCCGCGATCTGTCCCGCGACCATCGGGAGCTTGTCCGCGAACACCATCGGCAGGGCGTCGACCGAGCCGGTGACGTCGTAGGCGAGCACGATCGGCGCGCGGGCGCGGCTTGCGACGCGCCGACCCATGGGCAGGACGCCGGGATCGACCCGATCCCGGCCCATCAGGCTTTCTGCCTCCTTCGAGTGACCGCGAGGCGTGGACTCGTAGCCGTCCTTGGTGTCGCGATCGTAGTAAGAACCGCCTCCACCCATGGGAGACCTCCTTGCCGTTTGTTTGGTTCGGCAGGGTTCTTTTACCGAACTTTGGCAAAACGGTCAATACGGGCCCAGGCCTGGCACAAAAAAAGAGCGCGGGGGCGCTCAGGAGAGGCCTGCGGAGTCCGTCAGGCCGAGATGGGCGTGGGCTGGAGGATGCCGGCGACTTCGCGCGTGGCCGTGCGTCCCCTGGCCTTGATCGACTCGCGCTCGAGCGCGGGGAGGCGCTGGACGACGACCTCCATCGCGGTCACCCCGCCGTTCATCCACTCTTCCCTCCAGTCGATCTCGGCCTGTTCGGCCAGGAGGATGGCGGCAAGGAGCTGGGACAGACGCTCGGGGTTGAGGTATTCGATCCAGTCGGCGGACGCGCCCTTCTTGACGAGGGGCCTGCGGGCAGTGAGAACTTCAGCGGTTGGCACGGATTTTGGACTCCGCGGAGGGGTTGTTTTCATCCGGGCGGGGTGCCCAGACCCCAAAAGGGTAGGTCAAATTAACCGATCCGTCAACCGTTTTTAGGCATCCACACCCCCCTTGCCACGAAAAAAGCCCTATGTTACTATTCTGCCGTTCCACCTTGGACCGGTGGTGTAGCCCGGTTAACACGTCTCCCTGTCACGGAGAAGATCGAGGGTTCGAATCCCTTCCGGTCCGCCAGAAAAAGCACCCGATCCGTTCGGGTGCTTTTTCTATTGTCGGAGCGTTC
>CAYRYG010000054.1:0-9134 GCA_964428465.1 uncultured Gammaproteobacteria bacterium
TTCCTCGCGGAGCTCGGCCTCACGGAATCCGGCCTCGACCGCGTCATCCGCAAGTGCTACGAGTCGCTCCATCTCGTCACCTACTTCACCTCCGGCGTCACGGAAACGCGCGCGTGGACCATCACGAGGGGGACGAAGGCCCCGCAGGCCGCGGGCGTGATCCACACCGACTTTGAGAAGAACTTCATCCGCGCCGAGGTCATCAACTGGAAGGACTTCGTCGACTTCGGCGAGGCCGGCTGCCGCGACCAGGGCAAGCTGCGCGTCGAGGGAAAGGAATACGTCATGCAGGACGGCGACGTGTGCCACTTCCGCGTGAACGCATAGCAAAATCCCGCGGAGCGATCCGCGGGATTTTGTTCGGCGTCATCGGAGCTTTGTCAGGCTTAGTCGGATGATAGCACACAAATGGTCGTTTGTCCAGTCATCCTGTCCGTGGACGTGCTGGGAATTGAACCCAGATCGCTGAGCCTGACAAAGCTCGCAATGCAACCTGCCACGCCCACGGACGGCAAAACTCAACAAACGAAAATCCCCGCCGATCGAGTCGTGCGGGGATTGCTTTCTGCATTCAGTTCACCACAAAATTTTCGTTTTGTCAACGCTTGGGGTGTGGATGAGGAGGATACGGCGATTGACATCCGGCCCATTTTCTGATATCCTCCGCCCTTCTCAACCCCAGGGAGAACGCATGGATTTTCGGCGATTCATTGGGAATCTCGCCAGCATCCTGTGCGTCTTCGCCGGGGTGTTGGGAACGGTCTTTGGCCTCCTGTACCTGAACTACCCGCAGGTGAAGGAGCAGACGCGCTCGGAAGAGCTGGCGTTTTGGAAGCTGGTCGATGGGCTGACCCTCGAGGACCACTCGGCGCTGCTCAACTACGTCGGGCGCACCGGGCGCCTGCCGCGGATCCTTCCGTGGTGGGAGATGGACAATGCCATGTGCTCCGCAACCGTCGTGAAGTACGTGGTGCTGTTCACCGGCATCAAGTTCGCCCACTCGGGCGCGTGGACGCTTCGCACCGACCGCGCGAAGATGGTCGAGACGGGCGAGCCGTGCATGAGCTGCCCGAGCAACGCGACCAAGCTCACCACCGTGTGGGACGAGACCGCGCGCTACGACGCGGACGGCAAGCTCCCGGCCGGCGCGAGGGAATCGCTCCAGCACGAGGTGCGCCGCTTCCCGTTCGAGCACGACCAGGTGTACATCCTGGGACTGCTCTGGGAGGAGACCACCTACTGGGACGAGATCCAGGCGGCGGGGAAGGACATTAACTCGCACGTGGCCCTCTGGGTGCGCGGCAAGGTGGTGCACTTCATCCACCGCGAGCCGGGCGTGGACCCGCTCTACATGGAGACCGTCGACGACCTGTTCGCCGACGGCAAGCTCAGCCCGGTGTGGATCGCGCGCGTGCACGGCAAGGGCCGAAAGGCCGGCTTGCGGCTTCCCGCGACCGACCGCGAACTCCCGTTCTGCCAGAACGTGATGCCTTACGCGACGCTCCGGCACGCGCTCGTCATCCCGCGCCGGTTCTACCTCACCCCTCCGCGCCTGTCCGAGCGGATCGACTCGCTCGTCGAGCGGAGCTTGCTCCACTGGTCGCGCAACGGCTACGATATGTATCCGCGGTTCGCCGCGACGGAGTCCGCATGCGGTTCTTGAAGAAGTTCCTCGGCATGGCGTTCTGGACGGCCGTCGTCCTCGCCTGCCTTGCGCTCGCGATCGTGACGGACCACATCCGCCGGGGCTACGACTTCGTTCTTCCCTCGCACGGCACCGTGCTCGGGGAGCACGAGGGGATCGTGGTGTACGCGCCCGGCGGGGACGACACGCGCGGCGAGTACGGGCTCAAGTACCAGTGCGTCGAGCTCGTGAATCGCGCGCTGTCGCTCAAGCGCGGCCACCGGAACCTCTCGAGGACCGGCGACGCGGACACGTACTTCTGGCAGGGGGAGGACAAGGGGCTCGTCGTGTACGACAACGGCAGTCCCGTCCCCCCGGAGCCGTGGGACGTCCTCGTCTTCGACGGCGGGGACAACGACGGCTCGGTCGGCCACGTCGCGATCGTGACGCAGGTCCACCTCGCCTCCGGGCGCGTGGAGTTCATCCAGCAGAACGCCACCGCCTGCGTGGGGCACGTCCTGTGCAAGTACGTCTGGAAGGACTCGCTCCCCATCGTCCGCGAGGCCGATGGATGGCGGGTCGTGACGAAGTTCAACCCACCCGTGGCCGGCTGGAGCCGGTCCAAGGAGACCAAGTAGATGGAAGGTTCCCAGATGCAAAACGACCCGACGAACGTCGAGTCGTACCAGAGCGACGAGTGCTGTGCCTCGTCGGCCATGATCATGATCCTGCTCCTCGTCTTTGTGCTCAGGGGAAAGATCTGATGCCGCACGTCCTCTTCTACGCGCAGCTCGCCTACGCGGGCGGCGCGACCAACACGAAGCCCGGCTTCGCGCTCGGCCTCGCGGTCATCGGCCTCGGCATCGTCGCCCTGCTCGGCGCCCTCTGGCGCATGAGCAAGGGCGCCGGTCCCACCAACTAGCTCGGTTCGCCCGGGCTTTTTTCTTTTCGCATGATAAAAATCTCGCGCTCCACGTGCTGCCCCGCGCGCTCGTAGCGCAGCCGGCGTTCCACCTTCCACCCGAGCGATTCCATCATCTTGCGCGTGGCCACCTCCTGCTCGCCCTCCTTCGTCTGGAACACGGGAAACGCGACGACCGCGGTACCGCCCGGCTTCACGAGGTTCACGAGCGAGCCGAACGACTGGCGGTACAGCTCCGAGAGCATCGATAGGTTCTGTTTCAGAAATTCCGGGTGCTCGCGGCCGTGCAGCGCCGGGCCGAGATACGTTTCCGTGACGATCGCGTCGACCGGCTTCGGAATGGAGAGCGCCTGCGCGGGTGACACGAGCAGCGTGGCATTCCCAGCCACTTTAGTGGCGTCAGGACTCGACGGGACTAAAGTCCCTATGAATTTTTCCTGGATCCATTCCAGGTTTTTCCTCGTGTCCGCCACGGCCTTCTCGGAGATGTCGCTGCCGATTACTTCCTTGTATCCGAGCAGGATCGCCTCCATGAGCACGGTGCCGCTCCCGCAGAACGGGTCGAGCAGCGTGCTGTGGATCGGGTCCGCGCCCGAGAGGTTGACCATCATGCGGGCGAGCTTCGGCGGGAGCATGCCGGACTGCGCGTCGCGCGCCGGGCGGCCGAAGTCGCGCTCGCCCCATGCCTCGAAGTCCTGCACCGCCTCGGTCTGGCCGATCAGAATCTTGTCCTTGGTGACGATCAGCACGAACTCGCCGCCGCGCTCCAAGAGCTTGTTGGTGGTGACGACGACCGCGGAGAGCGTCTTCTCCCGCGACGTCACGAGCCGCACCGGGCGACCGGACTCCTTCACGCGGCTTTTGATCTCAAGCCCGAGCCGCTCCGCCTCCTTGCGCAGCTCCTTCGCGCGGTGCGCGTCGCCCGCGTCATACACGCTCACCCCGAACTCCACGCGCGGCAGCCCCGCGTCGATCATCGCCGCGATGAGCTCGCCGCACGCCTCCTTGTCCCACTCCTCCATCTCGCCCACCACGGACCCCACCTTGATGGTGCCGGCCAGGCGGTCCTGCAGCTGCGGGCCGGTCTGCTCCGTCTCAAGCAAAAGCACGTCGCCCTCGCGCGACGCGAACTCATGCACCCCGGTGACGGACTCGATTTCCGCCACGGACAGCTCCCGGTTGTTGCCAAGCACGAAGAATTTCATATCGCGACCACTCTACAACGGAACCCGCTTTCTTGCTATCCTGTCGGCATATGGACACCGAACGACGACACAGGCGCCCCATGCCGGAGCGATTCACGCATCCCAAGCTGTTGGAGGGCTTCCAGCGCGAGTTTGAGAACATGCGATCCGCGGCCGATCCCGCGAAGGCGCGCGAGGAATGGCTGGGACGGACCCGCGTGACGGCCGCGAGCTTCTTCCGGGGCCATGAGGACATGGTGGCGCCGGTCCTCGAGAAGATGGCCGCGCTGCTCCGGAAGGACGACGAGTCGTTCCCCGACGTGGCCGCGACCATGCTCGCCAAGGCGTTTCAGGACATCTACGACGACCCGGAAATGGCCGAGCGGTTCCACGAGCACCTCCGGAAGGAAGAGCGCGAGGAGCGCAAGCACATCGTCGAGGCGACGAAGGGCGTGCCGCTCAGCCCGGAGCAGATGCTGTACGGGAAATTCGAGGAGGATGACGACACGACGTTTCGCATCCACGTCGCGGTCGCGTTCACGCTCGAGGTCGGCGAGAAGCTCGTTGACTTTCGCAGGGGGATGCGCGAGCTCGCGCGACTCGTGCAGGAGGACCCGTCGTTCGCGAACGTGAAGGAAATCGTCGGGACGTCCTGGCTGGTGGGAGAACATCCGAGCGTCGCGAAGCGGATGGGGTTCCACGTCGACGAGGCGCCACTGCCGCCGGAGTCGGCCGCACATTTCGGCGGAGAAACGCGCCGGGTGCAGAAATCCTGGATGACGCGCGACGAGCTGATCGCGAAATACGGAACGGAGCGGGCGCCTTGACCGGGCGCCCGCTTTCTTCTATCCTGTCGCCTCATGCGTTCCCTCGCGGTTCGTATCTCGCCCCTCGCGTTCGTCCTCGTCGTCCTTGTCGCCGTTCTCTGGCCGCGCCCCGTGCGCGAACCGGTCAGCGGCGACCCGGCCGACATCCAGCTGCACGCCTTTCTCCGGATGATCGAAACCCTCGACCGCCAGTCGGACGGGACGTTCTCGGCCACGCTGCGCCGGGTCCTCGCGGATCCCGCCGTCAGCGTCCAGGCCGGGCCGTTCCGCCTTCCGGCGCGCTCCGGGATCGACGCGGTTCTCGCGACGTTCCCCGATCGGCCTTCCGGAGCAAAGGGCGTGCACGACCAGATGCTCGTCGCCTTCGTGGCGGCGGCTCTCCAGGATTGCGAAACCGACGCCGAGCGTCGGAAGAACTTCCTGGTCCTCGCCGAGAAGTACCAGCTTCTCGCCGACCCCTCGCGACGCTAACCCGTCGCTTTTTCATTGACAGAACGGTTCCGGCGCGATAGGTTGGCTCCCCGCCCTTTCACACCGGAGACACGTACAAACATGCATACGTCCGTCGAGAAACTGCCGCTTTGGGCCGGCCTCCTCGGCCTGCTCGGCGTCACCTACGCGCTGAACGTCTTCGCGCTCCCCGCCGTCTTCCCGTTCCTGTCCTCGCTCCCCACGCAGGGCCCGATCCCGTTCTTCACGACCGGGGCCGGGGTGCTCGGCACGTGGTTCGCGCTCAAGGACGAGGAGGAACGCGCCGAGCAGTGCGCGTCGCTGTGCACCTCGTTCGGCTTCCTCGGCACGGCCGTCGGGTTCACCGACTACCTGATGGTGTTCCAGAAGAACAGCACGGACATGAGCGGGCTCCTGCTCGCGTTCGTCACCACCGCGCACGGCCTCGTCATGGCCGCGGGCATCGCCTTCCTGCTCATCTGGAAGAAGCGTGCCGCCGCGAAGGACTCCGCGTGAGCGGGCGCCGCCGCCGGGTCGCGCCATTCGCGCTCGTCGCCGCCGCGGACATCATGGCCTGCTTCATCGGCATCCTGTTCGTCGTGCTCGTGCAGAGCAAGGCGAGGGTGGAGACCGAGGTGAAGGACCTCGAGGCCAGGAAGGCCGAGGTCCAGGCCGAGATCGTCCAGCGGGAAGCGGAGGCCGAGAAGAAAGAGGAGGAGATCAAGACGCAGATCGCCCAGTCCGAGGCCCAGCTCGCGCAGAAGCAGCAGAACTTCCAGGACTGGGACTGGCTCGTCCACCGCCTGCGGGTGTCGAAGGGCATGTCCCGAAACCCCGACACCCACCTGTATCTGCGCTCGCGCGGCATCTACCGCGATGGGAGCAAGAAGGCGATGAGCAACGAGCAGGTGCTCGCGTTCCTGACCGCGGAGTCCGACGACGCGCCATCGCGTCCCGAGGGGAAGGCGCTCGTCGCGGCCTGGCAGGAGAACGGGGCCAATGACCAGTACATCCGGCTGCTCGACCTCGAGGACAAGATCCCCGGGCTCGACGACCAGGTCGTGGTCTACACCATCATCCTCCCGTCCGGCGTGCGCGCCGGGCCAGAACAGAAGGGAACCGAGCCCATCAGGAAGAAAGGAGAGAAGCGATGACCAGAGAACAGGCGTTCTGGCTCATGGTCGTCGCGGCGCTGGTCGCCGTGTTCGCCAAGAGCTTCCGCGCGCCGTCCGAGCGCTTCTGGGACGCCCCGCCGCGGATCCCGATCTCGGAGGAACAGGCGTTCGAGATCCTCGCCAAGTCGTTCGGCGCGGGAGAGGAAACGACCGAGAAGCCAGCGCCCGATGACGAGCTGGTTCTCGGGGAGACGGTTCTCGACGAGGAGCCGCCGAAGGAGACGAAGGAGGAACCAAAGAAGGTTCCGCCTCCCGATCCGAAGCCCAAGCCGAAACCCAAGCCCAAGCCGAAGCCCGCGCCCGCTCCGGAACCGAAGGAGCCGCGGACGGCGCTCGACAAGGAGGCCGTGAACGCGATGGTCTCCTCCGTCCTGCCGGAACTGTTCTCGTGCTACCGGTACTTCATGGGCCAGGCGCACATGAGCGTGGACGGCGAGGTGTTGCTCGCGATCGAGATCGACGCGCGCGGCGCGGTGACGAAGGTGGAGTTCCGCAAGGACCCGCTCCAGATCCCGCGCATGGAGGAGTGCGTGGCAGGCAAGTTCGCGGGCAAGGAGATTTATCCGCCGCCAAGCGAGCCGGTCGTCGCGCGCTACCCACTGACGTTCACGGCGCCCGGGACGCCGGGGTACGAACGGTACGCGAAGGAGTTCGGGGGGTCGCCATGACTCCCGCGAGCGCGGAACTTCGCCTGGCGGGATTCCCCCTGGCCGTTCGGCCGTCGGTCCTCCTGCTCGTCGCGGCGGTCGGCTGGTCGGGCGTCGTTGCCGGGCATCCGCTCTGGTTGCTCGTCTGCTACGTCGTGACGCTGGTCGTCTCCGTCCTCGTGCACGAGCTCGGCCATGCCTTCGCGCTTCGGTTCATCGGCGTGCGCGGGCAGACCATCACGCTGCATGGCCTCGGCGGTCAGGTCGAATGGAACGGCGCCGAACGTCCGCTGGCGAATCTGGAGCAGTTGCTCGTCTCGCTCGCCGGTCCCGTGAGCGGCCTTCTGCTCGGAGGCGTCGCGGCCGCCGCGGTTCCGTTCGCGGCGGACGCGCTCGTCCTCAACGTGCTCGGGCAGGTGATCCTGACGAACGTCGTGATCAACCTCGGGAACCTGCTCCCCGCGATCCCGCTCGACGGGGGCTGGGCGCTGCTCGCGGTCCTCAACGTGCTGACGCCGCGCGGCTGGCGCCTCGGTGCCTACGTCGTGGTGTACCTGGGAAGCGTGATCGGCGCGCTGATGGTCGCCGCGGGCTACCACCTCGGGAACGTCGTGCTGGTGATTGTCGGCGGCCAGATCCTTCTCGGCAACCTCTCGGGCACGGAATACCTGCTTTCCGGCCCAAAATGACCCTTCAGCCCTCTCTCGGGGCTGTTTTTCTTGACCATTTTCGGCTTTTTGTTTAAGATCCGCGTACTAATTAACTGTCCATAGCCCTACGGGGTTGGTCCGACGTCACGTCGGACCCAGTCAACGTATGCAGAAATACGAACTGCTCTACATCGTCCCGACCCAGTTCGCGGATACCGAAATCGACGGTCTTCGCGAAAAGATGGCCAAGGCGATCGAGCAAACGGGTGCCAAGGTGACCCGCAACGAATCCTTGGGCAAAATTAAGCTCGCGTACCCGATCAAGCACCAGCGCCACGGGACGTACGTGCTCGTCCACCTCGAGGCCGAGCCGTCCGTGATCGCCGGTCTCGACCGCATGCTCCGCCTCTCCGACGAGGTGCTGCGCCACATCATCGTGGACCTCGCGCCGGGCGCCGAGAAGAAGGCGTTCCAGATCACCTCGTACGTCGCGCCGCTCTCCGAGGAGGCCCGTGACACGCGCCGTCCGACCGACGCCGCCGCGCCGCGCAAGGCCGTTGCCCCGGTTGCCGCCGAGGTCGCCGCGCCGGTGAAGGCCGAGGAGGCGTCCATGTCCATGGAAGAGCTCGACAAGAAGCTCGACGAGATCCTCGACAAGGACGTCAGTGCCTAGAGTGACTCCATCACTCCGCCACTCCATCACTTAATCACTCAAGGGTATGTACTCTCTCAACCGCGCGACCGTCCTTGGCAACTGCACCCGCGACCCGGAAGTGCGCCAGACCCCCTCGGGCCAGTCGGTGTGCTCGTTCGGCATCGCGACCAACCGCACCTGGACCGACGCGTCCGGCGCGAAGCAGGAGGCCGCGGACTTCCACAACGTCGTCGCCTGGGGCAAGCTCGCGGAAATCTGCGGGCAGTATCTCGCCAAGGGCCGCAAGGCCTACGTCGAGGGCCGCATGCAGACGCGCTCGTGGGAAGGCCAGGACGGGCAGAAGCGTTCCACGACGGAGATCGTCGCGGAGAACGTGATCCTGCTCGATCGCGCGGGCGGCTCGGCCCCGGCCTCGGCCGGCGGCGGCTCCCCGTTCGCCGCGCCGCCGATTTCGAGGCCGTCCGGCGAAGCCGGATCCGGCTCCGCCGGACAGAACGATCCCGCGCCGAACCCGGACGACGAGATCAAGGTTGAGGACATCCCGTTTTAGACCCTATGAACAATCGCAACGAGCAAAAGAACGCCATGCGCAAGGATCGCCAGTGCTTCTTCTGCATGAACAACATCCCGGACATCGACTACAAGGACACCAACCTCCTGCGCCGCTTCCTGTCTTCGTTCGCGAAGATCGTGCCGCGCAAGCGCAGCAAGGTGTGCGTGTGGCACCAGCGCAAGCTCGACAACGCCATCAAGCGCGCGCGCATCATGGCGCTCGTCCCGTTTATCCAGCGCTAGTCCCCTGTGGCCCGCGATATCGTGACCATCGCGAAAGAACGCGAGATCGTGAACAACACGATCCGTTCTTTTTTTCGCGCGCGCGGCTACGTCGAGGTCGAGACGCCGATCGTCGTCCGCTCGCCCGGCATGGAGCCGAACCTGATGCCGTTCGAGACGTCGGTCGTCGAGCCGGACGGCACGCGCCACGCGGCCGGGCTCATCA
>CAYRYG010000055.1:0-8790 GCA_964428465.1 uncultured Gammaproteobacteria bacterium
GGTGTCCGTGTTGCCGTCACAGTCGGAGTCGATGACGTCGTCCGTGAGCTCTTCAGCTCCCCAGTACACGTCCGGGTCGTGATCGTCACAGTCGGCGTAGTCGCCGCAGTTGAGGTTCCCGTCGCCGTCCTCGTCGAAGTCGTTGACGCCGTCGCCGTCCTCGTCCGCGAAGTCCTCCGACCAGTCGCAGTCGTTGTCGATGTTGTCGCCGCAGACCTCAACCTCCCCGGGGTTCATGAGGGGCTCGGCGTCGTGACAGTCGCCCATGCACGTGCTCCAGCCGTCGCCGTCCTCGTCGTCGTTCTCGTCGACCACCCCGTCGCAGTCGTTGTCGACCGCGTCGCAGGTGTCGTACGCGTCCTCGTTCACGTCCGGGTCGGTGTCGTCGCAGTCGCCGCCGCACTCGTGGTAGTAGTCGCCGTCGTCGTCGACGGCGTTGTCGTCCTCGCCGTCGCAGTCGTTGTCGAGGTTGTCGCACACCTCGAGGGCGCCGGCGTACGTCGTCGCCTCCAGGTCGTCGCAGTCGTCGCCCCCGTGGGCGTCGCTGTCGTGGCCGTCGCCGTCCTGGTCGTAGTCCGACGCGCCGTCGCAGTCCTGGTCGACGCCGTCGTACCAGGTCTCCTCGGCGTTCGGATACGCGTCGGCGTCGGCGTCGTCGCAGTCCACGTCGGCCGTGAACCCGTCGCCGTCGCCGTCCGTGTTGTGGTCCTCGCACTCGGACGCCTCGTCGACCGCGCCGTTGCAGTCGTTGTCGATGTCGTCGCACGCCTCCTCGGCGTCCGGCGTGATCGCGGCGTCGGCGTCGTTGCAGTCCGTGTGGTCGAGCGACATGCCGGTCGCGCCCAGGTCGTCGCACGACTCGGTGCCGCTCGCGGTCATGTCCCCGAATCCGTCGCCGTCGCCGTCGGGGTACCAGGTCCGCATGGCGCCCGCGCCGCTGCTGGCGTCGTCGCAGTCGTCCTCGTACGTCACGCCGTCGCCGTCGCGGTCCTCGGCGTCTCGCACGTCATCCTCCCCGACGAACCCGTAGCAGCCGCCCAACAGGGCAAGCCAAAGAAGGTGCCTCATCTCTGTTAACCTCCGTCGCTATTTACGCACAAAAATCGAGTTTTGTCCAGAGGGCACAACAGAAAACGCGCGGGTGTGGGGTTCCCGCGCGTCTCCTTGTCTGTGTGGCCGTGACGCTCCAAGCATGGAAGAGCCACCGCCGGTTGAAAGAACATCTGCTGCCGGAAGAACGATGTTAGGGTGCCGGCTCCTCGACAACAGTCGATTCCATTGAATCGTCAGGGATTGGCTCCGGGCTCGCCGGAGGTGCGGGATCTTCCGTCACAACAGGTTCTAGTTCCGGTTCGACTTCGGACTGCGGTTCCGGCTCAACGGGCATCTCCTCGACGGCCGTCTCTTCCGGTTCCTCAATCACTTCCGTCTCGTCAACCTCCTCAATCACCTCAACCACTTCAACCACCTCCTCAATGACTTCCTCCTCGACGACCTCCTCCTCCGGCTCGTACCCCTTTCGATACGCCGACACCATCCAGTCGAAGGTCACGTCGCTGTCGCGGCCGTTCACCTGGCGCACGCCGAACCCGTCGTTGTCCTTCTCGAACACGTACAGCGACACCGGGCCGTTCGGCGTGACGACCACGCGGATCGGCGCGACCGTGGAGGTAACGTCGTTGAACGACGGGCTCACGCTCTCGAAGCGGATCACCGCCTCGCCGTTCTCGAGCGTGCCGGTGCCCACCAGCGAGATCTGCACGTCCGGCGAGGTCACGGCCGCGGTTTCCACGTTCTCGCCCTGGTAGCTCTCGGTGATGGTCTTCAGCACGCCCGGCGTCCGCACGGTCCCGTCCTCCTCGATGGACCAGCGCTCCGAGATTCCGGCGAGGCGACGCACGCCCAGGATGTCGTTCCCGGTCATGTACACGTTGCCGTTCATGTTAAGCGTGGTGAGATTGTTCGCGTTCTGCGTCACGACGATGGTCGAGGCGGTATTCTGCGTTCCCGGGAGCTCCGGCGTCTCCCCGCCGTTCCAATACGACACGTTCACGTACGCGACGATCCTGTCGTCCCCGCTCCCGTCGAACGGTTCGAGCGCGTACCCGACGATCGCGCCTGCCTCGGTCGCCTTCATGGCGTATCCGGCGCGCGACGAGGAGGTAAGCGGGTCGCCGATCTCGATGGAACCGTTCTCATCCGTCACCTTCGTCGGCACGCGGCCGGCAAGCGCGATCGGATAATGGCCCTTCGCGTTTTCGCCGGCGAGAAACCCCGGGCGCGTGGACACGATGCCCGCGAGCCGCAGGTCGGACGCCTCCGAGGAGCGCGCCACGGACTCGTCGGTCGCGCCGAACACCACCACGTCGCCCGGTTCGAGCACGTCGGCGGACGGGAACATTTCCGCGAAGTCGTAGGAGCCGGTCGCCCAGCCCGAGGCGTTGGTGCGCATGAAGTCGCCGCCCATGCCCGACGAGCCGTCGTAATAGATGTACTTCGACGTCTGCAACGTGCCGCGGTCGGACGGATACAGGCGGCCCGAAAGCGCGAGGTCGCCCTCGTTCGAGACGTACGCGACCTGCGTCCCGTCCGCGTTCTCGATCGACAGGCGATAGTCCGTCGCGTCGGTCACGTCCGTCACGAGCGTCATCTGCGTCGTGTCCGCCCCGCTCGATCCGAGTACGGACAAACTGCCCGTGAGTTCCACGTCGTCCTCGATCTGGGTGACGCTTCCGTCCGTCGAGATGACGCCGCCCATGTAGAACTGCGGGCTGACGAACATGCTGACGGACCCGAATCCCGGCCCGGCGAAGGATTCGAGCGCAAACCCGACGATCATTCCCGGCTCCGTGGCCTTCATCCCGTACCCGGCCGTCGATGAGGACGTGATCGGGTCGCCCGCGGCGATCGTCCCATTCTCATCCGTCACGAACGTTGGGACGCGGCCGCTGAGCGCAAGCGGCTGGCCGCCGTTTCCGAACCCAAGGACCACGCCCGGCATCGTCGAAATCACCCCCGCGATCGAGGAGGCATATGGGACGGACGTCTTCGACACGGATCCGCCCGTGCCGTCAAACGACACGATGTTCCCGCCTACCGAATCGTCGGAAACGGGATATTCCTCGGCGAGGTCGGACGCGGCGGCGTACTGGGTGCCGTCGTGGTAGAAGTCACCGTCAAGGTCGATGCGGAACGTCGTGTTTCGATCCGGGGCCCCGCCGTCCCCGTCATTGTCCGCGTCGCTGCGGACCAGGAGGACCGCGTTGTCAAAGCTGTCTCCCGGGGTCGAGTCCTTCTCGTTCACGTCGATGATGAACGCCTGCGTGGCGACGGCGTTCGCCGCGGGAGAATCGACCTGGTTCTGAATGATGTGCAGGGCCGTTCCGTTCGCCGTATCCGACGTATCGGCGTCCGATTGAATTTCAACGACGTAATCGTCAAACGCCGTATTGTCGCTGAGGAAGTAGGCAAGCGAATTGTCGGACGTGTCGTCGTTCGTGTACACGGTCAGCCCGTAGTCGCTGTTCCCCGTGTTCGTGACATGGACGGCGCCGCCGGCGGTGTCGCTCACCGTGTTGCCCGTGTCCGCGTCCGCGTCCACGAACAAGGACGAGCCGGTCCCGTCGTTCTCGAGCTGAAGAACGTGGCCGGAGGAGCCGACATCCGTAACGGTAAACAGCACGAGGCCGGTATCCGTGTTCGTAAACCGAGTGCCTCCGGTCGACCGCGCGACGACGAATCCGATTCCCGCCGCCAACTCGCTGCTCGTTATTGAACCGATCGTCCCATTCGTTACCCCCGCGCCAGTGATCTCAAGCTGGCCGTCGACGAACAAATCTCCCGCGCCGGTCGCGAGGCTGGCCGCGCTCGGCGTCGCGTCCGTCTCAACGTGAACCGCGGCCGAATGGAAGTACGCGGCATAGTTCGCCGTCGCGCCGCCGCTCGCCGAGGCCAGGACGCCGTAGCGCGTCGCGCCCTCGTTGTTGTTGTCGAAATACCCGCCGTAGGACGTCGTCGCGGCGCCCCCTCCGGTCTCGACTTCGCCGCGCACCGCGAACAGGTTTGTCACCGTCCCGTTCGCGACCGACACTCGACCGGAAACGCCGCGGAGATCCGGAATCGTCAACGCGATGCCGCTATGCAGCCCGAATCCTTCCACGCCGGCGGCGTAGTCCCCGATGGCCGCCGCGGCGCCCGACGAATTCAGGGCCTGGCCCAGCACGCCGATCAGTTGTTCGGCCTCCGCGGTCGGGCCGGTATTGCTCGCCCCGCCAGACAGTCCGGTCACGTTGTGGACGGTCGCGGGGGCACCGCCGCCCTCGGCCGCCTGGTTGACCGCCGTGGCCGACCCGCCCATCAGCTGGATGCCGTCCAGATTCACCGCGCTCGTTCCGGTAAACGTCGAGGTCGTGTCGAACCCCGTCGTCTTGCCATTGAGCGTGGACGGAAGCAGGTCCAAGCCGACATGGGAAATATTCCCGCCCGCGAAGCTGAACTGGTCGCTCGTCGTGTACGACAGCGAGCCCGTGTCCGCGTCGGACGCGTACAGGTCGATGGTCGCGTTCCCGGCCGCCGGGTCGATCTCGATGTTGTCGGCGAACGCCACGATCGCGTCCGTGTTCGAGGAAAGGACCGGGCGCGTGCCGTCGAGGTTGATCACGAGGTCGGTGTCGTCGCCGCCGGCCACGCCGGTGAAGGCGATAAAGTCATCGGTCAGGTTGCTGATCGTCTCGTCATTCTGCAACAGGAACTCGGTGCCGACGTTCGTGTTCCCGAAATCAATGCCCGCGGTCATGAGCGCGGAAGGCGAGATCGTCAGGGCGATGCCGCCGTCGTCCGGCGCCAGCGTGATGGCGCCGTCGGCGGTCACGTCGAAGTCGGTGAAATCGAGCTGCGCCGCGCCGCCACTGATCGTGTTGTCGCCGACCGACAGGGCCGTGCCGATGTTCGCGTCCGAAATGGTGATCGCGGTCGTGACCGCGCCGCCGGAACCGGTGATGGTCAGTCCGCTCGTCACGGCGATGGCGTCGGCGTTATCAAGCGTGATAAGCGATTCCGTCGCGCTCGAGGACTCGGCCTGGTTGGTAATGACAAGGCCGCGCTGAATGTTCCCCGCGGCGTCCGTGTTGATGACGTTCACCGAGACCAGGTCCACGTTGTTCGAGCCCGTCCCGGTCGAGTTTCCGATGGACACGTTCTCCGATCCGTCCACGATGACGTCGACGTCGGAGTTGAACGTGGCCGTCCCGTTCGCGGTCAGCACCCCCGCGAGCGTCAGCCCCCCGCCCGCCACGAAGTCCGTCCCCGCGTCCCCGACGTTCAGGACAAGGTTGTTCGCCATGTCGAGGTTGCCCCCCGTCAGGCTGAGCGATGCGAACGACGCCGCGCCGACGTTCGAGACGTTCCACTGCGCGTCCGTAATGCCGACATCCGCGTCCACGTCGCCGATGGCGACGACGTCCGCGTCTGCGGACGCGCCGATGGCGACCGTCCGCGCGCCGACGCCGCCCGCGCCGTCCCCAGTCGCGGAAATCGTCAGCGCGCTGTTGCTGTCGATCTGAAAATTCATGATATGCAGCAGGGCGTCCGCGCCGGTCACGCTGATGTTCGTGGAAAAATTCTGGCTCGTCGTCGAGACGGACCCGTCCGCGAACGTCGTGGAGGCGTCGCCCGCGACGAACGAGTCGGCGTACATGTCGAACTGCGCCGCGATGTCCCCCGCCGCGTACAGGTCGTCGCCCGAAAGGACGAAGTCGGCCTTTACGCCCGCGACGGACGTGGCGCCGACCAACAGGTTGTCATTGACCGACACGGACGCGTCCGCGGACGACTGCAGCACCGGCATGGTGCCGTCGAGATCGAACTCGATGTCCGTGTCGTCCGCGCCTCCGCTGCCGCCGATCGATACGAGGTCGTCCGTGATGTTGTTGATGGTTTCCGAGTTGTTCAGCCGGATATCCTGCCCTCCCACCAGCCCGCTCAGGTCGATGCCGTAGCTGAACGACCCGGCACCGCCGATCAGCAGGCCCACGGCCGCGCCGTCAACTGCCTCGTTTTCCAAATAGGCGAGGGCGTCCGCGCCGTATTCCGGCGAGAGCCCGCTGTCCGTCTGGATCACGTGCAGTCCATAATTGAGGTTCACCGCGGAATCGTCATGCGCGGCCGCGAACGAGATGCTCATGGCATCCGCGGTGGTGTCGAATCCGGGAGCCGAGGTGATCGCGATGGTTTCCGTCCCGAGCAGGTCGATGGAGACGTTTCCGAGCGTGGAGAGATCGCCGTCGAGAAGCACGTTCCCCCCGGAAAACTCCCACGTGTCATCCGTGGTATAGATGAGGCTGCCCGTGTCGCCGTCCGACGCCTTCGAGACGATCGTGCCGTTCCCGTTCGCGCCCTCTCCCACGTACACGGTATTCGCGGACTCGTCCACGCCGAACGGCGACGCTGCCGCCGTCGTTCCGCCGACCGCGAGGTCGCTCAGCGCGCTCGTCGGGTACACCACGCCGCCCGCGAGCGTCCACATGGAGCCCGCGCCGCCGGTCGCAAGCGCGGCGTCGAGGTCGTCCAACACGTCCTGGACGTTGGCTCCGGCCGAATTATCAAACTCGTCGAACGCGCCGATCACGAACGCGCCGGACGTAGCGGCCGAGGCGATGTCTTCGAGCCCGATCGTGGTCCCGGCAACGTCGACGTAGATGTCGTCCCAACCGGCCGTCGGGTCGCCGAGATCAGTAACGCCAGTGGGCTCGACTTGGGCCGCGGTAATAAAGAGCTCGGAACCAGCCGCCGAAAGGGACAGGCTTCCCGTCGCGACGACGGCTCCGCCCCCGGCGAACGTCAGGTCGTCGATATCCAAAACCGTCCCCTCGACGGATACCTGCCCAAGGTCCCCGACGTCATCGATCGTGACCGAGCCGGTCGCGGCCGCGACGTCGAACTCTGAGAAGTCGATCGCGGCGGCCGTGCCGACGATGTCGTTCGCCCCGACCGACAGCGCGTTGGTCAGGTCCGTGTCGGTCAGGTCGATCGCCGTCACCAGCGCCGCGTCGGGAGTAATCGACATCGCGCCGGTGGCATCGAGCGTAAAGTTGTTGGCGGTCACGCGGAAATCCTCGCCCGCGACGTTCCCGCCGCTCACGTCGACGTGGACGTATGCCCCGGCCCCCGAGGTAATATCCCCGGCGCTGACGAAAGACAATCCGTTCGCGCTGAGAATGGTCCCGTCGACCGTCAGGGAACCCGCGTCCAGGTCGTCATCGATCGTGACCGATCCGGTCGCGGCCGACACGTCGAACTCCGAGAAGTCGATCGCGGCGGCCGTGCCGACGATACTGTTGTCCCCGATCGATAGCGCGTTGGTAAAATCCGTATCCGTGACGGTAATGGCCGTGGCAGCCGCCGCGCTCGGCATGAGAACGATCTCCCCATTCGCGCTGATCGTCAGGTTCGACGCGGTCACGAGCACATTCTCTCCGGGCGCGTTCCCCCCGTCCGCGTTGATCAGGATTTGCGATCCGGAGCCAGACGAAATCGTGCCGGCGACGGCAAACCCCAAGGAGTCCACGTCCAAAACGGTGTCGCTGACGTTCAACCCCGTATCCGTATAGAACGTCCCTTCGGCGGCCGCGTCACCGGCCACAAACAGGTCGTTCCCGCCGAGTGAAAATCCCAAAGTATCGATCGTCTCATCCCCGCTCGACCCGATCACCACGTCGTCATCGTCCTCGTACGTCGCGAACGCGCCCGTTTCCCACAGCCCGGCTCCCGCCGCGATGTCAGAAATGAACGCGACCGTGCCGTCGGCATTCTTGAACGTGATCAGCCGGTCCGCGCTCGGTTCCGTGAACGCGAAGGTCGTTTCGAAGTCGTCCGGAACGGCGCCCTCGAACGAGAGCGGCGATCCGCCCGCGAACGTCGCGCCCGTGAAGTCGAACACGCCCGTGCCCGTGTCGCCGGCCGCGGCGAGAAAGTCCGTGGAGTCCATCCCGTCGAGCGCCTGGGCGTCGAGCGCGTACGGCGCCGCCACCATCTGCTTGCGCGGCGCGAGCGTTTCTCCGTCGACGACCACCTCGAGCCACACGTCGGTCGCGCCCTCGAACACGCCCGCGAGATCCGCGGGATACGCCTCCGAAAGACCCGCCGGGTCGACGGACGAACCGATATTTTCAGAAAACAACCCGTCGGTGAGCGCCACGGTCTGCGTCTCGTCCGGGTCATCGCACGCAACGCCGTCGTCGGACTCCCACAGGCAGGCCGCCCCGCCGCCGGAGCCGTCATACAGGCGGAACACGAACTCCAGGCTGGCGTCCGTCACCGGGACGCCGTTGGAGTTGAGCAGCCGCCCCTGATATGAGACGACGTCAGGGGCGGCCGCACGAACGGTTACGAGCGGAAGACCGAAAACCGCAAGGACGACCATGGCAAGAAGCATGGCCGTGAAAGAGCGAGCCCATCGGTTGTTTCCTTGAAGAAACCTCATACCGAGGCGGGCGGCGGCTGCGGTTCCGTAGGCGGCTCCGTCCTCTCCGACGATCCTTGAGACGACGGTTCGCTGCCCGTAGGAACGAGCGGCACGTCCGCGGAAAATTCCTTGGGTTCCGCGTGGGTGCGGTAATCGATCGGGTGAACCTCGAACGGCTCGAACCCTTCCTTTTCGTAGACGGTGTAGTACTCGTTCGGTCCCAGAAGGAACGTATACCGGCCCTTGCTGTCCGTGACCGCGGTCTCGAGCAGCTTGTTGTACTTGGGCTCGAACACGCGGGCGATCGCGTGGGCGAGCGGGCGGCCGGT
>CAYRYG010000056.1:0-8651 GCA_964428465.1 uncultured Gammaproteobacteria bacterium
GAAGAAGTTCGGGTTCCCGGAGGAGATCTGCTGCCAGTCGATCGCCCACCACGAGGACAACCCGCGCACCATCGAGGGCGCCATCGTGAAGTCCGCGGACGCCATCTCGGGCTCCCGCCCGGGCGCGCGCAAGGCGTCGCTCGAGCAGTTCATCCAGCGCATGGAGGAACTGGAGCGCACCGCGGCGTCGTTCGACGGCGTGGAGAAGGTGTACGCCATCCAGGCCGGCCGCGAGGTACGCGTGTTCGTCACCCCGGAAAAGATCGACGACCTGACCGCGTACAAGCTGGCCCGCGACGTGGCCAACAAGATCGAGGCCGAGCTCAACTACCCGGGCGAGGTCAAGGTCACGGTCATCCGCCAGACGCGCGTGGTCGAGTACGCGAGATAGCCATTGTCATCGGTGGGGTCCCTGCGCCCCGCCTTTTGGTTTGGTCTGGACACCTTGCCCTTTTTCTGATATGGTCGTCGTCCGCCAGCACGGCGGAGGAGGACCAAACATGGGTCAGGAAGAGTTCCGCGGCCAGGATCCCGACGTGTTCCACGCGTGGCTCCGGCCGTTTTTCCCCGACGGCCGGGCATACCGGTCGAGCCGGGGCGCGACGCTCGTCGTGCTCGAAGCGTTCCCGCCCGGGACGCGCGAGCACGGAAGCAGACGGTACTTGCAAGACAAGCTGTTCCTCTCGCGGGACAGCGGGGTGCGCCTGTACCAGCTCCACGAGCGCGGCTCGAGCGTGAGCGCCGACGCGCACTACACCTGCGAGGACCACGACGGAATGCCGTGGACCGTCTTCGTGAGCGGCGACGTCGCGGTCGTGTCCCGTCCGAGCGGTGACGGCCACGACGAAACGCAGGAGATCTTCCGCCTCAAGCACGAGCGCGACCGGATCCTCCGCGAGGCGGTCTTCGTCCCGCTGCCGGAGGTCCGGGTGCCGGAGTACCTGTTCCTCCACCCGGACGGCCGCGTCTTCTACGTGGACGCGACCAAGTACGGGTACGCCTACGACCGCTTCCGCTGCTTCGTGGGCCCGCGCGGCGCGCTCGCGCGGGTCGCGATCACCGACGTGTGGCGGTTCAAGGACGGTGGCAGCACGTTCGTCTTCACGGACGCCGGCATCCTCTTCAACCCGTCGACGTTCGGCGACGGGGACAAGCGGTCCTACTGGCTCCCGCCAGGCACGGACGTCACGCCGTTCCAGGCGGGACGGCCGGTCGGCCAGCTCTTCGGCGCGATCGAAGTCCAGCAGATCCCCTGCCGCGCGGACGCCTCCAAGGTGCTCCCGTGGCTCCTCCCCGAGTAAGGGGCGCGCATCGACGCTCACGACGAGCGTCTTTTTTATTTCATCCGTGATATACTTGGGTCAATCATAACCAATCTTATGGCAAAAAAGATTCAGACGAGGACCAAGACGCGGACGCGCACGTCGACCGCCGTCGGCGTCGCGCTGCTCGCCGGCGCCGGGCTTGCCGCGGCCGCCGGGCTCGCGGCCATGTCCATGCGCTCCCCCGCGCTGCTCGTGCGGCTCACCCCGCGCCAGCCGCTCTCGACCGAGGTGGTAGCCGGCAGCTCGGACGCCACGCTCCTTTCGTTCGACCTCCAGCCGCGCGGCGGCGACGCGACGATCGACGAGATGACCTTCTCCGTGTTCGGGGACGACGACGCGGACTTCGCGGCCATCGACCGCGACGCGGCCGCGGAGGACCGCTTCACCGAGTGCCGCATCGAGGACCGCTCCGGCACCGTGATCGCCGGGCCGTCGCCCGTGGTGGCCGAGGCCCTTACCTTCTCCGACCCGTTCACGGTCACGTCCGCGACCACGACCACCTACCTGGTCCGCTGCGACCTGGCGAGCGACAGCACGCTCTCCGGCGACCCGGACCGGTTCGCCGCATCGCTCGCGGGCGAGTCCTCGGTCACGGCGACCATCGGCGGCGGCGCGCTTTCCGGCGCCGGGCTCGCCATCGGCATGGGCGACACGCTGAACGCCGCCGGGAACATCTCCATTCGCGTCCAAACGAGCGGCTCGCTCGTCCTGCGCCCGGCCACGGACATGACCCCGAGCGACATTCTCCTCGGGTCCACGACCGGCAACGAGGTCGGCCGCTGGGACTTCGTGGCTCGCGGCGAGGACTTCCTCATCGAGACCCTGTCGTTCGACGACCTCGGCTCCGCCACCGGCGCCCTCACCGCGTCGCTGCGATGCACCAACGAGGACGGATCCGGCTACACGGACACGGAGTCCGTGAGCTCGGGACACGTCTCCTTTGAGAACGCCGAGTGCTACGCCCGCGTGGGCGACGTCGCCGCGGTCACGCTCACCGTGGACCTCGACAGCGTCGGCTCGTCCGGCGCGACCTCCGGCGACACGCTGCGATACACGCTGAACGCGCTCGATTCCGGCTCCTTCTCCGCGGTCGGCGTCACCTCCGGCGACAGCATCGACGAGACCGACGTCGCGGCGAACGTCTCGGGCCGACAGATGGTGCTGCGCCGGAGCGAGCCGGAACTCTCCCTCGCGGCCGGCATGTCCGAGACCGGCGTCCCGGGCCTCGGCGAGGTCTTCCGCCTCAACGCGACCGCGGCCTCTCCCGACGACGTCGCGGTCACCCAGCTCGTGTTCCGCGTCTCGGCGACCGACAACGCCGGAACCGGCTGGAACGCCTGCGGCGACGGCGCCGGGACGAGCCGGTTCGCCGACGCCTCGCGTTGGTTCCTGTTCGACACGGCCGACCTCTCGACCTCGATCAGCGACGCCGGCGACTGGTCCTTCCTGAAGGCCGACGGGCGTCCCTGCCTCACCGCGCTCACCCCGGTCGCGTACGCGGTCCTGAACCTCGGGGCCGACGCGACCACCGGGGAAGTCGAGCTCCCGGCGGGCGCGACGACCACCCTCATGATCCAGGCGGACACCACCGGTGCCTCCGCCGCGGACGACGACGCGATCCGCCTCGACCTGCTGAGCGAGACCGAGGCGATGGCCATCCGCCAGCGCGCCGTCCTGTGGGACGACCTGGGCGGCGGCGCGGCGGACATCTCCGGATACCTGCTCCAGGTGCTCCCGCTCACGGGCGCGACCGTCACGTTCTAACCGATCCCGCGTCCCGGCCCGGCACTCGCCCGGCCGGGACGTTTGTTTCGGCCCCGCGCATGCGGTATCCTTAGACGCGTATGACAGAAGGAACATGGTGGAGCGTCGCGATCGTCCTCGGGCTCGCCGGGCTGTTCGTGCTCGCGAAGGGGCGGGAGAAAAAATATCCGAAGGGCGGCGCGGCGACGTCCGACGCGTTCGCGACCGACCTCACGGAGCGCGCGGCGCAGGGCGGGCTCGACAAGATCGAGGGGCGCGAGAAGGAAATCGAGCGCACGCTGCACATCCTCATGCGCCGCACGAAGAACAATCCCCTGCTCATCGGCGCGCCGGGCGTGGGCAAGACCGCCATCGTCGACGGGCTCGCGCAGCAGATCCTCGCGGGCGACGTGCCGGAGGCGCTCAAGGGATCGCGCATCGTGTCGATGGACTTAAACGCGATCATGGCCGAGACCAAGTACCGCGGCGAGCTTGAGAAGCGGCTGCAGGCGTTCCTCGCCGGGCTCACGTCGGAGAAGCGCACCATCCTGTTCATCGACGAGTTCCACATGCTCGCGCAGGTCGGCTCGGCCGAGGGCGCGGTGAACGTGGCCGAGGTATTCAAGCCGGCGCTCGCGCGCGGCGACCTCCAGATCATCGGCGCCACCACCTGGGACGAGTACGAGAGGCACATCCGCCCGAACGCCGCGCTCGACCGCCGGCTCCAGCCCGTGCTCGTCGACGAGCCCACCCCGGCGCAGGCGATCCGCATGCTGAAGGCGCTGCGCCCGGCCTACGAGGAATTCCACAAGGTCACGATCCCGGACGAGGCCATCGAGGCGGCCGTGAGGCTTTCCGACAAGAAGATCCGCGGCCGGTTCCTCCCGGACAAGGCGATCGACCTCATCGACGAGGCCGCGGCCAAGGTCGCCATCGACTGCTCGCGCTCGCACCACGGCGCCAGCCTGGGCGTGGTCCACGCCGCGGCCCGCCACGCGCAGGACACCGTGAAGGTGTCGGACGTGGAGGACGTGGTGACCCAGTGGGCCGCGCATCCGCGCTCCCCCTTGCTCTCCAAGTAGTTTTTGGCTATGCTTGGGGTAGATATTAATGCGGGCATCGCATCACGCGTATGAACAAGGCAGAACTTGCGGCAAGAATCGCGGAAAAGCTGGGGCTCTCGAAGAAGGTTGGCGAGGACATCATCGCCGCGTTCGAGGACATCGTCACGGCGCAACTCGTCTCGGGCGGCGAGGTGACCATCGCCGGCTTCGGCACCTTCTCGGCCCGCGTCCGCCAGGGCCGCATGGGCGTGAACCCGCAGAACCCGACGGAAAAGATCCAGATCCCGTCCGTCACGGTCCCGAAGTTCAAGGCCGGCAAGGCCCTGAAGGACGCACTCAAGGGAAAGGCGTAAGCCAAAGGACGGCCGTTGACAAAACGGCCGTTTTTTGATACCGTCGGATCGCTTCGGAGAAAGCATGACTGAGGAAAAATCGGAAGCCGCGCAGACGCGGTCGTGGTCGTGGTCGTGGACAAAAACAGCGGCGCTGGCCGCGCTGTTCTCCGCAATCACGGTCGCGTCCATCTCGAACGAGGTCTTCGTGGCAGGCATGATCCTGTTCGCGATCCTGCTGCTGGTGGTTCTGCACCGAGACGCCGACCCGCGGCGCGAGGCGGAACTTCGGCGAAAGCTGGCCGCCTTGTCCGAGGAGGAGAAGCGGCTGCGCAAGGAGACGCTGGTCGCACACATCCCGCGCGCGCTCGCGACGTGCCAGGACGCGGCACGATACGCCGCGCTCGGATCCGCCGACGCGGCGGAACTGAACCGGTGCCGGCGCGCGCTCGCGGAGCAGGCGCTGCTCCAGCTCGCACGGTGCAACCCGACGCGCGAGGAGCTCTTCCGCGCGCTCGCGGGGATCGACCCGATCGCCCTGCGCGACGTGGTCGAGGAACGTCTCGTTGCCGGGGCGGCGGCAAAGGGCGAGGCGTTCCACCGCAACGGTGCCATCCGGCTCGACGCCGTCGACCTCGCGCTCGCGCGCCGCGGCACGGAGGAAGACTGGAGCTGGCCGCTTGTCACGTTCGTCCGCTCCCCGAGCCTGCTCGTCCCCGCCCCCGCCTCGTCCTGAGACGGGGATTTTTAATCTCAAGGAAAACCTACAAATTTTCGCTAACCCATCCAATACCGGGTATTGGATTCTGAAAAAAGACGGCAATGGCCGTCAGAAGGTCGAGATGATGGTACACCCGGGCGCGTAGACCCTGGCGCCGAGGTCGTCGTAGACCTCGCCGCGCCGGACGCCGATGGCGTACAGGTCCTTGTACTGGCGCTGGCCGTCGGGGTCGTCTTCCCCGTGCGGCTCCTCGTCCGACGCGCGCGGCTGGAAGGCGGTCGGCGGAATGATGACCAGGAGCGGGCGAGGCAGGGGATCTTCCGGGATCAGTCCGGGGTACGACGCCGCCAAGTCGGGTTCCATCTCGTGCCGTGACTCTGGGACGAACGTCCAGACCCGGAAGCCGTGCGCCCCCTGCGTGTGCACGAGGTACGGCCTCTCGGCCAGGAACTCCCTGAGCGGCCGCCCGCAAAACGGATCGCGCAGACGGGACGGCTTGGGATTCCATGCCGCCAGCGTGCCATCGTAGTCGACATACCGCTCCGCCGCCGCGATCCGTTCCCGGATCTCGTGGGCGGACAGCCCGAGCGGCCACAGCGTCGCGCGGACGAGCCGTTCGTCCGTCAGCGTCCTTTCCCACCGAACTCGCTGCATGGTTCATTCGCCTCCGCGCCCGCAGCCTACCCCCGCCCGTCCGCGAGTGTCAATGAAAAATCCCGCGCGGGCGGGATCAGAGGAGGTAGTTGAGGTGGCCGAGGACGACCATCGACATCGTCGTGGCGGCGAAGCGGCGCGCCTGTCCCGTGCCGCGCGGACCGACGCCCGCGAGCAGGAGGAGCGTCTGGGCCTTCGGCTCGAGGAGGTACGCGTCCGGTAGGCTGAGGGCGAACGCCACGAGACGCTCGGGATGCGTCCTGTCCTTTGCTTCCGGGAAGAATCGCTCCATCCCCTCTCCCGAGAGCACACGCACCGAGAACGCCGCGCGAACGATGCGCGACTCCCACCAGGACACGCTCTTCCCCGTCGCCCGTGCGAGGGCGTTTGCCGCGTTGTCCAGGTGGATCCGAAGGGCCTCGGTCCCGTTCCGAAGCATCAGCCCGTCCTCGGGCGCTCCTGGGCCGACGGGCTCCTCGCTCGAGGCCGTGCCCGTGTGGTCCGCGGCGACGAACGGTCCCGGACGGCATTCCAGGAAGCACGCCACGTTCCCGTTGGTGCCGTGGACGACGTCACAGGTGACGGTCATCGGGACGTCCTGCGCGACCCCGTGCACACGCCGTTCGGCCACGAAGGGCCCGACGAAGCGCACGGCCCCCGAACGCACGGGCGGAACCTCGACGCCCGCGCGGATCACCCGGCGCAGCGCGTCCTCGAGCCGGTCGTCGTCCGTGACGGCCTCGCCGAGGAGCTTCGTCGGAAGGACCTGGTCGCACACCTCCTGGTGCGCGATGAGCCGGATCGACTCGTTCGGCCAGCCGAGAACCCGGAACATGTCCGGGGTGAGCTCGAAGAACGAGGAGATCGCCTCGCGGCGGATGATCCACCCGTGGTCGTCGAACGCCACGAGCTCGTCCTCCGCGGAGAACTGGCCGAAGCGCTGCACGGACGCGGTGGCAATGTGCATGCGGGCCGCGCCGAGAATCCGCTCGCCGCGCGCGATCTCGGCGTTGGCGATCCCCATGAGGCGGGGACGCGCGATCTCGTCGACGTGCGCCATGCGCCGCGACCACGGGTCGAAGACCAGGGGCCCGGCGCGCTCGCGGAACCGCGTCTCCGCGTGTCCCGTGAGGTAATACCTGGGACGCATGTACGCTCCTTGGATCGGGTTCTTCCCCAAGATCGGGGCCGACGAACGTACCAAACATCCCGCCGATTGTCAACGGCGGGATTGGCCGTCCCGTTCGTCAGGCCGGCTTGGAACATCCCCACAGCAGCTCGAACACGGTGCGCAGGGTCACCGCGATGTCCCCGCTCGCCACGAGGATCACGGAGTTCTCCTTGCGCGTGGTCACGAACGCCACCTCGTTCCCGAAGATGAGCAGCGTCGCCGGCAGCGTGACGTCGGCCGGGAGGTACCGCGACTCGCGCAGCTGCTGCGCGTCCGTGGCGACCACCTTCCGCGTCGTCGCGTTCTCGGGAAGCAGCTGTCGGCTCTTGATCCCGAGCTTCATGCGCGTGGCGATCACGTGCTTCACGAGATACTCCTCGTGCACGTACTCGCGCATCCCCACCGCGCTGGTCAGCAGGCAGTAGTCCTTCACCCCCGACTGGAACAGCTTCTGCCAGAACTGCCGGAACCCGTCGGACCCCTCGTACATGGTGACGCCCACCGCGTCGCCCGCGGTCCCGTGCAGCGCCTCGAGCGATGGCAGGATGGCGCGGAACGTCTGCTCGCGCTCCTCGAGGCGGCGCAGGAACGTGCCCGGCGGCTCGGCGACGTAGTGGGTGTGGCCCTTCTCCTTGCGGAGACGGAAGAACCCGCGGTGCCGCAGGGCCTCGACGATCGGATAGATGGTGGTGCGCGCGAGGCCCGTGCGGCGCGCGAGCTCGAGCACGGTGGCGGACCCGAGCTCGAGCCCGGCGAGATAGATCTTGGTCTCCTTCTCGTCGAACCCGTAGGAGAGCAGCGCGTCGCGCACGTGCTTGGGGAAGGTCATACGCATACAGTCGTACCATAGCACCGTGGCGCGCGAAGTCCAGATGTTGTCGAAAGTTTCGACAGATGCCCTTGGACGATTTTCGGGGCATGGTAGGTTGCGGGTAGATCCTTCACAAGGAGGTGGATCGTGGAACGTCTCTTCCTGCTCATCGGGACGCACTTCCTCGGCGACTTCCCCTTCCAGAGCGAATGGATGGTGAAGTTCAAGGGGAAGGACTTTACCTTCGCGGACGCGGCCGGACGCGTCGTCTGCGCCGCCAAGTGGTACGAGGTGCTGTCCTACCACGTCGCGACGTACGTCTCGACGATGTACCTGTTCATGCGCGTGTGCGGATACCACCCGACGGCCCAGGGAGTCGCCGTCGACGCGGTCACGCACTTCGTCATCGACACGCTCAAGTGCCGCGGCTACATCAGGGCCATCTGGATCGACCAGCTCTGCCACCTCGCGGTGCGCACGGCGCTCTGGCACGTCGGGTGGCTGTGATGCCCGTCGTCATGGACGCGGCGCGCATGGATCCCGCGGAGGCGGCGGCGTGCCGATGGGTGGGGTGGACCATCACCAAGGGGGTGGTCCACCCCGGGCGCGACGTCGTGTCGTGGGCCGGCGAGGGGACGGGGGTGAGCCAGCAGCATGGCCACCTCATCCAGCGCTACGGCGGCGTGGACCCGTGCCCGCGCTGCTACGACCGGGACGCGCCCGTCGGGTTCGGCGGGTTCGTCCGCGTGAACCGGTTCGCGCGTCCCGACGGCGGCGCCCGCGTGCTCGGCGAAGACCTGCAGCGCCTGGAGATCGTCGGATCCGTATTG
>CAYRYG010000057.1:0-8435 GCA_964428465.1 uncultured Gammaproteobacteria bacterium
CAGACAGGTTTTGCAGGTTTGGCAGGTTACTCGAGCATCCTGTCCTTCCTGTCTGACCTGCAAAACATGTCAAACCTATTTCGTGTCAAACCTGTCTGACCTTCGTCCCATCCGCCGTATCCTCCACGGAGAATCCGCGCGCCGCGATTTCGTCACGCAACCGGTCGGATTCCGCCCAATTCTTCGCGGCCCGCGCGGCTTCGCGCTGATGCGCGAGCTCCCGCACGTCCGGGGGAACCTCGACCGGCTTGCCGACCGCCTGATCGAGCCGCAGGCCGAGCACCTCGTCAAACGCGAGGATCGTCGCCGATTTGGCCTCGGGCGCGACAGCATCGTCGTTCACAAGCCCCCACAGCGTCGCGAGCGCCTCGGGCGTGTTGAGATCGTCGTTGATCGCGGTGTGGAATCGATCCGTATAGGCGGGGCCCCCAGCCCCCGCCGCGACTGGCCAGTCGCGGACGATGGCGCGGAGCTTCTGAAGCGCGTTCTGCGCCGCGTCGAGCGCGTCCCAGGTAAAGTTGATCTTGGAACGATAGTGGCCGCCCAGCACGAAGAACCGGTACGCGAGCGGGTCGTAGCCGCGGTCGACCAGGTCCTGCATCGTGTAGATGTTCCCGAGCGACTTCGACATCTTGCCGCCGTCGACCGTGATGAACTCCGAGTGCATCCAGACGTTCGCCTCGGGCACGCCGTCCGCGCCGAGCGTCTGCGCGATCTCGTTCTCGTGGTGCACGGGGATGTGGTCGATGCCGCCCGTGTGGATGTCGAACGGGACGCCCAGGTACTTCTTGGACATCGCGGAGCACTCCAGGTGCCATCCCGGGAACCCCTCGCCCCACGGCGACGGCCAGATCATCTCGCGCTTCACCCCCTCGGGCGCGAACTTCCAGAGCGCGAAGTCCGTCGGGTTCTTCTTTTCGCCGAGCTCCACGCGCGCGCCGGCCATCTTGTCCTCGGCCCGCTGTCCGGACAGCCGCCCGTATTCCGGCAGCTTCGACGTGTCGAAATATACGCCGTCGGACGTGCGATACGTAAACCCGTTCTTCTCCAGTTGCTCCACCATCGCGACCTGCTCCGCGACATGCTCGGTCGCGCGCGGGTACTTCGACGCCGGCTTGACGTTCAACCGCTCGAGGTCGCGGAAAAACGACTGCGCGTAAAATTCCGCGATCTCGTACGCGGTCTTTCCCTCGCGGCGCATCGCCACCAGCATCTTGTCCTCGCCCTCGTCCGCGTCGCCCACCAGGTGGCCGACGTCCGTGATGTTCATGACGAGGTTCACGTCGAGCCCGTCGTACGTGAGCGCCCGGTTCAGCAGGTCGGAAAACAGGAACGCGCGCATGTTCCCGATGTGCGCGAACCAATACACGGTCGGCCCGCACGAATACACCGACGCCTTCCCTTCCCGAATCGGCCGGAATTCCTCGGTTTGCCTGGTCAGCGTGTTATGCAGTCGGATCATATGGGACCGATTATACCCGCTCCAACCAATACGGCAACGATTTTTGTGGTTCGGCGGGCTGCGTGTTAACCTACAGTCAATAGAATATTTATCCACACGACCCGTATGACACCAGAACGCGAGCGAACCCTAGGAATCCCCAAACTGTTATCAGCCGCAGAGCTGAAGAAGACCCCTCCGGAGACTATTTGGGCCAACACGTTCATCGTGGCGGCAAAACCGGGGGAACAACAGGCGGACGCCAAGGCCCGCCTCGACCAATATTCGAATTTTCTCCTCGAGAGCTTTTCAAGGAAGATGACCGGCGCGGAACAATCCGCCGCCGTGGACGCGCTTCGCACTATCACGAGGCAGATTGCCACGAATGTCCACGGGCAAGGAATTGCCCTGGACCGACGCGAAGTCGCAAATCTGGCCGAACAGGCGCTCATCGCCTGGTCCGAAAACGTGCTCATTCCCCTTGCCGAACGCCGTCATCACGCGGAGTAAAACGAAAAGGACGGCATTTCGCCGTCTTTTTCTTATTCTGATTTACTCGACCTCAAGCGTCTCGGTGCGGCAGTTGTTGTCCTCGTCCGATTCCTCGACGTCCTCGCCGTAGTCCACGCAAGCCTTCACCTCCGTGTCCTCGTCGATGGACTGCGGGCTGATCGTCGATTCCCCGCCGGCCTCGAGGAAGCCCTGGTCGGAAAGCGTGGAGGAGCTGTACGTCCATGTCAGCGTGTCGTCGAGCCAGACGTAGACGGTGACCGTCTCGTCGACGTCGACGTCGCCGTCATTTTCCAACTCGATCTCGATCGTGCCGTCGTCAAGGTCGATGTCCGAGACCTTCAGGTCCGGCAGCTCGTCCTCGTCTTCCTCTTCGAGGTCTTCATCCTCATCTTCATCCTCGTCCTCCGGTTCGTCCTCGTCGTCCATGTCATCTCCGGAAACGATCGCGACCGTTTCCACGTCGACGATGGTGAGCGTGCCACCCGAGGCGTGCGCGGTCCCGCGGACATGGATGATGTCGCCGACCTCCACGTCGCTCTCGGTGACGGTCTCGCCGTCCTTCTTGAACGCCGTGTCGTCGTCGTACTCCACCACGATGCCGGTGACGCTGTCATCCTCGCTGCGCGCCGGAACCACGGTGATCTCGTTGTTTGTCGTATCGATGGCCGTCACCTCGCCGGCATGGCGGGCGACGCCGCGCATCCAGATGTTGCTGTCCTTCACGAGGCGCGCGCTGATGGTGCCGTCGTCATTGACGCGGCCGACCACGAACAGCAGGTCGCCCTCGACGAACTCGTCAACCGTGGCCTCTCCGTTGAAGCGGCGGACGAACCTCGTGTTCTCATCGTACGTGACGGTCAGCTCGTCGCCCTCGTCGCCGATGAGGTTGTTCACGTCGCCGGAACGCAGATGCGGGTTGGCCGCCAGCGTGACGGTCAGCGTCCCGGTCCCGTCGCCGTTATCGTCCACGTCCTGCAGTTCCGCGGAAAACGGGCGGGTGCGGGCCTTCAGGAAGATCTCGTCGCCGCGGCGGAGCGCCACGATGATGCGGGCGTTGTCCGAGTCCTTCTCGAGGCGAAGGCGCACGCGGTCGCCCACCTGGAAGTCGGTCAGCGCGGCCGGGTTGGTCGGCGGCACCACCATGCGGGTGCTCGACGTCACGTTGACCTCATGCTCGACTCCGTTCCACTGGATCGTCAGCGAGTCGTCGCCGATCTCCGTGATCCAGCCGTTCAGGCCGCGGTGATGCGACAGGTCGATGGAGGTGTTGACCACCACGTCGGCGGTCACCACGCCCGTGTTCTCGTTGATCTCGCCCTTCACGCGCAGCCAGTCGCCGGTAATCCAGTCGGTCATGGCCGTCGTGTCGGCGATCTTCGTGCCGAAATCCGTGTCCGCGTCGATGTCGACGGTGTAGTCGGTCCAGGTTCCGGTCGGGTCCTTGCGCACCACGATGGTGGTCGGGACCTCGGTGGACGACAGCTCGATGAGCTGGCCCCAGAATTCGACGGAGGACGTTTCCTCGGACTCGGCGCGCACCGCGGAAAGCGGGGACAGCGCCGTGACGATCGCGAGCGCCGCGATGGCGCCGCGGAAAAGGCGGGTGATCATAGGGTTAGGGGTTAGGGATCAGGGGTTAGGGATTAAGGGAGTCGAGACGTTCGCGGATCGCTTCCGGGGGGAGAAGCGGCCGCATCATGCCTTCGCGTACCGGTACACGCTTGAACGCGTTTTCGTAACGGTCGTTCTGCGCGTTCAGCCGCTCGATGATCGCCTTGCGCCTCGGATGGTCGCGCAGCTCCATCTTCAGCTCCTGAACGGAGAGATCCAGCTCGTCGGTCGCGGACTCAAGGACGGCTTCCAATTTTTCCTGGCTCTCCATGATGCGCTCGGCCTCGGACATGCGGCGTTCCATCATCTTCGCGTGGAAATGGGCGCGCGCCTCCGACGTGTTGGCGAACCGGCCCTCGACGTCCTCCATCTTCTGCTTCACGAAGTACAGCGGGTGGCCGTCGACGACGTCCGGGCTCTCATACGCGTACACGCCGGTCCCCATGCCAAAGACAAGCACGACCACGACCATGCCGACCGCAGCCCAGTTTAATACCGGGTATTTCCCCCTAATACCCGGTATTACTTCGGGCGCACCGACGATACGCTGAAACAGCGCGTCCTTGAACGCGTCCGAAGGCGTCGATTCCCGACGCAGCTTCCTCAATTGGCGTTTAAGCCAGAACATATGGTTTTTAGTTTCTTCATGGCGCGGTGGGTCGCGACCTTCAGCGTGTCGGCGGTTTTCCCGAGGATCGGTGCCATGTCCTCATATCCATACCCCTCCAGATACTTCATGGTTACGAGCCTTCGGTCGTCGGCCGACAGTACCCAGAGCGCCTTTTCGATAAAGAGTTCCGTCTCGCGACGCTGCATCGTCTCCTCGCCGCGCTCGCCGACGGCCACCGGGACGATGTCCTCCAGGTCCACCGTTTCCTTCCGGTCGCGGTAGTAGTTGGCCAGGTGGTTGTGCGCGATGCGGTACACCCACGCGGAACGCGACACGGTGGGATCGTACGAGGCGAAGGCGTTGAACGCCTTCATGAAAATCTCGCTGACCAGGTCCTCGGCCACGTCCTTGTTCCGCCCCACACGAAAAAACACGTATCGGTAGATACGGTCGATATTTTCCCCGTAAAAGCGTTCAAATTCGGCCTTCACAGACCTATCATACACGAACGGCCCGCAGGCGTTACGCCTCAGACCGCGCGCGGCCGATAAAGGCCATGGCGAACACAGGAAGCAGCACCCAGACCGCCTTCGAGATGTCGCCCACGAACAGGGTGCGCGTGAGCGGCGAGAAGATGTCCGCGGTCTCGGCCGGAAAAAACGAAAGCGTCACGCTGATGAGCAGCCCGACGTGGAGGATCGAAAACAGCATCACCTGCCACATGGGCCCGCGCTCGGAGTTGACCCCGAGGGTGCGCATGAGCGCGGACTGCGACAGAAGGAAGAACAGAATGATGAAAATGCCGAGGAACACGGACACGCGCAGCGCGAACGCGTCGTTGATGTTGATGCTCGCGTTGAAATCGGTGATGAACGGGACGTACTTCACCACGGCGAGCGACATGTAGATGGAAACGAGAATCACGAGCAGCCGGTCGCGGCCGAGCGACAGCCCGTACATGAGCGACGCGATGACGAAAAACAGGATGATGAACAGATCCCAAGACGGTTCCAGCCAGTTGACGTTGGAAAGGTACGTGCCGACCTGGTTGGAATCGAGGGCGAGACCGATCATGCGCGTTAGCGGGCGAGGGCGACGGACGGGGCGGACGCGTTCACGTACCGCGGCGTCTCGGCGTCGACGAGTCCCAGCATTTTGACCGAACGGTTCACGTTTTCAAGCGACTGCGCCTCGCGCACGGTGACCTCCAGCTTCTGGTTGGCGAGGGTCAGGTCGTGGATCTCGTCCTCCAGCTCGCGAATCGCATAGCCCTTTGCCACGGACCCGTTGACCTGGATGATGTAAAACGCCGCGGCCGCGAGGACCAGGGCGGTGGTGACGAGGTTGAGCGCGAGCGTGTGCGATCGCACAAACGACACGGCGCCCTGCGTCCGTACCACTCCAGAATACATTGTTTTTCCAAATTTCGACATAGCCGCTAGATCCGCTCGGCGACCCGCAGCTTCGCGCTGCGCGAACGCGGGTTCGAGCGAATCTCCTCCTCCGAGGGCGTGATGACGTGTTTGGTTAGGCTGTGAAGCGTCTTTCCTTCCTGGGACGCGATGAATCGCTTGACCATCCGGTCCTCGAGCGAGTGGAACGAGATGATCGCCACCCGGCCGCCCGGCGTGAGCAGCTCGATGAGCGCCGGCAGGGCGCGCTCGAGTTCCCCGAGCTCGTCGTTGACCGCGATGCGGAGCGCTTGGAACACGCGGGTGGCCGGATGGGTCTTCCCGCGCCGGCGAATCACCGACGCGACAAGCTCTGCCAGCTGCAGGGTCGTCGTGATCCGTTCGTCCTTGCGCGCCGCGTAAATCGCCTTTGCGATCACGTGCGCCGCGGGCTCCTCTCCGTAGACCCGGAAGATGTGCGCCAGGTCGTCCGCGCTCCACGCGTTGATGATTCCCTCCGCGGTCAGTTCCCCGCCGCGGTCGTACCGCATGTCGAGCGGCCCTTCCTGCATGAACGAGAACCCGCGTTCTGCCTCATCCACGTGAGCGGAAGAGAACCCGAGGTCCAGCAGGATGCCGTCAACGTCCGTAAATCCATGAGCATGGGCGTGCCTCGGTGCGTTCGCGTAACGGTCGTGTACCAACACCGCGCGATCAGAAAACCTCTCCAGTCGCTTCTTCGCGATGGACAGGTTCACAGGGTCTCGGTCGAATCCAAGTAGCCGGCACCCAGGAAGGGCCGCGAGCAACTGCTCGGCGTGCCCTCCCTGCCCCACGGTGCCATCGATAAATAGCCGTTCTTCCGGCTTGCGACCCTGACTGCGGGCCGGCGCGTCGGATCCCGCCCCACGGGACGACGCGACTTGTTGCTCCGGTCTTTCTACGAGGGCCCGAAGGACCTCGTTGACCAGTACGGGAATGTGGGTCGGTTCAGCCAGATTCATAGGCATTAGGCGTTTAGGCTTCAGGCCGAGAGGGATTCCTCGCGGCCTCGCGGCCTAACGCCTCGCGGCCTATCAAACTCCTAGTTCTCCCAGTTTTTCTGCGATATTGCCTACCTCCGCCTCGGTCATCATCTTGTAGGCCGCCCACTTCTCGGCGTCCCACAGTTCCAGCCGGTTGTAGAGACCGGCAACGACGACCTGCTTCGACATCCCGGCATACTGCCGGAGATATTCCGGCAGGATGAACCTTCCCTGCTTGTCGACCTCCACGTCCATTGCCCCCGCAAGCATGAGCCGGGCGAACGCACGTGAATTGGACTGCCCCAGGGGCAAGCTGGCCAACTTTTCGGCCAGCTTGTCCCACTCCTCCTTGGGGAACAGGAAAAGCGAAGCGTCGAGACCTCGTGTCACGACTGCACCATGCGCGAGGTCTCCACGGAACTTCACCGGGATCGCCAGGCGACCCTTGTCGTCGATGGTGTGGTTGTATTCGCCAATGAACATGGCAGTCGTGAGGTGGATCAAGTTTTATTAAATAAAACGTGAGCATCGGACGGAAGTCCGTCCAATCCCCACTTTCTTCCACCTGCACCCATTCTATGCCACATCATGGGGCGCGTCAACACATGATCCCATTCGATTTATTTTGCTCAACGCAGCGTTTGCGAGAAAAAATTCGAGGGGCTGTGGATAAATGACAAAAAGAAAAACGGGGTTCGCATGGAACCCCGAGTGCGTCGCGCTGCCCCGTTGCGGGCGGCGAGCGACTAGGCGGGCGTGGTGCCGGCCTTCTGGGCGGCGAGGCGCGCGCGGATCTCGGCGACGCGGCTCGAGCCCTGGGCGCGGCGCACCGCGGCCTCGGCCCCGCCGGCGCTGTCGAGCCCGTCCACGGCCTGGTCGAAGGCGGCGTCGGCCGTGCCCGCGCGCTGCTGCAGGCGGTCGACCGAGCCGTCCACGCCCGAGGAGAGCGCGGCGCTGGCGGCGCCGAGCGCGCCCGCGGCCTTCTCCTTGGCGGCGGCGGCGCGCTCCATCGAGGCGAGGCGGCGGAGTTCGCCGTGCATCTGCTGCACCTTTCCCTTGACCTGACCCTCGGCCTTCTCGAGCTGCGTGACCTGGGCCGCGGCTCCGGTGACCTCGTCGCGCAGCGCGGTGAGCTCCTCCTCGCAGTCGCCGATCTGCTCGCCGAACGGGTCGGCGTAGTGGTCGTTCGACGCGTCGTCGTCGCCGAGCAGGATCTCGATCTTCTCGGTGAGGTCGGCGATGCGCTCCTCGAGCGCCGTGATCTGGGCCTTGAGCGCGCTCACGTTGCCCTTGGCGCCGGCGAGCGCCGCGAGCATGTCGCGGTGCGCGGTCTCCAGGTCGCGCACGTGCTGCTTGATGGCGTCGACCGAGTTGAGGTCGATCGCCGCGTCGAGCAGGCTGTGCAGGTTGGAGAGGGTGAAGGTCCGGAGCTTGTCCAGGATGGAAGCCATTCGATTCTGTGCCTCGTTCGTGATGTCAGCAGGCGAGCCGCCTGCCAGGGCTGGTCACCTCGCCCGGGTTCTAGCCGGGTTTGGTGGTAAAAGAGGCGGGATCAAGGGCCCCCGCCGAGTTGTCGTTCTGCCGGACTACCAGCCCACGGAGCCGCCGGAGCGACCGCCCCGACCGCCGGAGCTGACGCTGCCGCCGGAGCGACCGCCGCTGCTGCCGCCCCAGCTCGTGGAGCCGCCGGAGCGACCGCCGGAGTGGCCGAAGCCGCCGGACGACGAGGAGGACGACGCGCGACGGGCCGCGCGCTGGCGTTCCTCGGCGGCGCGGACCAGGGCCGCGGCCGCCTCGCGCTGGCGACGGGCCTCGCGCTCGCGTGCCTCCTCACGCTCGCGCAC
>CAYRYG010000058.1:0-8025 GCA_964428465.1 uncultured Gammaproteobacteria bacterium
CGTGGACTTCCCGTGGTCGATGTGCGCGATGATGCAGAAATTCCGGATGTGCTTCTGGTCGGCCATAACGAGGGTATCCTAACGGAACGCGGCCGTTTCGTCCATCCGCGTTTCCCCTCCTCATCAGTGAGGAGGGGTTAGGGGTGGTCTAAAGAAAAAGCCCCGGGTTAATCCGAGGCCACGGTGCCGAACGTCGGCGAGGAGTGGACGTTGTCGCCCGGGGCGCAGAGGCGATACACCGGCTCGGACGCGACGCGGTCGACGATCACGATGGAGTCGTCCGGGAGCAGGAGCGCGCGATGGTCCGTGAGGCCGACGGACACGGGCGGCGCGTCGTCGGTCGGCACCAGGATGCCGGACGCGTGCCCGGCCCACCGTCGCACGAACACGTCGGGACGCACGCGCACGTGGTCCCCCACCCGCTCGAGCGATCCCATGGGACCGCGCAGCAGCTCCAGTCCCCCGACGAGCAGGAGAACGTCGAAGTCCCGCCCGACGACCGGGATCTCCCCGTACAGGAGCTCGTCCCAGTCCACGCGGCGACCCCCAACCAGCGAGACGCGCATGTGCCCTCCGCTTGCAATAGCCTTAGATGATCCAGGGCGCCTCGGGACGCTTCTTCCCCTCGAGCGTGGCGATGAGCGCCTCGCGGGCCGCGGCCATGGTCATCGCGACCACGAAGATGCACATGCGGTCGTGGTCGTCCTTCGCCGGGTCGTTGGTGATAGTGACGCCGACCGACTTGTCCTCGCTGGCCCACGACCCGGGCGCGAGCCGGTCCTGCCGCGACCGGTCGACGCTGAACCAGACGGTGAGATTGACCATGCTCTCCTTGCCGGCGTAGGCCGACCTCTCGCCGGCCATCACGCCCTCGCGCGGATCGAAGTCGAACGCGATGCGGGCCACCAGGCGCTTCCCGTCGTACCGGAGAAGGCCGTCGTGCGACGTGTTGTTGCCGACCGAGAACCCGGCGAGAGGCGACTTGGCGACCGCCTCGCGGATCATCTGCAGGTCGGCGCTGGAATAGCCCTCGTCGGGCGAGGGCGGCCGCACCGGCATCGCAGACGGCTCGATCCCGATGGTCCGGGGGGTGAACACCAGAAGCGCGTATCCGTACATGGTCTTCTTGCTCCGTGTCCGCGGGACATGTTCCGGACGGGGCCGGGCCTCCGCGGGGCATGATTGCGGAAGGAATCCCCGCAACAGCAAGACGACCCTATCCGAAGGGTCGCCTCGTGTCAATCGTCCTTCTACACCTCGTGGCTCGACTGGAACTCCGGAATGATGACCTCTGTCTTCAGCTCATGTCGCAGGTGCGTGGCGAACACTTCCTTGGCTTCCGGGTCGCCGTGCACGAGGAAGATCTTTTTGGGGATCACGCCGTCTTCCGGATGGAGCCAACGCGTGAGCTTGTTCATGTCCGCGTGCGCGGAGAACGCGCCGATGGCGGCCACGCCGGCCTTCACCACCACGTCCTCGCGGAAAATCTTCACGGATTTCGCGCCCTCGTAAATCTTTCGGCCCAACGTGCCGTACGCCTGGTAGCCAATGATCAGCACGCGCGACTTCGGGTCCGGGAGATACCGGATGAGATGGTGCATGATGCGGCCGCCGGACATCATTCCGGATCCGGCGATGATCACCTTCGGCGCCTTCACCTCGTTGATCGCCTTTGACTCGTCCACGCGCAGGGTCTCACGCAAATTCGGGAACGAGAAGAAGTCCCGGTCCGGCTCGGAAAGGATCGACGCGTCGAAGCGGAGGTACTCCTTGAAGTGGCGGTAGATCTCGGTGGCGCGAATCGCCATCGGGGAGTCGAGGAATACCGGCACGTTCGTCTTGAACGAATGGAGCATCAGGTCGAGCTCGTACAGCAGCTCCTGCGTGCGCTCGATGGAAAACGACGGGATGAGCAGCACGCCGCCGGCGTTGATCGTCTCTTCCACGGCCTGGCGCAGCTTCGCGGCGCGCTCGGTGGGCGGCTCGTGCACGCGGTGGCCGTAGGTGGACTCACAGATCACCACGTCCGCCCTCGAGATTGCCTCGGTGTCCGGGAGAATCGGCACGTGGTCGTTCCCCACGTCGCCGGAAAACACCACGCGCTTCCCCTCGGCCTCGACCGAGATGAACGCGGACCCGAGCACGTGCCCGGCGTCGTGGAACATCACCGAGATGCCCGGCGCGACGTCGATCTGCTCGTGATAGCCGACGCCCGTGGTGCGTTCCTCGAGCGCATCGACGTCCTCCCGGCTGTACAGCACCTCGTCGCCGCACTTCTCGGCGTTTTCCGTCATGATGTGGAACGCGTCGTCGAGCACGACCTTGGTGAGCGCCTTGCACGGGTGCGTCATGGTGATGGGCCCCGCGAACCCCTCCTTGATGAGCTTCGGCAGGCGGCCGGTGTGGTCCGCGTGCGGGTGCGTCACGAACACGGCGTCGATTTCGCTCGGCGCGAATCCGAACGGGACCATGTTCTTGTCCCCGCACATGCGCTCGCCCTGAAACATCCCGCAGTCGATCAAAAGACGGCGGTCGCGCCCGTCCGCGTCCTTGGCCGTCAGCAGGAAGCAGGATCCGGTCACCTCACGGGCGGCCCCGTGGAACGAGAGCTTCATAGCTGCGGCTGCACGTCATCGAGGCCAAGCGCCTCCTTGTAATCCGTCCAGCGCCCGCGCAGCTGCTCCACGAGGTCGTCGGTCGGCGAATCGTCGTGGATTTCGCCCACGCGGCGGTGGTCTTCCACCACCTCGCCCACGAGGGTGTTATACCCCTCCTGGTCCGACACGCCCTGCTCCCGGCCGCGCTCGACGATTTCGCCGAAAATCGATTCGCGGTCCACGTCCAAAAATTCGACCATATTAAGAGAGTTTGACAGGTTTGACAGGAAGGACGGGTCAGACAGGTTGCTTGAGTTTCCTGTCTGACCTGTCAAACCCGCATTTCCTGTCTGACCTTGAATAATAACGAAATACGCTGTACCATCCCCCAACTTATGGAACTGGACTGGTCCGCGCTTCCCAAACCGATTATAGCACTCTCGCCGATGGCTGACATGACCGACTCGGCGTTTTGTCGCGCTGTCAAGGAAGCTGGGGAGTCGTTGAGTCATAAAGTCGCTGAGTCGTTGAGTGAAGGAGATTGTCTTTCAAGTAAAAAGGCTTCCGACACTCAATCACTCAACGACTCAATCACTCAACGACTTATCGTTTTCCGGGAAATGGTCTCCTCCGAGGCGGTTGTTCGCGAAAACGACAAGACGCTCAACATGACGGACATTCACCCGGCGGAGCGCCCACTCGTGCAGCAAATCTTCGGGTCCGACCCGGCGACCATGGCCGAGGCCGCGCGCACCATCGCGGAGCAGCACGCGCCCGAGGGGTTCGACGTGAACATGGGGTGCCCGGTGTACAAGATCGTGCACAACTTCAACGGCGCCGCGCTCATGAGGGAGCCGGAGCTCGCCGCGAAGATCGTCCGCGCCATGAAGGCGGTCATCACGGTCCCGCTTTCCATCAAGATCCGCCTCGGCTGGTCCGACCCGACCGAATGCGTCGAGTTCGCGAAGGTGCTCGAGGACGCGGGCGCGGACCTCATCACCGTGCACGGCCGCACCAAGGCGCAGGGGTATACCGGCGTCGCGGACTGGGAGATGATCCGCCGCGTGAAGGACGCCGTGTCCATCCCGGTGCTCGCGAACGGTGACGTTCATCGCGCGGATATCGTGCCGAAGGCCCTGAGCCTGTCGAAGGGCGACGGGGTCCTCATCGCGCGCGGGGCGCTCGGCAACCCGTGGATCTTCGCGCAGATCGACGACGTGCTCGCGGGCCGTCCGGCGCGCGTCATCTCCATGCAAGAGCGCGTCGCGATGGTAATGCGCCACCTCGACCTGCACGTCGAACAGTACGGCGAGCGCGGCATCGTCACCTTCCGCAAGCATCTGTCCTGGTACTTCAAGGGACTCCCGAACGCGAAGCACTACCGCGACGCCATGCACACCGCCGCAACCCGTGCGGATCTTGATCGTATCCTGTCCAACCTGTCTGACCTGTCAAACCCGTCCCCCAACGTATGAAAATCGGGATCCTAATTTTCTCCGGGCCCAAGCACGACGAGTACACCCAGGCCGAACGGTTCGAGGAAGCCGGTCGCGATCTTGGCGTCGAGGTCGTGCGTATCCACGAGCCGCTGACCGCAATCCGGCATGACGGCGACAAGACGACCTTCTTCGCCGACGGCGGCGTGGACATCGCCTCGCTCGCGCTCGACGCGGTCATCTGCCGGCCGAACTTCGTCGAGGAGCCGTCGCTCCACCAGTTCACCATCCAGGCGCTCCAGAACCTCGGGCTGCGCGTCGTGAACGGGAGCATCCGCGCGCCCAAGAACAAGCTCGATCAGCGCCTGCGTCTCGCCGCGCTCAATATTCCGATGCCGCGCTGGGCCATCGCGCACCGCCCGGAGCAGGCCGTGGCGGCCGCGGAGGAAATCGGCTACCCGGTCATCGTCAAGATGGCGTTCGGCACGCACGGCAAGGGCGTGTTTTTCGCCCCGACCTCCGAGACGCTGCTCCCGATCATCGATTACCTCGCGGTGCGCGACAAGAACCCGGTCATCATTGAGGAGTTTATCAAGACACGAGTTTCTCCCCCTGATCAGTCAGGGGGAGTTAAGAGGGGGTCTGCAAGCGATCTGCGGGCGTTCGTGCTGAACGGAAAGGTAATCGCCGCCATGGAACGCGTCGCCAAGGCCGGCGACGTGCGCGCCAACGCCTCCATCGGCGGCACCGGCCGGCCCGTCACCCTGTCGCCGGAGGAAGAACGCATGGCCATCGCCGCCACCGAGGCGTTCCAGCTCGAAATCTCGGGAGTCGACATCCTCCGCTCCTCCCGCGGCCCGCTCGTCATCGAGGTCAACGCGAACCCGGGGTTCAGGGAGCTCGAGAACGTGACGGGCGTGAACGTCGCCAAGGCGATCATCGAATTTGCGACCAAAGAAAAAAGCCCCGGGGTCTAGCCGGAGCCGACGGCCGTTTCGGGCCAGAGGCTGATGATGCCGTCCACGATGGCGCGCATCTCGTCGCGCCCACCGCAGCCCGACGCGAACGCGGCGGCGGCGATCTCCCCGCTCGCGAGGAGCGGACGGAGGCGGCCGACCTTGTAGCCCGGGTCGCAGTCGCAGGTGAGCACCACGCCCCTGGCGGACGGGTACTCGCCCCGCACGCGGCGGACGAAGTTCACGGGTCCCTCGAAGTCGCTCAGCCCCGCGTACACGACCAGCAGGATTGGACGGTCCTTCGTGGACCGGATGAGCGGGAGGATCCCGAGCTCGTTGCGCTCCTGGAGCTCCGCCGCCACCTCCCGCCGCTCGGTGATCGCGGCGTCCGCGATCGCGTTCCCGACGGACGTGCCCTGTGCCATCCCGAAGATGATCCCCAGGTCGGCACTGGCCAACCGGCCGTCGCTCTCACTGCCGAGGACGGTGACCCTCAACCCCGGACGTGTCGGAAGCGCGACCGGCCCCATCGGGTAGGATCTGACCGACCGATAGGTCGACACGATGACGTCGAGCCCCGCGGCGGGGTCCACCAGACCCGGAAGGCCGCTTCTGACGAACTCGTCCACGTAGGGAATTTCCATCGCTTCTCCCAGTTGCCTGCTCCATGCAGACAGAAGCGAAATATAGGCCGTTTTTGCCAAAATGTCAAGAAACACGGTTGACAAAACCGTGTTTTTGTGCTAATATGTACGAACTTCGGCCCGCATCCCGCTGGCTGTCGGAGGTACCTGCTCGTGCTGAATTCCCTGCTGTCCCGCCTCTACACCGCCCTCGTGACCGCCGCCATGACGCTCATGGCGTTCTGCTTCGTCGACCAGAAGTTCTCCGACGCGTCGATGTTCCCCTACCCCAACCCGAACGGGTGGACGTGGTCGCTCTGGATCACCATCGGGCTGGCGCTCGCGCCCTGGGTCTTCGCCGGCGTCGTGCTCGCCACCGGCTGGGTGCTCGAACGCACCATCGGCATCCCGTCGGAGCAGCCGGCCCACGCCCCGGTCCGCGGCGTCCGCAAGGACCACCGCTACTGACGACCCCCGGGTCGCCCCTCTCCGCAAGGAGCAAGGAGGCGATCCGCCCGGGTCGTCTCTTTCGTTTTATGGGATTATTGACATTCCCCAACCAGATTGATATCCTTCTCGCACAAACAATCCGATCCGGGATCGTCTAACGGCAGGACGAGGGACTCTGAATCCCTTAATCATGGTTCGAATCCATGTCCCGGAACCATGAAAACACCAGGCCCGCGCCTGGTGTTTTCATATCGGTGTATCGATTACACGACGTTCCCCCCGAACGCGTCGATGAGTTGGTCGACGACCTGCTCGACCTCCTTTTTCACGTGCTTCGCCTTCACCTTCACGGGGCGGCCGAGGACGCGGGTGAGGACCTGCTCGAGGAGCTTTCGGTTCTTGTCCTGGTTGACGGCCTCGACGTAGAGCGGATAGGCGAACGCGATTTCGACGGCATCCCCTTCCACGCCGGAGAGCTCGCCGGTTTGCATGACCATCGGGAGCGTGGCGTTGCAGGCCTTGATCTGTTCGAACACCTCCGGCCACTTGCGGCGCACGTCCTCGAGGTCGAGGACAGGAACGTCGCCGAGGATGGTGGCGACGGGCTCGATGGGGGCGGGTGGCGTGGAGGCCGCAGGTTCGAAGGAATTTCCTTCGGCCTGCGAACCTCCTGGCAACGCCGAATCAACCCCCCGCGCCTGGACTTTTGGGTCGTCCTGGGCCAAGCAGCATTTCATGATGGCGAGCTCGAGCGGGAGCTGGGTGATTTTGGCGCCCTTCATCTGGCGGCGCGCTTCAAGGAGCAGCTCGATGTCATTCACAGCCACTTTAGTGGCGTCCGCACCCGACGGGACTGAAGTCCCTGTGAATCCGCCGAGCATGCGGTCGCGCAACGACGAGACCGCGCCCTCGGTAAAATTCGGGAGGTCCACCCCCTGCGTGAGCGCGTCGTTCACGAGGCCGAGCGCGGACTTGGCGTCGCGCACGACGAGCGCGCTCACGAACGCGTCCACCATCACGCGGTTGGTGGCCGGAATCACGAGCGAGGCGGTTTCCATGGTAATCGTCGCTTGCCCTGAGCCTGTCGAAGGGTCGAGCGCGAGCACCTGCCCGAGCATGCTCTCCGCGTCGCGCAGCCCGCCGTCCGCGTGGCGCGCGATCTCGACCAGCACGTCCTCGTCCACCTTCACTCCCTCGTCCCTCGCGATCCCCCGCAGCCGCTCCACCATCGTCTCCGCGAGCACGCGGCGGAAATCAAACCGCTGGCAGCGGCTGATGATGGTGGCCGGGACCTTGTGGATCTCCGTGGTCGCGAGCACGAACACCGCGTGCGCCGGCGGCTCCTCGAGCGTCTTCAGGAGCGCGTTGAACGACGACGTCGAGAGCATGTGCACCTCGTCGATGATGTACACCTTGCGCTTCAGCCGGTTGGGCGCGAACCGCACGCTCTCGATGATGTTCTCGCGCACGTTCTCCACGCCGGTCTGCGACGCCGCGTCGATTTCCGCCACGTCGAGCGACGCCCCGCCCATCACGTCCTTGCACGCGTCGCACGCGTTGCACGGCTCGCCCTTCTTCAGTTCCAAACAATTCACGGCCTTGGCGAGCAACCGCGCCACCGTGGTCTTGCCGATGCCGCGCGGGCCAGTGAACAAATACGCGTGCGAAACCGAACCCGAGGCGAGCTGGCTCTGCAGCGTCGTCTTCACGTGCTCCTGCCCGACCACGTCCGCGAACGTGGAAGGGCGGTATTTTCGATACAGGGCTTCCATAAGGCTTTAGGCAATAGGCTTTAGGCCGAGAGGGATTCCTCGCGGCCTCGCGGCCTAACGCCTCGCGGCCTGTTATTTCTTCACAATGTTTTCCACGGCCGCCCACACCGAGTCCCTCGACTTTGGCACGAGCACGACGGCCTCGTCTCCCGGCTCCGCCTTGAAAAACGTCACGCTCGCCGGAAGCACTT
>CAYRYG010000059.1:0-5109 GCA_964428465.1 uncultured Gammaproteobacteria bacterium
CCCCGCCAATCGCGCGCCGCACGCGCTCGATCACCGCGCGGTTGGTGCCGACCGGGACCGTGGACTTCAGGACGATGAGCGCCTCGTGGTCCAAGAGCGCGCCGATGCGGTCCGCCGCGGCCTCCACGTACGAGAGGTCCGCGAACCCGTCCTTCCCCGCCGGCGTCCCCACCGCGATCATGATGATCTCGGCCCCGCCGATCACCTCGGCCAAGTCCGTCGCAAACACCACGCGCCCGGCCTCCTGCATCTCGCGCAGCAGCTCGGTGAGCCCAGGCTCGTAAAACGGCGCCTCCCCGCGGTCGAGCCGCGCCACCTTCGAGGCGTCCACGTCCACGCACGCGACCCGATGCCCGAGCTTGGCGTATCCCAAGCCCGTCACAAGGCCCACGTATCCGGTTCCGATCATCACGACGTTCATAGCGATAGGCCGCGAGGCATTAGGCCGCGAGGCGATTCGGACATAACCCTAACAAACGGGGGGATGATTGAGAAATGGCCGTTTTTCCCGTATGATACGCGCTTCCCTGGAGAAGCAATGGGTATCATGCAAAGGGATCTGGACGGCGGGCTGACGGCCGCCGTCGACGCGATGTTCGCGCTCCTTCCGGGCCTCCGGGCCGCGTTCGAGGCCTTCGTGCCGCCGAGCGACGCTCCCAAGGACCCGCCGATGGACGCGGCCCGCCAGCTCCTGGCGGACGCGGAGGCGTTCCTCACGCGCATCCGCGACGCGCACGCGGAGCGGCGCACCGGCGAGATGATCGACTATCCGCACAAGCTCGAGGACGCCATGCGCGTCCCGCAGGCGTGGTACGAGTCGATCCGGTCGAACCCGACGCGCTACGAGTGCCGCGCGTTCGGGAACGTGGTCCACTTCGCCCGGACCGTCGTCAAGCTCCGGCAGGCCCACCAGCTCATCCGCCAGCACGGGTGGCGGGGCAACAAGGACCTGTCCGACGCCTGGAGAATGATCGGCGGGCTCATGTACGACCGCGACGACGTCCTGGTCGTGACCGGAAGTGTCAACTACTCCGACGGAATCCGTCGTCGCGCGCAGGAAGCGCTCGTCGCGACGGGCGCGGTCGGCGGATGGTGGGTGTACACAATCGACGCGGTGTCGAAGTGGAAGTTCCTGCTCCACGAGCCGCACACGTGGCACGGGGACGACGAGGACTACTTCGAGCGCGCGGTTCCGGACGGCCTCTACGCCGACGTCGTGCACGACCCCGACAGCGACCGCCCCGTGCTCCCCGAGGAGCTCGGCCACGACACCCTCCCGCCGCTCCGGTAGCGGTGACGCAAAGACGAGCCCCTCGGCCCGTCTCTTTTCTTTCTATGATTGTTCCGTCGCGAGCAAGTCGTCGATCGCCGCCACCGCCCGCTTCGCCGTCACGGCCTGGCGCGCGCGGTATTTCGCGAGCTCGGTGCCGAGCTCGACCACGGACTCGTCCGTCATCTCCGGCAGGTGGGCGAGCAGCGTCTTCTTCTGTTCCGGTTCCAGATCGACCTGCTCGATGAGAACCTTCAGCGCGTCTCGTGGGCTCATACGGCTTCGTCGTCCAATTCGAGCTCCACGTCGAACGCCTCCATGGCCTCCTTCTCTCGCGCGGATACCTCGGCCTGCGCCCGGGCGATCTCGCGGATGCGCGTCACGGCCTTCTTCATGCGCGGCCAGTCGTGATACAGCTGCATGCCACCTTCGACGGCGTGCGTCGGCAGGAAGCCCGCGGCGCAAAACTCGAGCAGCTCGGACCCGAGCGCCCAGCGCAACTTCACGTCCGGCGTGAGGTCGATCGACGACACCTTCACGTCGTCCGGATTTCCCCTCTCGACCCAACGGACATAAAACCGCTTCGCCTTGTACTCGGCCTTTGCCAAAACCTTCGCCGCGTCCGCGCTGCCGGAAAGCACGAGGCCGTACCCGGGAAAGAAGTCCCCGATCGCGATCCCCGCGTTCAGCACGGTGCGGATCGCCGCCTTGGTCCCGACCGGAATGTCCGGATCATCAAGATACGGCTTCGCCTTCTCGGCCAGCCGGTCGAGCTCGGACCGAAAGCGATCATACGCCGCGACGCTCTCCCGCAGCTTCGTATCCGCCCACCCGACCGCGGTCTCCGCATGCTTGTCCGCGGCCTTCTTCGCCATGGCCGTCACCACCTCCATCGGCGGTCGTCGTTCTCCCATAGGTATTCGTTACGAGCTTGATTTCTGGGAATAGGGTAACAGATGGGCGGGCGTGTGACCAGGAGGTAGAACCTGAGCATTCCGCCCTGCCGAGGCGACCCAGTACGGCCGCCGAAAGATGCCGTGTCCGACCGCGTCGGACTGCGAGGATTGTCTGAGCAAAGTGCACGCTGACCGTCAGTTCGGCACGAGCGAGTTCCGCAGCAAGGCATTTTTCGGCGGTCGTACGTAGGAGCCGAGGCCGGGCGGACGGTTTCTTTGCATACTTTCTTGTCCGGACAAGAAAGTAAGTCGGGTGCAGGGCGAAGCGCCTGCAAGGACAAACCAAAACGGGGCCACACGGCCCCGTCTCCCTACTTTACGACGATGTTGATGAGCCGCCCGGGGACGAAGATCACCTTCGCAATCTCCTTTCCCTCCACAAACTTCGACACGTTCTCCGTCGCGAGCGCGCGGTCCTGGACGTCCTTTTCCGGCAGGTCCGGCGACAGGTCGATGGTGGCGCGGAGCTTGCCGTTCACCTGCACGGCGATGGCGACGAACTCGTCCTTGGCGATGTCCGCGTCGTACGCGGGCCACGGCTGTTGAAAGACGGAATTCGGACATCCGAGGTCGTGCCACAGTTCCTCCGCGAGGTGCGGGGCGAACGGGGCGAGGAGCGTCACGAGCGTCTCGTACTCGCGGCGCGGGACGACCTCGCATTCGTGCAGCGCGTTCGCGCAGATCATGAGCTGCGAGATGGCGGTGTTGAACTTGAGCGCCTCGATGTCGTCCGACACCTTCTTGATGGTCTTGTGGACGAGACGCGTGACCGCGGAATCCTCCGCGTCGCCCACGCGCTCGCGCAGCATCCACGCCTTGTCGAGGAACCGGCGGATGCCGACGATGCCGCTCGTGTCCCACGGCTTCGCGTCCTCGAGCGGGCCCATGAACATCTCGTAGAGGCGGATGGCGTCCGCGCCGTACTGCTCGATGACGTCGTCCGGGTTCACCACGTTGCCGCGCGACTTCGACATCTTCTCGCCGTCCGGCCCGAGGATGAGCCCCTGGTTGCGGAGCTTCAGGAACGGCTCCTCGAAGTCGAGGTAACCGAGGTCGTGCAGCGCGTACGCGAAGAAGCGCGAATAGAGCAGGTGCATCACCGCGTGCTCGGCGCCGCCGACGTACAGGTCGACCGGGCACCAGTACTTCAGTTTCTCCGGCTCGGCGAACACCGCGTCGTTCTTCGGGTCCGTGTAGCGCAGGGACGAACGTGTCCATGGTGTCGCTCTCGCGCCGCGCCGCGCCGCCGCACTTCGGACAGGTCACGTCGTGGAACGACTTTGAGTCCAGGAGCGGCGAGCGCCCGGTCGGCGTGAAGTCCACGTCGCGCGGGAGCAGCACCGGGAGGTCCTTCGGGTCCACCGGCTGCGCGCCGCACGTCTCGCACCAAATCACCGGGATCGGCGCGCCCCAGTAGCGCTGGCGGGAGACGAGCCAGTCGCGCAAATGATAGTTCACGACCGTGCTCCCCTTTCCGACGGACTTTAGTCCGGTCGCGATTACGCCCTTGGCTTCCGCGCTCGTGAGCCCGTCAAACTCCTCGGAATGCACCAGGATCCCCGGCTCCGTGTACGCGGACACCGCGAAGTCATGTTCCATGCCCGCGGGCGGCGCGACCACCTCGCGTACCGGCAGCCCGTACTTCGCCGCGAACGCGAAGTCTCGCTCGTCATGCGCCGGCACGCCCATCACCGCGCCCGTGCCGTAGTTCACGAGCACGTAGTCCGAGATCCAAATCGGCACCTCCTCGCCGGTCAGCGGGTGCTTCGCATACGTGCCGGTGAACACGCCGGCCTTGTCCTTCTCCAGCTGCGTGCGCTCGAGCTCGGACTTCTTGCGCGCCTGGTCGCGGTACGCCACCACGGCCGAATAGTTGTCCGGGGTGGTGAGCGTGTCGACGAGCGGATGCTCCGGCGCGAGCACGATGTAGGACACGCCGAACAGCGTGTCGATGCGCGTCGTGAACACGGGAATCGAGAACTCGGCCTCGTGCACGCGCTCGCTCCCGGCCTCGCCCGTCATCTCCCCCTTCACGCCGCGAAACTCCACCTCGCATCCCTCGCTGCGCCCGATCCAATTGCGCTGCATCGACTTGATGCGCTCCGGCCAGTCGACCGAGTCGATCCCCGAGAGGAGCCGGTCGGCATACTTCGTGATGCGGAAGAACCACTGCTCGAGCTCCTTCTGCACGACCACGGTCTTGCAGCGCTCGCACGCGCCGTCCACCACCTGCTCGTTGGCAAGCACGGTGTTGCACCCGTCGCACCAGTTCACCGGCGCCTTCGCGCGGTACGCGAGGTCGTTCTTGTAGAACAGGAGGAAGAGCCACTGCGTCCACCTGTAATACGACGGGTCGCACGTGGCGACCTCGCGCGACCAGTCGAACGAGAGCCCGACGGCCTTGAGCTGGCGGCGGAACGTCTCCATCGCCTTCTGCGTGGTCTCGGCCGGATGCACGCCGGTCTTTATCGCGTAGTTCTCGGCCGGGAGCCCGAACGCGTCGTAGCCGATCGGGAACAGCACGTTCTTCCCCTGCATCCGCGCCTTTCGCGCGAGAATGTCCATGGCCGTATACGACTCCACGTGCCCGACGTGCAGCCCGGCGCCGGACGGATACGGGAACATGATGAGGTAATACAGGGACTCCTTGTCGACCTCGTCGACCTTGCCGACCTTGTCATCCTCCCACTTCTTCTGCCACTTCGGCTCAATCTCCAGGTGGTTATAGCTCGCCATACGGGAGCGATCGTAACACGGCCCCAAAAAAGAAAAAAGCCCGCGGGTCAGGCGGGCCGGAGGGAGAAGGAGAAGGTCTCGACGGCAGCGTTGGCGTCGAGGATCTCGGCGAGGAGGGAGAAGGAGCCGCGGCGGTCGTCGCGGTCC
>CAYRYG010000059.1:5119-7958 GCA_964428465.1 uncultured Gammaproteobacteria bacterium
CGCGGGTGCGGGCTCCGACGGCCAGGGGGCGGCGGGTCGCGTCGACGGCGCGCACGGGGACGGCGGTTTGGCGGCCGTTCGACCACGTTGCCACGCGGTCCGCGACCCAGTCGGGAAGGAACAGCGCGGCGAGCGTCGGGGCCGGACACGGGATACGCTGGTTGGTCCCGTCCGGGAACTGGATGAGCACGTGGTCCGCCTTGACGGTCGCGGTCACGAGGACCTCGGGAAGGAGCGGACGGTCGAGGACGACCAGGTTGGACATACGAAAACCTCCGGTGCGGTTGCAGCCGGAGGGTATCGAATTTTTGCCAAATTGTCAATCGTTTCACTCACGCATCGCCTCGTCGAGGCGGCCGAGCGCGACGACGAAGGCGGCGCGGCGCAGGTCGGTGTTGAGCGACTGGGCCGTGGAGAAGATCTCGTTGGCCTCGCGGTCCATGATCGTCTTCAGCCTCTCGAATACCTCGGCCTCGCTCCAATGCTCGCCCTTCAGGTTCTGCTCCCACTCGAAGGTCGAGACGGTCACGCCGCCGGCGTTGAACAGGATGTCCGGCACCACCGCGACCCCGCGCGCGAACAGGGCGTCGTCGGCCTCCGGCGTGGTCGGGCCGTTCGCGAGTTCCATGATCGCCTTTGCTCGGATCGAGCCGACGTTATCCGCACGGATCTGGTTCTCAAGCGCGGCGGGGATGAGCAGATCGCAATCAAGCGAGAGCAGCTCGTCGTTCGCGATCGTCCGCGTCCCCTCCATGCCGACCACCGAGCCGGTCGCCTTCTTGTGCGCGGTCACGGCCGCGATGTCGAGGCCAACCGGTCCGCCACTAAGTGACGGACCGGCGTTTTCGAGGAAAATCGCGCCTTTTGAGTCCGACACCGCGATCACCGCGTGCCCCGCGCGCGTCCACAGCTCCGCCGCGTGGTCGCCCGCGTTCCCGAACCCCTGGATCACCACGCGGCACGCCGCGGGCAGCCCGAGCTTCCCGCGCAGCGCCTCGAACACGTAGAACCCGCCCTGCGCGGTCGCGGTCCCGCGGCCTTCCGATCCGCCCTTGTCGAGCGGCTTCCCCGTGATCACCGCGCCCGACGTGTCGCCCGTGATCTTCCCGAACTCGTCGGCCATCCACGCCATGATCTCCGGCGTGGTGTTCACGTCCGGCGCCGGGACGTCCTTGCGCGGCCCGAGCACGTCGGACAGCGCGCGCACCCAGCCGCGGGAGAGCCGCTCCAGCTCGCCCTTCGACAGATCCTTCGGGTTCACGGTCACCCCGCCCTTCCCGCCTCCCATCGGGATCCCGGCCACCGCGCACTTCATGGTCATCCACAGCGCCAGCGCCTTCACCTCGCCGATATCCGTGTCCTGGTGGTAGCGGATCCCGCCCTTGTACGGCCCGCGCGCGTCGTTGTGCTCCACGCGGTATCCCTCGAACACGCGCAGCGACCCGTCGTCCATCCGCACGGGGATCGACACGCGGATCTCGCGGTTCGGCGCCTTCAGGCGTTCGATCAGCTCGGCCGGAAACGGCTTGGCCGCGTTCGCGCGGGCGAGTTGGTCCAGGGCGTTCTCGAATGGGTTGGTCATAGAGATCCATCGTAGACTTCCCATGCGGATGGCGCAAGGAGTACAGTGAAGACCTATGAACAAATCCGCGTTGTGCCTCCTGGCCGTCTTGTTCCTCCCCCTGGCCATCGGCGCCGGATGCGTCCCGAAGGCCGCTTCCCCGACGTCGGAACAGACGTCGGGTTCCGCGTTCGCCATCGACGCCGGCATCCGCGTGCCCGACGCTTCCAATCCGCTCGTCGTGGGCCAGGACGGCGAGTCCGTGACGCTCGCCTACGAGTACCGTTCCGACGAGCTGAGGGACCAGCCGCGCGAGCGCGCCTATGTGGCGTCCTCGGAGGACGGGCTCTCGTTCGCGGACGGGCGTCCCTGGCCGTCGGGACAGCCGATCGGTCCGGCTGGCGTCTCACTGCCGGACGGCTCGGTGCGCCGCTACGTGTACGACCCCGCGCAGGACGCGCTCACGAGCGCGACGCTCGACGCGAGCGGCGCCTACCGCCCCGACGACGGAATCCGCTACGCGCCGCCCGGTGCGGATTCGAGCGATCCGAACGCGAGGACCTTCGGCGTGTCCACCGTCTTCGTGGATCCGGACGGCGGCGTGGTTCTGCTCTATAACGGGACGAACGCGGCGGGCGACATCACGGTCAACCGCGCGTATTCCGAACCGGGCGACAACGGCATGCGCTTCGAGCTGACCGACGAGGACATCCTGCACGGCACGCTCGCGACGAACCACTACGCGGATCCGAACGCCATCATGCTCCCCGACGGACGGGCATGGCTCGTCATCATGAACCAGGCCGCGGGGCCGCGGCCGCCGGTGGGACGGCTCGGAACCCTGCATGCCTACGTGAGCTCGGACGGGGGGGAAACGTTCGACTACGACGGCGAGCTGCTCGGCTGGAGCGACTTCACGGACCTGGACGTACGCTCGCTCAACGACCCGAAGGTTGTGCTGCTTCCGGACGGTCGCCTGCGCGTGTACGTGGCGGCCATGATTCCGGACTCGACCAAAGAAGACGGATACGGGTGGGCCATCGTGTCCGTGACGCAACGATGAGGCAACGAGAAACCATCCCTGGCGGGCCGACAGCGGAACGCCCGCGTGTCAATTGACACGCGGGCAAAATCCCGGTAGGAAGCACTCGAAGAGCGGCCAAAGCGTCGCGAGGGCGATCCACAGGTTCCTGACCGAGACGTTCGGCGGGTACACCTGCGCCTCGGGGAACATCTACGGGTACTTCAGCGGCAAGGACTCGCCCACCGAGTACGACG
>CAYRYG010000060.1:0-7736 GCA_964428465.1 uncultured Gammaproteobacteria bacterium
GCCCAGGGATTCCCTGGGCGGCTTTGATTTGCGCGCGTTGACAATCGGCCCGCGTTGCGGCAAGATCGGGTCCCATGCTGGAGGATAGGGCATGTCAGAGAAAGAAGATCCTGCCGCCTTGCAGGCGGAATTCGATGCGTTGGTCGGGCGATTTGTATCGTTGCTCGGCCGGGCCAGGGAAGCGGGGTTCGAGCTCAGGCTCGTCCGCGTTCCCGGCTCGACGGAGGAGCCGGCCGCGCCGATCGCGCGCGAACCGGCGCCCGTCGTCGAGCCGCCGCCCGCCGTGCCCGCGCGCCCGGAACACGAGTGCCCGCGACCGCCCCCGTCCGTCCCGGACTGGCGCGGCCCGCTCCGCGCGCTGCTCCCGCTGCTGCGCACCGACCGTCTGGGGACCGAGGAACAGGAGGATCTCGCCGCGTTTCTCGACGACGCGGGACGCCTGCGCGGGTTCCCGAGGGACGTGCAGGTCTCGCTCCTCGAGTACGTGGTCGCGCGGCTCCGGTACCTGCAGGAGCGGGGAATGGAAGACGCGCGCGTGCACGCGCTGCTGGCGTCGGTCACGTCGTACGCCGAGCGCGAGCGGTGCGGGTTCGTCCACGGGCCGAAGCGCGTGAGCGCGCCCAAGTCGGCGAGCTGGGAATCGGACGCGCGCGCGTGCCTCAACCGGCTGTACGACCGCGCGCTGAGCGAGGACGACGGCGAGGCCAACGTCGGACGGGTGCTCGCGGTCATCGAGTCCGCCATCCGTGACGCCGCGCCGTTCGAGGAAGTGCGTCCGCTCGTCGCGGCCGCGTTGCGCATCGGGGTTGGCGCCACGAACACGCGCCTCGTGAACCTCACCGCGCCCTTTCTCGGCCTCATGGAGTCGTCACCCGAGCTCAAGGCGCTGCGAAGCGCGATCCGAACCGCGGAACGCGACGCGCGCGCACCGCCCGAGGCGGACGAGCCTGCGATCTCGCCGGACTGGCCGTGGCTCGCGTTCACGCGCGGGAAGCGCGTGCTCATGATCGGCGGCGACCCGCGCGAGCCCAACCGCGAGCGCATCGAGCGCGCGTTCGGGCTCGGGGAGCTCGCGTGGATGAAGACGGAGTTCAGCCCGCGTTCCATCCAGGCCGCCCGCGAGCGGGTGACGACCGGCGGCGCGGACCTCGTGATCATCCTGCGCCGGTTCGTCGGCCACGACACGGACGAGCAGCTCATCCCCGCCTGCGCGCAGACCGGGACGCCGTGGATCTCCGTGCCAAGCGGCTACGGGATCGAGCGCATCCGCCAGGAAATTGAGCGCCGCATCCCGCGCCCGGACGCCGCCTAGCCCGAGGGGACACCCCCGGGTTTTTTTGTTGGGGGGGTGGGTATTCAGTATTCAGTATTCAGTATTCAGTATTCGGTATTCGGTATACAGTATCGCAGCACTGAATACCGTATACTCTTTATGGCCCTGCACTTGTCCACACCCGTCACCGCGCTCTCCGGGATCGGGGGGCTGGCCGAAAAGGACCTCCGGGCGCTCGGGATCGTGAGCGTGCGGGACCTGTTGGCGTACCTGCCGTTCCGCTACGAGGACTACTCGGTCACGAAGCCGATCGCGTCGCTCCGGCACGACGACACGGTGACCGTGACCGCGCGCATCCGGACGATCGAGTCGCGCCCGAGCAAGAACCGGCGGGTCACGCTCACCGAGGCGATCGTCGCGGATGAGTCCGGGGAGCTGAAGGTGACCTGGTTCAACCAGCCATATCTCACGAAGACGCTGCGCGCCGGGTCGCTCGTGGCGCTGGCCGGGCGCGTGGATAATCGATTTGGAAGGACGCTGGTGAGCCCGGTGTGGGAGCCGGCCGGCGTGCGGGTCCACACGGGACGCATCATCCCGGTGTACGGGCTGTCCGGGACGCTCACCATGCGCCGGTTGCGCGCGGCCATCGAGGGCGCGCTTCCCGCGGCCGAGGAGCTGCCCGAGTTTCTGCCCGCGGAGCTCGTCGCGGAGGAGTCGTTCCCGTCGCGCGCCGAGGCGGTCCGCGCGATCCACTTTCCCGAGTCGCGCGCCGCGCTCGACGCGGCGGTCAACCGGCTGAAGTTCGACGAGCTGCTCATCCACCAGCTGATGTTCGCGGAGGTCCGTCGCGAGCGGGAGGTGAAGCCCGCCCGCGCGGTCGCGGCGGACGTGGAGCATCTCAAGGCGTTCGTCGCGTCGCTCCCGTTCCCGCTCACCGACGCGCAGCGCCGGGCGGCGTGGGACGCGGTGAAGGACTGTGGCAAGGACCGGCCGATGAACCGGCTGCTCGAGGGCGACGTGGGCAGCGGAAAGACCGCGGTGGCCGCCATCGCGATCGCGGGCGTCACGCGCGCCGGCCTCACGGCCGCGTTCCTCGCGCCGACCAAGATCCTCGCGTCGCAGCAACAGTCGGCCCTCACCAAATTTTTCCATTCCCCGGTAATGGACGAGTTTGACGTCGGGCTTTTGACCGCGTCGCAGGCGCGCATCGGGGAAGAGGAGGTGCCGCGCAAGGCGCTGCTGCAGGCCGTCGCCGACGGGCGCGTCCGGTGCCTCGTGGGGACGCACGCGCTCCTCCAGGGGATCGACATCCCGGACCTCGCGCTCGTGGTCGTCGACGAGCAGCACCGCTTCGGCGTGCAGCAGCGCAAGGCGCTCCTCGACCGGACGCCGGCGCCGCACCTCCTTTCCATGACCGCGACTCCGATCCCGCGCTCGCTCGCGCTCACCATCTACGGCGACCTCGACCTGTCCGTGCTCGACCAGATGCCCGCCGGCCGCAAGCCGGTCGCGACGCGCCTGGTCTTCGACAAGGACAAGAAGCCGATGTGGGACCACGTGCTCTCCGAGATCCGCGAGGGGCGCCAGGCGTTCGTCGTGTGCCCGCTCATCGACCCGTCCGACGCGCTCGGGGCGAAGTCCGTGGCCGAGGTCGCGAAGACCGTGGCGGCCGTGCTCCCGAAGACGGTCCGCGTCGGGATGCTGCACGGGAAGATGCCGTCCGACGACAAGGCCGCGGCCATCGACGCGTTCCGCGCGGGGCAGACCGACGTCCTCGTCTCGACCACGGTCGTGGAGGTGGGCGTGGACGTGCCGAACGCGAGCATGATGGTGATCGTCGGGGCGGAGCGGTTCGGCCTCTCGCAGCTCCACCAGCTGCGCGGCCGCGTCGGGCGCTCGGACATCCAGTCGCACTGCTACCTCGTGCCGGACGGATGGACGCCGTCCGCGAAGGAGCGCCTCGCCGCGATGACGCGCACGAACAACGGGTTTGAGCTCGCGGAGATCGACCTGAGGCTTCGCGGGGCGGGGAACGTGTTCGGCACGGCGCAGTCCGGGTTCCCGGACTTCAAGCTCGCCAACGAGTCCGACATCCCGCTCATGAAAAAAACGCGCGACATCGCCGCGCGCCTTCTTGCCGGTGACCCGGAGCTGGACCGCCACCCGCTGCTCAAGGAGCAGGTCCGCCAGTCCTTCGACGAGGTCCACCTTGAATGATTATAAATCCTTCACGGTCTTGATCGTCTTCGGCGTTACCACGGTTTCGATCCCCATGCGCTTTGCCTCGGACGCGCGGCGGTCGAGTCCGACGACCGAGCGCACCTCGCCGCCGAGCCCTACCTCGCCCGCGAATACGACCGGTCCCGCGGACGCGGCGTTCTTCGACGCGGACACGATCGCCGCGCACACCGCCAGGTCCGCGGCCGGCTCGCGCAGCTCGAGCCCGCCGATCACGTTCACGTACACGTCCGCCTCGCCGAGCCTGAGCCCCGCGTGCTTGGACAGGATGGCACAGAGCATCTGGAGACGGTTCTGGTCGAATCCGGACGCGCGGCGCACCGGCGTCCCGTAGCTCGACTTCTCAACGAGCGCCTGTACCTCCACGAGGAACACGCGCGACCCCTCCATCGTCGCGGCGATGACCGAGCCCGGAACGTTGCGGCGCTCCTCGAGGAACCGCGCGCTCGGATTCTCGACGGCCGCGAGCCCGGCGCCCGTCATCTCGAACACGCCCACCTCGTCGGTGGCCCCGAACCGGTTCTTCGTGGCGCGCAAGATGCGGTACGCGTGCACCGGGTCGCCCTCGAGCGACACCACCACGTCCACCAGGTGCTCGAGCGTCTTCGGCCCGGCGATCGCGCCGTCCTTGGTGACCTGCCCGATGAGCAGGATCGGGATGTGCGTGCGCTTGGCGAGGTCGAGCAGCAACCCGGTGGCGTACCGGACCATCGCCGGTGTCCCGGCCGCGGAGTCGAGCTCGGACGACGAGAGCGTCTGCACCGAGTCCACCACCGCGAGCGTGGGCTTCTCCTTCTCGATGGTCGCCACGATGGTCTCGATCGGCAGTGCTTCCAAAAAGTTCACCGCGCCGGCCGCGAGCCCGAGGCGTGTGAAACGTCCCGCCAGCTGCGGCGCGGACTCTTCGCCCGAGACGTACAATGTATTCAAAGCCACTTTAGTGGCGTCCGTGCGCGACGGGACTAAAGTCCCTGTGAATCCTCCCGCCACCTGCGCGACCAGCGTGGACTTGCCGATGCCCGGCTCGCCCGAGAGCAGCACGAGCCCGCCGCGCACGAGCCCGCCGCCGAGCACGCGGTCCATCTCCGCGACCCCGGTCGAGACCCGCCCCGGGTCCGCTTCCTTCGCCGCGTCCGAAATCGCCCGCGACGTCGCGGCCTTCGCCCCCGTCACCCCCCGTTTCCTGATCCCTGTCCCCTGTCCCCCTTCTTCCTCCCCGACCGTCCCCCATTTTCCACATTCCGTGCAGCGTCCGCTCCACTTGGGAAACTGGGCGTCGCAATTCGAGCAGGAGAACATATGCTAGCCTCCCGAGCAGATCTTAACGTGGGTGAAGTGCATGTAGTCCTTCGTCTTTCGATAGTTGCCGCCCCAGCTGAACCCGTTGTTGACGAACGCGTCGATGACCTCCTTCGGAATGTCGTACGGCTTCGCCGCCTTGCACATCGTCTCGCAGCTCTGTGACGCGGTTCCGCCCACGCAGCTGCAGGCAGTCGCCGTGTTTCCGTCCGTGCATCCCGGGGGACAGTTCGGATTGGTCGCCGGATTCACGTCGATGGCCGTGCCCCAGGCGTGCGCGGAAACGGCCGTGGGGTAGTTCTTGTTGCAACGCCAGTTGAAGGTCCCCCCGGAGGAGTCCGTGGTGATGTCGTAGGAGACGCCCGACGCGTCGATGGCCGCGAGGGCGGCCTTGAAGTCCGCCATGATCAGGGAGTGGACCTTGTACGTGCGGCTCTTGTATTTGACGTCCACGAGCTTGGTTTGGACTTCCGATTCCGACGTCCCGAAGTTTGACAGCATGCAGTCCTGGAAGGAGTTGACGTTCCTCAGGTCCGCCCCGGCCGCCGTGCACGCGACGGCGTTCGCGTCCGTCGGCTCGAAGAAGTTTTCCGTGGGGATCTCGGCGATGTATGTGAGCTCGAGGGCGGGAAAGAGCGTCGTCTGCGGGTTGACGGTGAACAGGATGACATAGACGGACAGCAGCAGCACGAGCCCGACGACGGCATTCCGGATGCGGTCCTTGGCCTTTCCGATCTCTCCCGTCGACGCCCCGATGACATACTGCAGCCCGCCGATCATCATCATGACGATGGCGACGGAGATGGCGAAGCCGATCAGGTATTTGTAGACGCCGGAGATGTATTCCCCGATAAAATTCGACGTGACGACGTTGGAGTCGGCCACGGCCTTCGCGAACGAGAGGTCGGGGATCGGAATTTCGAGCTGGGGCGTGAGGAGGGGGCTGAGGGTCGGGGCCGATCCGGACGATGCCATTGCCTGGGCCGGTTCCGCGTTGTCCGCGCACAGCTCGGACTCGAACGTCGTTTGGGACTCCGTCGTCGTGTACGTCGTGAGGTCCGGGACGTTGATCCCGTCCCCCGGATTCGCCTCGGTCCCGTTGTAAAAGGCGGCGCAGTCGGCCTCGCAATAGGCCGAGTTGATCGTGACGCCCGAGGAGGCGCAGTACTGGATCCCGCTTGCCGCGACGTAATAGCAAAAGCAGCCCGTCGTCGCGGCGGCCTGGGCCGCGAGGGGGAGAAGCGCGATGCCAACCAGCAGCAATGCCAGCACTCGTTTCATATCACTTGATCAGTTCCTGCTGGATGAGCCCCGTCAGTTCCTCCGCGGTCAGCGCTCCGGCGTACGACTCCGTTCCGAAGAACACCGTCGGCGTCGCCAGGATGTTGAGCGCCTGGCCCTCCTCGAAGTCCTTCCGCACGACGGCGAGCGTGTCGTTGTTCTCCGTACAGCGGGAAAACGCGGACGCGTCGAGCGCCAGGTCCGCGGCGATCGTCACGAATTCCTCCTCGGACAGGTACGACTGCCGCGCGAACAGCTCGTCGTGGTATTCCCAGAATTTACCCTGCCGGTCCGCGCAGTGCGCCGCGATGGCGGCCTTGGTGGCGAGCGGGTGTGCCTCCTCGTTCGGCATGTCCTTCCAGACGATCCGCACGTCGTCGGGGAAGCTGCGCATCACGGTCTCGAGGTTCGTCGCGAGCGTCTTGCACGCGTCGCACTGGAAGTCGCCGAACGTGACGATCGTCACCCTCGCGCCCGCGGGCCCGCGCGACGGGTTCACGAACGTGACCGTGGGCTGCTCGAGCTCGGCGGGCGCGCCCGCGTCGTCCGCGTCGTCCCTCGGCGCCCGGACCGGCTGGAGGCGGAGGAAAAAGAAGACCAAGACGATCGCGCTGACCGTCCCGATGGAGAGAAACGTGAGCCAGGGCCTGGGCATAGCTTATTGCAATCGGATCGACTGAAGGGTTCCGTCGTCGCCGCTGACGAAGTAGAGCGTGGCGCCGTCGTCGCTGACCCGCAGGTCCGACATGGCCACGTCCTCCTCCGGGATCGCCACGAGCGTCACCTTGTTCTGGACGATATCGACCTTGTACACCGAGTCCGGGTAGTTCTCGTAGAGCGCGCGCTGCAGGCCGGAGTTGTTCGGCAGGTTGCGCGGGACCGCGCAGTAGGCGGTGGAGGAATCCGTGAACGTGCATTTGTCCGCCCAGGTGTTCAGCGAGAGCGAGTGGCGGTTCTCGCCCATGGTCGCCGGCGTCGCGTCGACGACCCACAGGAGCGGCTTGTTGCTCGAGTAGTCGCCGGCCACGGAGTACAGGAGATGCTTGCCGTCCGGGGCCCAGTTCGGGAGGAAGCCGAGGCCTTCCACGGTGAGCCCGCGGTAGTTTTCTCCGTTCAGGCCGATGGGCAGGATGAGCTTGCGGTCGAGGCCGCCGGACAGCGAAGATGCCGTGTCCGAGAACGCGACCACCTGGTTGTTCGGCGACCAGGACACGGTTACCTTGTCGCCGTTCTCGCCGAGCGCCTGGAACGCCTCCGCGCCGCTGCCGTCGGCGTTCACCGTGACGAGCCAGCGGTTGTTCGGGTCCACGGCGTCGGACTTGGCCTCGATCTCGTCGGAGGTCGCGGAGAACTCGAAGTCCTCCCAGTGCGACGGCAGCGTCACCTGCCGTTCCGCGTCGAAGTCGTACACCACGTTGCTCCCGTCCGGGAACTCGAGCACGGCCTTGTCCGCGTCGCCGTTCCATTCCACGTTCTCGACCTCGGGGAACTGCTCGTCCGAAAGGAGCACGATGTTTCCCTCGGCGTCTACCGTGTAAAATTTGCCGTCGTTCGGATTGTAGAAATTCACCGAGGACCCATCTCCCGACAGCGTGACGCCCGTGACCTCGCTCTGGGTCAGCGCCGTGGTCACGGTCCGTCCGCC
>CAYRYG010000061.1:0-7519 GCA_964428465.1 uncultured Gammaproteobacteria bacterium
GGCGTGACGTTTCTCAACAAAGACACGCTACGCCAAGCGCTTGTTCATCGCTCGTACCTGAACGAGCACCCCGACTTTCCGCTCGGCCACAACGAACGGCTCGAATTCCTCGGCGACGCCGTCGTGGAGCTTGTCGTCACCGAGTACCTGTACCACAACTACGAGAACCCCGAGGGCGACCTCACCAACTGGCGCGCGTCGCTCGTGAACGCGGACATGATGTCCGGCATCTGCGAGGCGTTCGGCGTGGACGACTACCTGTACCTCTCCCGCGGGGAGTCGAAGGACAAGAAGTCCAAGGCCCGCCGGTACATCCTTGCCAACGCCTTCGAGGCGATCATCGGCGCGATCTACCTCGACCTCGGCTGGGAGGCGTCCAAGGAGTTCATCCTACGCAGCGTGGTCTCGAAGCTGCCGGAGATCCTCGAGTCCCGCCTGTACGTGGACCCGAAGAGCAAGTTCCAGGAGGCCGCGCAGGAGAAGCTCGGCGTGACGCCGTCGTACCGCGTGCTGTCGGAGGAGGGACCGGACCACGCCAAGGTGTTCCAGGTCGGGATCTACCTCGACAAGGAGCAGGTGGCGGTCGGTACCGGGACGAGCAAGCAGGAGGCGCAGGTCGCCGCCGCGGCCGCCGGTCTTAAAGTCAAAGGTTGGTAACCCACGCGTATGTCCATGTCATCGCTCCTTAAGGAAGCCGCCGCCGGGGGCGCGTCCGACCTGCACCTTGCCGCCGGGCACCCGCCCGTGCAGCGCATCGACGGGGAACTGCGCCCGACCGACGCGAAGCCGCTGACCGGAACCGCGATCGAGGCGCTGGTGCGCGAGATCGTCTCCGACCGCCAGTGGAAGCTGTTTTTGGAACGCCGCGAGCTGGATTTCGGCCACGAGGACGGGGAGCACCGCTTCCGCTTCAACGTGCACGTGGAACGCGGCAACGTCGCGGTGGCCGCGCGTCTCATCCCGCTTGAGATCCCTTCCTTCGAGGACATCGGTCTCTCGGAGACGGTCGCGTCGTTCTCGCGCATGCCAAACGGCCTGGTACTCGTCACCGGCCCGTCCGGGACGGGGAAGTCGACGACGCTCGCGTCACTGCTCCAGGACATCAACGAGCGCGAGGCCGCGCACATCCTGACGCTCGAGGACCCGGTCGAGTTCACCTTCCCGAGCGCCAAGGGGCTCGTGAAGCAGCGCGAGGTCGGGACGGACACGCTGTCGTTTTCCGAGGGGCTGCGCCACGCGCTGCGCCAGGACCCGGACGTCATCATGGTGGGCGAGATGCGCGACCCCGAAACCATTTCCGCCGCGCTGACCCTCGCCGAGACCGGCCATCTCGTCTTCTCCACGCTGCACACCAACTCCGCGGCGCAGACCGTGCACCGCATCGTCGACTCGTTCGCCGAGCACCAGCAGGACCAGGTCCGCGCCCAGCTCGCGCTCACCCTGCGCGGGATCGTGGCGCAGACCCTGCTGCCGCGCGCGAAGGGCGGCGGCCGCGTGGCTGCGCGCGAGATCCTCGTGAATAACGGGGCGTGCGCCAACCTGATCCGCGAGAACAAGGTCGAACAAATCCCGTCTGTCATCCAGACGGGACGTTCGGAGGGAATGGTGACCCTCGAGGCGGCCATCACGGAGCTCGTGAAGGCGAAGGCGGTGACCGAGGAAGACGCGATGCCGTACCTGCCGGTGCGCGCTAGAAGGCGGTGACGTGTTTCCATGACGTGACGTGCACGGTTTCCACGTCGTCCAATTCGATCTCGATCCGATAGGGGTGGCCGGAAACGGTCGCCTCTGTTTGTATCGTGGTGACGAGCCCCGCCGTGACGACCGGACGGATGGTGCAGCTGTCCGAGCCGATCGCGACGGTCTCGTCGCCCAGGTAGGCGGAGTCCTCGCGCAGGCTCTGCAGCGCGACCTCGGCGCACCCCTCGGCCAGGCGCTGCGCGTCCGACCACTGCCGGAGCTCGGTCCCGGAGCTGAGCTGGTTCGCGAGCCGGAGCGCGGTCGCGGCCGCGACCAGGATGATGACGACGCACAGCACCAGCACCGTGCCAACGATGGCGAATCCGCGCGGGTTATTCATAGCGCAAGGTCACGATGAAGTCGGAAGTTTCCGTGAGCGTGGTGGTCCCGCTTTCCGCGGTGATCGTGAGGACGATCTCGACGCCCGGGGGGGAGCCGCCGAGCCGCGTCGCGGTGAACGCGGCCACCGTGAGGTCGGCCGGGGTGATGGCCGTCGCCGGGATCGCCGCCGTTTCCATGTACAGCCGGCCGGCGATCACGGAAAACGTCACCGGGCCGTCCGCGATCCCGGGGCCGTCGACGGTGAGCGTGTCCGCGGTTCCGCTCGCCGGGACCGTGATCTGGTTCGCGGACTGCACGGTCTCGCGCAGCCGGATGCCCGCGTGCCGCTGCGTCTCGATGAGGTCCTGCGCGCGCTTGGCGAGCAGGTCCGTGGATAGGCTGCTGATGTACACGGACGACAGCGCGCTCATGGTGATCGCGAACAGCGCGACGTACAGCAGGATCTCGACCAGGGTGAATCCGCGTCGATTCATATTACGGGGAGGAAGTAATGATGCGCAGCGCGTCGTTGGAGCGCACGGCGGCGAATACCATGTTCGCGGCGAAGTCGAGGCCGCCCACGACCTGCGGGAAGTTGAGCGAGGCGTATTCCGTGACCGCGTCCAGGTCCGTGATGTCGAGGATGAGAAATTCCTTGTTGCTGTTGGTCGTCCCGATGAACACCAGCTGGCTGTTGGTGCACACCATGTCCCTGACCGACCCGCCGACCGCGGTGGTCGGGTACTCGACGGGAACGAGCGGGTCCGAGACGTCGACCGGGGTGAACGTCCCGTCCTGGTGCCCGACGAACAGCACGCCCGGGTCGTTGTAGGCGACGCTCTCGCTCGCGCTTCCCGTCGACAGGTCGTACGTGGTGAGTTCCGTCGGAACGAGGGGGTCCGTGATGTCGATGACGCGCACGTCGTTGGCCCCATCCTCAGTGGCGGCAAATACGTTGTCGACGCTCGCCGTGAAGTCGTTCACCCCTCCGGCCGACTCGAACGTGGCGAGCAGGGACGGGGTCGCCGGCACGGTGACGTCGTACGCGTAGATCTCCGGGGCCGCCCCGTCGTCGCGCCCGAGCAGCGCCAGGGCGCCGATCGTGGTCACGGACAGCGCGTCCTCGTCTCCCGAGAGGTTGGAATATCCGGCGAGCGCGACGTTCGCCGGGTCGCTCACGTCGATCACCATGAACTCGCGGCCGTTGTTCGAGGACGCGGCCACCAGGTACCCGTCGCCCAAGGCGATGGAGTTGATGCCGTCCGCGCCGATGTCCAGCTCGTCGATGAGCACGGGCGAGGCGGGCGCGCTGACGTCGAAGACGAACAGGTCCGGCTTCGCGGACGCGGCCGCCACGCCGCTCATGTACAGGTACGGGTAGTCGATGACCAGGTCCGTCCCCTGGTTGCCCGGGCCGATGTCCGCGCTCCCGACCACGATCGGGTTCGACCAGTCGCCCGTGGCCGTCTCCCCGTAGCAGTTCGAGGATGGCGCGGAAAACGTCGTGCCCCAGTCCGTGAACCGCGTGGTCGCGGACCGCGTCTCCGTCCGGCCGAGGTGGTTCACCCAGGCCACGGTGACCGTCACCTCGCGCGTGAGGTCGTCGACGGTCGCGACCTCGACGGTCCGGCCGTAAATGCCGTCCTGGTCCGACGCGCCGCTGAACGACCAGACCCCGCCGGACGCGGACAGGCCGTGCGTCCCGTCCGCGAGGAGGTCGAACGATTGGTTTCGGATCTGGCGGACCGCCTCGAACCCGTCGGACAGGACGTTGTCCGCCCGCCCGCGCTCGCTCACCGCCAGCCCCTCTGAGAATGTGGTGCTTAAGAGCACGAACCCGGCCGTCGCCAGGGAGGCGAGGATGAAGATGGCGACGAGCACCTCAATGACCGATTGTCCGCTCCGCGACCGTGAGAACCCCATACGGCGTCAGCGTTATGTCGATGGCAAGCGCGTTTTGTTCGATCGTCACGGTGGTGGTGGCCGCGGGGCCGGACGCGCCCGCGGGGATCGCGATCTCGCTCGTTCCCGGAACGGTCACGCCGGAGGGGAACTCGGTCGTCACGTCGAGCGCGACATTGCGCGCCGCGTAGCTGTCTCCGGCGAACCGGACCACGGATCCGTCGAAGACCTTGACTCCGTGCCCGGCGTCGTCGGCCTGGGTGATCGCGTCCGTTTGCGCGCGCCGGAGCTCCGCGATCACGGTTTGTCCCGCCGCCCGAAGGTATTGGTCCCGTAAGTACGAGCCGGAAAAGAGCGTGCCGAGCGCTAGCAGGATGCCGAGGAGCCCGATGACGATGGTGACCTCGGCGATGGTGAATCCGCGCGGGGAACTCATACTAGGCGCGGATGCCGCTGGTGAGGGAATAGATCGGGGTGATGATGGCGATGGCGATGAATCCGACGAACCCGCCGACCACGAGCAACATGAGCGGCTCGAGCACGGTGGTGAGCGTCTTGGTGGCGTCGTCGATCTCGCGCTCGGCGAAGGTGGAGATGAACAGGAACGACTCGTCGAGCTTTCCAGTTTCCTCGCCGATCGCGATCATCTGCGTGACGAACCCCGGGAACAGCGCGCGGTGCTTGCCGAGGTAGCTCGAGATGTCCTCGCCCTCCTGGATGGACTCCGACACCGCGACCAGCCAGCGCCGATACACCAGGTTGTCCGCCGATGACGACGCGATTTTGAGCGCCTCGATGATGGTGATGCCGGATTTGAGCAGCGTCCCGGTGACGCTCGACATCTGCGCGATCTGGATCTTGGTGATGAGGGGTCCGAGGACCGGAATTTTCAAAAGCACCAGGTCGATGGCGTAGTGCGTGGGCTTTACGCGCAACAGGACGATCCCGACCACGACGGCGAGCGCGATTCCCCCGAGCACCCACGGCCACTGGTGCGTGAGGAAGTCGGACGTGCCGAGCACGACGCGCGTGGTCCACGGGAGCTCGACGTTGAGGGAGGCAAAGAGGGGAGTGAGCTGCGGGAGGAGGACGAGCACCAGGTACGCCGCCGTCGCGAGCGTGCCCGCGACCACGATGAGCGGGTAGAGCGTGGCCCCGCGGATCTTCGACTTGAGCTCGCGCACCTTCTCGATGTGGTCGGCCAGGCGGAACATGGAGTCCGCGAGCGTCCCGGACTCCTCGCCCACCGTCACCATGTTCACGAACAGGTTGTCGAACACGGACGGGAACTTCTTGAGCGACGTGGAAAGGAACTCGCCGGAGGCGATGTCGGTGAGCACCACGTGCAGGATGGAGTGGAGCGAGCGCGACTGCGCCTGGTTGTGGATGGCGAACAGGCTCTTGTCGAGCGGGATGCCGGCCTGCAGCATGACGCCGAGGTACTTCGCAAAAAACATCTTCTCCTTGCTGGAAAGCAGGATGAAGCGCGGCGCCTTCGCGCCGGACCAGCTGGACGGTTCTTCCCCCTTGCGTCGGAACATAGCGTTATGAGTGGATGACGCGCAGCACCTCGGCGATGGACGTGACGCCCGCGGCGGCCTTGCGCAGGCCGTCCATGAGCATGGTGGTCATCCCCTCCTCGATCGCGGCCTTGCGGAGCTCGTCCGCGGTTTCCTGCTTCATGACCATGTGCCGCATGCGCTCGGTCATCTCCAGGACCTCGTAGATGCCGATGCGTCCCTGGTAGCCGGCGTGGTTGCACGCGTCGCAGCCCACGGGCTCGGCGAACTCCTTGAACTGCGTCACGAACCCGCTCGGGAGCAGGTGCTTCAGACTTTCCTGCTCGACGCTGGTGAGCTTCCGGCGCGACGCGCACTTCGGGCAGAGCTTGCGCACGAGGCGCTGGCCCACCGCGACGTTGACCGTGGACGCGATGAGGAACGGCTCGATGCCCATGTCGAGCAGGCGGGGGAGCGTGACCGCCGCGTCGTTGGTGTGCAGCGTGGAGAGGAGCAGGTGGCCGGTCATGGCCGCGTTCACGGCGATGGCCGCGGTCTCCTCGTCGCGGATCTCGCCCACCATGATGACGTTCGGGTCCTGGCGCACGATGGAGCGCAGCCCCTGCGCGAACGTGAGGTTGGTCTGCGGGTTCACCTGGATCTGGGTCATCCCCGGGATGGTGTACTCGATCGGGTCCTCGATGGTGATGATGGAGACGTCGCGCTTGTTCAGCCCCTGGAGCGCGGAGTACAGCGTGGTCGTCTTCCCGGAGCCGGTCGGGCCGGTCGCGAGCAGCATCCCGTAGGACTTGGAGAGGTTGCGCTGGATCTTCGCGAGGTCCTCCTCCTCCATGCCGAGCTGTTCCATCTCGATCGCGCGGGCCTGTCCGACCAAAAGGCGCATCACCGCGTTCTCGCCGTAATACGTCGGGATGATGGACACGCGCACGTCCACCGGGAGCCCGTCGAACACCAGGCGGAAGCGGCCGTCCTGCGCGGCCATGTGCTCGTCGGTGCGCATCTCGGACAGCACCTTGATGCGGGTAAGCGACGTGACGAGTGCCTTCTTCGGGAGCACGAGCACGTCGTACAGGATGCCGTCGATGCGGTAGCGGACGGTCATCACGGTCTCGCCCGGGTCGATGTGTACGTCGGACGCGCGGGAGAGGTACGCGAAACGAATGATGCCGTCGACGAGCTCGCGCACGGAGGCGTCCGCGAGCTTCCTCATGTCCTTGAGCGACGGGATCTTTTGCGCCTCGCGCACCCCGCGCTGCAGGATCTCCTCGAACTTCTCCACGCCCTCCTTGTTGTTCTCCGGGGGAAGCTTGATTTTTTGCGGCATAAGAACGCGTTTGTTCCTTCCAAGTATAGCATCTTTGGCGGGGATTGGCATGGTTTGCTATACTGTAGACAAGTTGTCCACACGTTCGTCTTTTTATTCATCATCACCCTCCTATGTCCGTGAAGAACGCCAAAGGGTTCACGCTCCTCGAAATGCTCATCGTGATGGCCCTCATCGCCATCCTGGTCGGCATCGTCGTCGCCGTGCTGAACCCGGCCCGCCAGTTCGCGCTCGCGCGCAACTCGACGCGCTATTCGCACCTTAACACCGTCATGAACGGCATCAGCGCCAACATGGTGGAGAACAACGGCGTGTTTACCTGCGCCACGGGCGCCCTGCCGGCCGCCGCGACCAACATGGCCCCGGACGACGCCGACCCGCTGACGGACGAATACGACATCGCGCCGTGCCTTGTGACCGAATACCTTTCCTCCCTCCCGTACGACCCGTCGGCGACCGGCGCGGGCTGGACCTCGGAGGCCGTCTATAACACCGGCTACACCATCAGCCAGGACGCGGACGGCCGCGTCACGGTTGCCGCGCCGGAGGCGGAGCTGGCCGAGACCATCTCCCTGACCCGCTAGGGAACGAACGTGGACAAACGAAAACCGGCCCGGAAACGGGTCGGTTTTTGGTGCGCCTGGAGAGGATCGAACTCCCAACCCCCTGGTTCGAAGCCAGGTGCTCTATCCGTTGAGCTACAGGCGCATGG
>CAYRYG010000062.1:0-3753 GCA_964428465.1 uncultured Gammaproteobacteria bacterium
GGCCGTCGTGGTCGTCTTGCCGTGGTCGACGTGGCCGATGGTGCCCACGTTGACGTGGGTCTTGTTGCGGACAAACGCTTCTGCCATAGCATTTTTTGGAGCTTGACCGTTCTTGGTTCGGTCTTGCCCGGCCGGATCACGTGGCCACATCCTCGTGCACGTGGTCCAGGCGGGCAAAAAATTGCTCTAGTTAGATTAATTTTAATGACAATGTCGTAAGACGGCGAAATTATAACAAAAGGCGCTCACTTACGCAAGACCCCTTGCGCGGACTATTCCACCGGTTCCAAGTAGAACTGTTCCTCGCCGAAATCCTCGTCCTTTGCTGGTGTTTCCTTTGTTTCCTCCGGCTTCTGGCTCACCGGAGCCTTGGCGGACGACTCCTGCTCCTTTTGGCGCTGATAGTCCTGAAACTGCCGTTCGAGGTCGGTTTTCTCCCCGTCCGACATTTTGCTCAGGTCCCAGGTGTCCCCTGGTTCCCCTGCCGGCCGCATGGCCTCCCAGATGTCAGAAGGCCCTTCTGCGACATCGCCTGCCGGTCCGCCACTAAGAGACGGACCGCTTGGGTCGTGCGGTTTGTCTAGCCCAGTGTTGTCATCCCACCAGCCTTCGTCCCATCCTCCATCGTCGTCCGGAAGCGAAACGTCAACTAGGGACTCGTACTGTTCCAGCCCCATGACCACGTAGACGTCCTCCCCGTTCGTGTCGGTAACCACCATGCGGTCGCCGGTGCGTCGGATCAAATCAAGAATGCGGCGGAGTTGCTTGTCCATAGTGGTGGCATTTTAGCCCAGGGGGGCGGGGTGTCAAATCGCGGCGCGGAAAGAAAAAATCCGCAACCGGGCCGGTTACGGGAAGAAGCGGGTGCGCTGCGGTCCGTAGGGCTCGCCGGAGTTCACCCATGCGTCGATGAGACGCTCCTGTACCTCGGCGAGCACGCGCTCATCTTCAAGGTGTCGCTTCCACAGACGAAAGGTGTACGGGCTGGCCTCGTACGCGCCGTTCTCGAACGGCTGCCGAAGAACGTAGAGCTGGTGCGCGTCCGTGATCGTCGCCCTGCCTTCCTCGGTCTGAAGAAGAATCCACAGCCCATCGCTGCCGCACGTCGCCAGGCGGACGTAACGGAACGTCCGGAGTGTCGCGTACACGACGAGCACCTGGATGCCGAGCACCATGAACATGGCCGGGATGAACGACGACGCGGGAAAGAACAGGATCGGCACGAGACCGGATGGCACGCCCCAGGCGTAGCACCAGAGCATCAGCGTCCGCGGCCGAAGGAGCGTGCGCAGGAACAGCCGTTCGCCGCGCATGGGCTGTGCGTGGCCTTCCGGCGTGTGGTAGCGGCATCCCGCCGCCGATCCGTCGTCCACGAACGACGACCCGCCGATCGATTCGCACTGGGACGTGTCGTCGTCCCGATGGTAGGGCATTCCAACCTCCTGCCCGAACCTACACGTACGATTCGGTCGAGTCAAGAAAAAAACCGCGGCCGGTCAGGTCGCGGGAGTGCCGAGGTGCCCGATGATGCCGACCGGCTCGCCGGCGAGGTGACGGCGCTGGCGGTCGGCGAGGTCGCGTTCGAGCGCGAGCTGGTGTTCCCAGACGCGGTCGATCGGGTTCGCGGCGTCCGACCCGTCGCACATGGCGTCGACGACGAACGCGATGTCGAGCGGGAACCGGTTGCGCATGAGCGCCGCGAGATGTCCGCGCCGCTCGTGGAGCACGTCGCCCTCCTCGAGCAGCGCGAGGCCGACCTTGGTCTGCGCCAGGCGCACGGCCTGCGGATGGTCGCGCCGCGCCGCGCGCATGGACGAGGCGTACGACATGTCGTACAAGAACCACCACATGAGGACGAGCACGACGGCGTTGATCACGTACAGCACGTTGGTACGCACGCCAGGATGCGGCATGGGAAGAGCCAGGACGCACGAGATGACGATCAGCGCGACCATGGCCGTTGGCATCCAGAAGGCGATACGCCTCAAGCGCGGATCGAGGACGATGGCGGAGACGGAGCAGGAACGCTCGGGCAGAACGTGGCCGGGCGGATCTTTGAACGAGTGCAAGGGACCTCCTTGTGCGGGCGGATTACGGGGAGAGACGGCTGACGAGCGCGACCTTCTCGCCGCGCAGGTGGCGTTCCTGGCGGGCACGCAGGTCGCTCTCGAAGCGGAGCTGGTCCTGCCAGGCCGCGGCGTAGGCCTCGGCGCACGATTCCACGGTGGCCGCGTCGATTCCACGTCGCGCGATCTGTTCGACCAGGAGCGGGTACGGCGAGCCGCGGTCCTCCATCAGCCGCTCGCGGCGCCTGTGCAGGCCCTCGCCTTCCTCCAGCAACGTACGGCCGTCGGCGGTCATCGCCAGTCGCGCCGCCTTGGGATCCATGCTGCGACGCATGAAATCCACGAACCGGACGAAGGCCCACGACAAGGGAACGCCGGCCAGGACGTAGACGAGCGCCCAGCGCCAACCGTCGCCTGGCGTGATGAACATGAGCGTCGCGAAGAGCAGGAACATCGCGTACAGCAGTCCGTGGTAGACACGGCGCATCCGCGGATCGATGAGATCGGGGGCGAACAGAAGCCCCACGCGATACGGCTTCTTGTGGCCGTCGGGCTCGATGAACGGGTCGGGCATGAACGCCTCCGCGGGAAGCTTAGGCGCGATTGACGAAACCGTCAATCCGTGATCAGATAGCCCGGCCTCTCTGGAGAACACGTGGCATTCGATCATTCCGAAGAACGTCTGCGCAGGGTCCTGCGCTCCCTGTCCGAGCACCCGCTCACCGACGAGCACGCGTACCGCGTCCACCTCGCCGTACAGGGACGTGCCGCCCCGCTGCGAGCGCACGAGGTCCTGGCCTTCGCCCTCCCGAAGGGAACCGGCCGCGGCGTGAAGGGCGTCGAGTTCCTCCAGGACGGCGCGATCCGCGTCCTATGCGAGGAGATCACGGACGAGTACCGGAAGACGGCGCTCACCTACGCGCACCCGCGTCTCCCGCCGACCGTCGAGGAACTCCCGCCCGTGCGGCTGTTCCCCCCGGGCGAGTCGATCTTCTCGGTGCTCGCACGGCAGACCTGCGGCCCCGTGACGATCGTCCGCGGCAAGGGCGGCCAGCAGATCGAGGGGACGGACCACCCGAGGTTCGCCGAGATCCAGCGCGACACCGTGCGCGTCGTGGACGGCAAGCTCCGCTACGTCGGCTGGAGCAAGTCGGAACGCTTCGAGGAAAGGCAGTATCGCTCGGGCCCGTCACTCGTGGTGGACGGCGTCGCGACGCCGATCGAGTGCGGGGAGTACCCCGCGTTCCTCGCGGACGGCGACGACCTGTACCTGCTCACCCTCGAGGTCGAGCAGGTGCGCGAGCCGGAGCCCGAGGGAATGTTCTCGCCGGGCGACGACGGCAAGCGCCGCGACGCGCGGATCCGCTCGCTCTCCGCCGAAGGCGGATCCGCCTCCGGCGGAGACGACCGCGTCAACGTGGTCGCGCGGCACTCCTGCCCGGACGACTGGAACTTCGTCGCGAGGGTCGGCAATCGGCTCGTGCTCACGGGAACGCACGTCCCCTACGGGGCCAAGCCGTCCCCGATGTCCGCCGTCATCCTGCTCGACGACGGCTCCGCGCCGGCCTTCGACAACCTGCGCGGCCACGGCAGGCGCGTGCCGGGCGGCGCGCTCGTCGCGTGCGACACCGACGCGGGCCCGGGGTTCCACTGGTTCCACGAGGAGGGCGGGCGCGCGTATCCGCTC
>CAYRYG010000062.1:3763-7339 GCA_964428465.1 uncultured Gammaproteobacteria bacterium
GGCAGGCTCGAGCACATCCCCCCCGCCGGCGAGCGCGTGCTCGACGGCTGGCACGTCGAGCACGACACCCTCTTCCTCACCCGCTACGATCGCTGATCGCGGCGGTTTTTTGTTATACTGGAGGCAATTAACCCCACACCTATGAAGTCATCCGCCACGTTGCCGCTCGCGCTCGCGGTCGTCCTGCTCGCCGGATTCGGCTGCTCCCCCACCGGACGCATCGCGGAAGAGGCCACGGAAGCCACCATCAACTCGAGACTCGGGGGAAGCGGGAACGTCGAGATCGACGAGGGCACGGTGCGATTCGAGGACGAGGAGTCCGGGACCACGACCGCGTGGGGAGAGGACGTCGACGTGCCGGAGGACTTCCCGTCGGACGTTCCGATCTATGAGAACGGCTCGGTCGTCGGCGTGACCGTGACCCGCGAGGGTGACTCCCAGGGCGCGTGGATTTCCTTCGCCACGTCCGACTCCGCGACCGTCGCGATCGACTGGTACGAAACCCGCCTCGTCGCTGCCGGATGGACGCAGCAGGCAAGCTACTCCGTCCAAGGAACCCAGATGCGCTCGTACGCCAAGGACGACGCGACGATCACGGTGTCGGTGGGATCGGACGAGTCGTCGGAATCGCAGACCGTCATCACCGTGATCCGAACGAACGAATAACGTATGTCGAAGCATCTCGCGGACTACGGCTCCGCTCCCGTCGACTTCGTGCGCGGGCAAGGGTCGTACCTGTACGACAAACGCGGAAAAAAATACCTGGACTTTCAAACGGGCTGGTGCGTGGGCACGGTCGGCTGGAAGAACAAGGAGATGGCCGAGGCCATCTGCGCGCAGGCGCGCGAGGGGTTCCACGAGCCGCCGTGGTTTCGCGTGGAACGGCACGAGCGGTTCGCGGCGCGTCTCGTCAAGCTCGCTCCCGGCAAGCTCAACCGCGTGTTCCGCGCGTGCAGCGGGTCCGAGGCAGTGGAGTTCGCCATCAGCGCGGCGCGCAAGGCGACCGGCAAACCTACGATCATTTCCGTCGAGGGCGTGTACCACGGCCACACGTTCGGCGCGGCCTCGGTCGGCGACGCGGCGGACAAGCGGCAGGAGGGTTCCCTTCCGGGGTTCCTCAAGATGAAGATGCCGAGGACCGGCAAGGGATTCTGCGAGGCGTTGGAGCAAACCATCGTCGAGCGCGGCGACGTCGCGGCGTTCCTGTCCGAGCCCGTGTGGACCAACGCCGGCTGCATCATCCCCCCGGACGGGTTCTATCAGGAGGTCCAGCGCATCTGTCGCAAACACAAGGTGCTGCTCGCGATGGACGAGGTCGCCACCTGCATGGGTCGCTGCGGCAAAATGTTCGCGAGCGAGCTGTGGGGACTTGAGCCGGACATCCTCGCGCTCGGAAAGTCGTTCACCGGCGGATACGCGACGATGGCCGCGACCATGGTCACCGAGGCCGTCTTCCAGAAGGCGCGTGGCATCCCGTCGCACCCGACGTTCGGCTGGTGCTTCCAAGACCTCGCCGCGGTCGAGAAAAACGTGGAGATCATCGTCCGTGACCGGCTCGACAAGAACGCCGCCGAGGTCGGGGCGTATCTTCTGAAGGAGCTAAGGGACTTAGAGGGCGTAAAGGGCGTAAAGGAGGTTCGGGGAATTGGGATGGTGCTCGCGATCGAATTTAAACTTCCCATCGCCCCGCTCATCGCGGCGAAGTGCTACCGTCTTGGCCTGGTCCTCGAGTTCACGGACGCGAGGACACTCTTCCTGTCCCCCATGCTGAATCTCACCAGGCGCGAGGCCTCGGCCGGCGCCGCGATCATCCGCAAGGCGTGCGGGTCGACCTAACCGTATGGAACGAGAATCCGAACCGTCGGCGTGGGAACGCCTGTCGAGACACGACCGCGAGATCCTCGGGCGTCCCGAGCCGCGCGCGGTCCTCTTGGGCGTGAAGCCCGCGTCGTTCGAGGACTGGCACGGGGAGATCGAGGATCCGGACGCCGTGAACGAGTATCTCCGGTCCCGGGGCATCGACGCGGTCGTGACGCGGCACATGATCGTCAACGTCCCCGCGGTCGATCGCCGAATCCGGGAAGAACGGGACCTCGCGCGCGAGGCCGGGTGGAAAAACGGGATGAGCGCCCGCGCGCTTGTCGACCGGTACCAGAACGCCGGCCCCGAAGAGCGGCTCGATGCCCTGCGCGGATTCCTGCTCGGGTTTCCCGCGTCCGCCATCCGCGGATTCGCGCGGCGCGAAGAGCTGTCGACAAAGGGGGTGCCGTGGGACATCCGGAAATTCTTTTCCGCGACCGAGCACGCGCGGCTATTTTCCGTGGTCACGGACAAGCGCGGGCGCGCGCTGTTGGAGCAGATGGCCAAAGACGCCGACGCCCTTCCGAAACGCTCCTGGGGCGTCGGGCCGGACCGACCGGATCCCGCCGACGAGCAGGTACTGTACGACCGGTATCGTCCCGCCATCGAGGACCTGTACCGCCGCTACTGGCGCCTGTCAAAAGACGACGCGGAGGCGCTCGCGTGGACCGAAGGCGTCTATCTGACGGATCCAAAAAGCGGAGACGCGGCCTTTTCGTTCGTGGTCTTCGGAAAGGACGGCGCAAAGCAGGACGACGTGGTCGAGCTCCAGCGGCGGTACGCCGAGGCGGTCAAGAAAGACCAAAAAGCCAAGCAAAAGCACTGATATCACCCTCCAGCCCTTGACGGTTCCCAGGATCCGTGGTATTCTGTGTTCTTGTGATGAGGGCCTGCTTGTGCCCTCGAGATTCAACGGTTCCCAAAAGGATACACGGACACAGGAAAGTCGAAGATAACATGCAGGATCTAGTAACACTGTTTACGCCTGAACTGGTCTTCCCAACTTCTGAATCAAAACGGCCTCCCTGCTTGTCGGGGAGGCCGTTTGCTTTACGCCAGCAAACGGGCGATACGCGACGAAAATTCGTCTCGATGCTTGAACAGATATGGGATCAGCTTCGCGCGACGAAGCAGGTGCTCGCGCATCTCGCCATGTCCGGCGACGTATTCCTTTGCGGCCCAGAGCGAGAAGAACGCCTTGTTCAACCCGCATGCAAACGCAAGCTCGCGCTCCTGGTCGGACAAATTCGCCTGCCGTTTGTATGTGCCGAGATACGCCTTCACGTTGTCCCAGCAGTACGTCCCGTTCGCGCGGCGGCACGTGAACATCACGGAACGCGCCACCTCGAACCCGCGCCATTCCCATCCGGACTTTTCCCAGTCGAGCACGGTCGTGACGCGACCATTGATCATGAGAACGTTTTGTGTGTGGTAATCGTTGTGACAAACGCGAATCGGAAGTTCGGCAAACCGCTTTTTATCCCAGTCGCCTTTCGACAAGATCGACTCATGCATGCGAAGCACGTCCTCGACGGTCTCGCGAACGGCACTCGACTTCCCACGCAGCGACATACGCAGCGCGGCGATCTCCGTGACCATCTTGTCCGGATTCCAACTCGCGACTCCGAGCGACGTTGGCTTCTTCCCCGCCGGCCGAAACGTATCGAGCGCCGCGTCAATGCGCCCGAGCATCTCGCCCATGGCCGCGACGCGTTT
>CAYRYG010000063.1:0-7229 GCA_964428465.1 uncultured Gammaproteobacteria bacterium
AACCCCGCGGCGGTCGCGACGAGCGAGACCACCATCCCGACTTCCTCTTTCCCCGCCTCGACCTTCATGCGCCGGACGAGGAACCCCGACAGGGTCACGGCGCCGTAGAGCGCCACCCAAACCCATCCCAGCCCCGTCTGTCCGACGCGCGGAAGGAAGAACACGTTCCAATACATGTTCCACAGCACGACGACCCCGAACGCCACGGCCGCGAGCGTCGACCAGCGCAGGGCGCGGCTGTTCAGCAGCAGCCGCCAGCTCAGGCGAAACGCCTCCGCCTCGGTCACGCGGTGCTCCGGCTCGCCGTCGCCGTTCATGCACAGCAGCGCCACCAAGACCTGCAGGCAGCAGAAGGCGAAGTGCAGGACGATGATGCTCCGCAAGTCCGTCGCGGCCGCGATATACGCCCCGATGAGACCGCCGAGGAGGATCGCCACCGACCGACCGATGGACGCCGTCGCGAACGTGTGCCGAAGCCGGTGGAATTCCCCGCCCCGCTTCAGGCTGTCCGCGACCCACGCCTGCAACGCCCCGGAAACGAACGCGGCGCCAAGCCCGAGAAAAAACTCGCCGACAAACGCGGCGCCGATGGAATCGGCCAGCACATACTGCAGCGCGCCGAGCGCCGTGAACGCCGACCCGATCCGAACGGACCACGCGCGGCTCTTCCCGTCCGCGAGCATTCCCGTCGGAAGCTCCATCAGCACGACGGTGGCCCAGTACACCATGTTCACGACGAGCAACTGCTGGTACGACGCGCCCAGCTCCCGCAGAAACAAGGCGTACACCGTCGCGGTCAGCCCAAACCCAAACCCGCCGACGATTTGAAACAGGTACAGGCTGATCGCTGGATGCAAGCGTCGCATAGTTACTTCACCCGCTCGAGCAAACCGACGTTCGCTCCGACGTAATACCCTACCTTGTATTTGTTCACGATGCTACGGGCCAGTGCCGTCTGGGCGCGCTGATTTGCCTCCATGTGGGCGATGCCGTCCTGTCGAATTCCCCGTTCCACGCGCTCCGACATCATCCGGGACCACCGGTCGGATATTTCCTCCACGGACTCTTTGTTGACGGGCACCGTCTCGTCCGTCTTCGCGACGAATTCAAAATATCCGTCGGAGCGCCCGACTACCATCACGCGCAACTCGGCCGTTGAAAGAAATGTCACAAGATCCGTGTAGGAGATAGGCGTCGGAAACGTGTGGGAATGGACGTTCCCGACACGGGAGGGGGTAACGTCCCTGATAATTCGTCCGTCGATCGTGTCGAGTTGATATAACCCGTCTAGGCGCTCTGCCCATTCGTCTTCGGTCAATCCCTCCGCGTTGATTCGCACCGCCAGCTGATCGGCCAACATCCGCTTGGTGGGCGACAACTTAACGAGTTGTTGAAAATAAAGTTCTTTAATCGAGCGCGGATATCCGATGGCAACCCGCGACTCTTCACCCACGATCAGCTGTCGGTCGATCACGATCTTTCGGTCCGCGGGCAAGTACTCGATCCCCACGCCGCGCTCCTTGCGATCCGTCGCGGTCGCCTGAACGCATTCGATCGCCTTGGCGCCGAACTTTCCGATGTCAACGCTCGAAGGAAGACGGTCGAACGGAACAATCCCACGCCGATACCGCTCGTGTCCGCACGCCGAAATTAAGGCATCTTTCAGACGGTCATACGACCAGTGCGTCTCCGCTGGCTCAAAATCTCGACGTTGCTGTTCCGGCATATGCGAACTTAATAATCCAATCCCTCCCGCGCCTTTACGCCGGAGTAGAAATAATGTTTTCGAAGTTTCATCTCCGTGACGAGATGCGCGCGCTCGAGCACCGTTTCGCTCGCGTTGCGGCCGGTGAGGATGATCTCCGTGTGCTCCGGCTTCCCCTCAATCACCTTAATCACCTCAACAACATCTATCATTCCGAGGTCGGCCGTGGAGTTGATCTCGTCGAGCACGACCACGTCGTAGCCGTCCGCGAACATCTTGTGAGCCTCGTCGATGCCGCGCTTCGCCTCGTCCTTGTCGATCTGCTGGATGGAGAAGTCGAACCGGCCGCTCACGGGGTCGATGCGATCACGCCCGGTAGCGACATAACGAATTTGACCTCCCCTATCCCCTCCTTGGCAGGAGGGGAAACGCGTTTCTCCCCCTGCCAAGGGGGAGGCAGAGGGGGTAGCAAGCACATCGAGAATCGCCCGCTCATTGTAGTGCGATGTCCCGCCCTTGTCGAAATACACGATGCCGACCTTCTTGCCGGCGCCGAGCGCGCGGATTGCCTCGCCGAGCGCGGCCGTGGTTTTCCCCTTCCCGTTGCCCGTGAACGCCTGCACGAGGCCGAACCCCTGCCGACCCTTGATGGACGCATCCGCCGCGACCACGATCCCCTCGCTCCTGCGATACGCGTCGATCACGCGCGCGACGTTGGGATTCGCGGTGGCGGCATCCGCCGGAAACGGCTGGCGCGGATCAAGCCACTGGAACGCGACGTGCTCCTCGGACGGCGTGACCGGCACGTCACCCACAGACGCGACGTAGAAGACGGTCGCGCACGGCTGCGGCGGTTCGCCCTTGTACGGGAACACGCCGACGTGAAACGGGCGTGCCTTCGCGGCGTCGATCTCGATCCCGCATTCCTCGCGCACCTCGCGTGCCAGGGCCTGCGGCATGTCCTCCCCTTCCTCCATCCGCCCGCCCGGGAGATCCCAACCGCCATCCCGGAGCGTCATAACGAGAATCTTTCCGTCGGGACGCGCGAGAACCGCCTTGTTCGACACCCACATCTTGATCATACGCTCGAATCCTATCACATTGACACCGCGGGCAAAACGCGGTACGTTCGTTCTCGGCTCTCACCAAGGAGTGGATGATGGGCATTCGAGGATTTTCCCCCTACCCCGGGCTCGTGCGCGGCGAGGCGTGCCGCGTGCGCCTGCAGCAGCTCCCGCCCGGCGCCGACTACGTCGGGCGACCGCTGCCCGCGGAGCTGTTCGAACGCGACCTGGACGCCAGCGTGTTCCTGGTCGGCGGCAAGCGCGCCGACGGCGGCATCGAGACCACGGCCCGTCTCTCCGACGCGTGGCTCGACATGCACATCGACCCGTTCCTCCGCCGGCTGGTCGGCGGCGAGCCCCCGAGCCCGTTCCCGTACCGCGTCCAGCCGGTCCACTTCCTCAACGGTTGGACCCGCGAGGGGACGCTCCGGACCGGGGACGACTGCTTCATCTGGATCAAGGCCGAGGGGAACATCCCCTGGCTCGAGCGCGCGTCGGACACCCTGCCGAGCGCGTTCCCCGGCTACCCGCACGAGCACCTCGTCGGGTTCTGGAAGGCCCGGGTGACCGCGATCCTGAAGCCGAAGGATCCCGCCGTGACGGTGCGCAAGCTCCGCGCGGTGCTCGTCGACGAGCGGATCCGCGACCACAAGAACCGCCGCGTGAGCGAGCTCTACGGCCACGAGCCCTGGGCCGACTACTCCGTGACCCTCACCGACAACGAGCTCGGCGAGGCGGGCGCGGAGATGCTCGACGGGCTCGTCGACGGCGCGCAGCGCCTCGCGGGCCGCATCCAGAAGATCGAGCTCCCCGAGTGGATGCGCGGCGGGACCGGCGGCGGTTCCCTCTGGGAGCCCGGCGACTTCCTCTGACCCTTCGACTTCGCTCAGGGTCTTTTTTCTTGTCGCGACGCCGCGATGCTGCTAGGGTGGGACTAGGAGGTTCCCATGAGCGGATTCACCCGCGACGCGTCCACGCTGACCGTCGGCGACGAGGTGCTCGTGTGGGTCCTGGCCCCGCCGCCGGACGCCAGGCCGAACGGCCAGTCGAGTCGGCTCGTCGGCTGCTGGCTGGGACAGCTCGTCGCCATCGGCCGTCCGGTGAACGACCGCGTTCGCACCGCGGAGGCGATCCTCACCGACCCGCTGCTGCTCCGCGACCCGGACCCCGACATGCAGTCGCTCCACGGCAAGGAGCCGCGATTCCGCTACGCGGTGCTCGATCCCCGTCTCCCGCGCCACGTCCTCGCGCGACTCTACCGTCGCTACACCCGGCTCCGCGTGACGATGCTGTTCCGCTAGCCGGTTTTTACTTTGCGAATTTCAAGATGCGCGCCTGGTAGACGGTCGCGATCACCTGGATGATCCCCATGGTGACAAACAGCGCGTCGAACGACACGTACGCGACGAGCGCGCCGCCGATAAGCATCCCAAGCCCGACGACCACGTGCGCCTCCCCTCCGGCAAGCCCCCAGGTCAGCCCGTCATGCCGCTTGTCCTCGAACCGGGCATAGAGCGCGTTCCACGTCGGCGTCGCGAGCGCGGTGGCGACCCCAAGCCCGGCCTGGACCACCAGCAGGTGCAGGGGGGACGAGACGAGCAGGTAGCCGAACGTGAAGGCCGCGTTGAGCGCGTACCCGACCACCATCATGCGCGCGGGATCGCGATGACGGTCGGAGTACTTCCCGAGCAGGATCATGAGCACGCCCGTGACGATCATGTACGTCGCCCACGCCCAGGCGATATCGAGCACGTCGCCGCCGACGCGTTCCGCGAACAGGGCGAACAGCGGGCCGAGCATCCCCTCGCCGAAGTACCAGATGTTCCCGCCGTACAACAGGATCCTCTCGGGCTTGTTGAGCATATGCGTGACATTGTACCGTATCCCTTGACGTTCGCGAAAAAACCTGGCAGGGTCCATCCCCTGGAGGAACCATGCTGAAAAGCGACCGGCTGCTGTCGAGCCACGGGCGGCCGCCCGGCTCCGATCCCGCGCTCGAGCTCCGCATCCCGAGCGGCAGCCGCGAGGCGCACCAGGCCACCTGGAACCGCGACGTCCCGCGCGTCGTCGCCACCCTGGTGGTGGCACGCGAACTCCTGGGACAGCCGTTCGTCACCAAGGCGATGCTCGACCTGCTGAAGCGGCTGTCGCTCAGAGCGGTCGTCCCGATGGCCAAGCGCGCGTCGCTCGTCGGCTCCGGCTTCGTCACCCCGCTCGGCACCGTCGGCGACGTCGGCCTCTGGGACGTCACCGACTTCGCGAGGACGGAAACCGAGCGCCTCGCCGTCCGTTCCCTCCTCGACGAACCCGCGCTCCGCGGCGTCCTCAGGCTCTGACCCGTGTCGGGTCTTTTTTCTTGTCCAAACCAAAAGGCGGGGTGCAGGGACCCCGCCTATGGCTTCCGTCAGCTGCATCCGCTCGTCGAGCCGCAGTTGAGACACTTGTAACACGCCGCGTTGCGCACCATCATGCTGCCGCAGGTGTCGCAGGCCGGGGCGTCGGAGTGGTTGTCGAACGTGCCGGTGAGGGTTTGTAGTTTTTGGTTTGCGGTCTGTGGTTGCGCGGCGAACAGGTCCGGCTGCACCTCGTCCTGGCGGGGTGCGGGGACCCCGCCTATGACATCCGATTTCTCAGCCACCTCTTCCACCGCGTTGATCCCGACCGCGCGCTGGGCGTCGACCGTAAGGAACTTCATCGCCATCCAGCGGAAGACGTAGTCCACCAGCGACTTCGCGATGCGGATGTTCGGGTTCGACGTGTAGCCGGACGGCTCGAAGCGCATGTGGACGAACTTGTTCACGAGCACCGGGAGCGGCACGCCGTACTGGAGGCCGATGGAGATGGCCGTCGAGAACGCGTCCATGAGCCCGGAGATGACCGAGCCCTCCTTCGCCATGGTGACGAAGATCTCGCCCGGCGTCCCGTCGTCGTACAGGCCGACGGTCATGTACCCCTCGTGGTTACCCACGGAGAACTTGTGCGTGATCGCGCGGCGCTCGTCCGGCAGGCGGCGGCGGCGCGGCTTGTACTCCTCGGTAGCTGGTAGCTGGGAGTTGGGAGCTGGAACTTCCACCGTGTTCTGCTTCTTCGCGTCCTTCTCCTTCGACGTGGTGAGGGCCTGCTGGCGCTTCGACCCGTCGCGGTAAATGGCGATGGCCTTCAGCCCGAGCTTCCACCCTTCCACGTACGCCTTCTCAATGTCCTCCACCGTGGCCTCGTGCGGGAGGTTGACCGTCTTCGAGATGGCGCCGGAAATGAACGGCTGCACCGCGGCCATCATGCGGACGTGGCCCATATAATGGATGGTGCGCGTCCCCTTCGCGGCCTTGAAGGCGCAGTCGAACACCGGGAGATGGGCGTCCTTGAGATGCGGCGCGCCCTCGATGGTGTCGTTCTTGTCGATGTAGTCGAGGATGTCGCGGATCTCGAGCTCGGCGTAGCCGAGGCGGTGCAGCGCTTCCGGGACGGTCTGGTTCACGATCTTCATCATGCCGCCGCCCACCAGCCACTTGTACTTCACGAGCGCGATGTCCGGCTCGATGCCCGTGGTGTCGCAGTCCATGAGGAACCCGATGGTGCCGGTCGGCGCGATCACGGAGATCTGCGCGTTGCGCAGCCCGAACTTCGACCCGTGCGCCACCGTGTTGTCCCACGCCTTGCGCGCCTCGAACAGCAGGTCGGTCGGCACGCCCTCGGTCGGGATCTGGTACGACGCGTCGCGGTGCATGCGCATCACCTCGAGCGCCGGCTCCTCGTTCTTCTTGTACCCGGCGAACGGCCCGATGCGCTCGGCGATCTTCGCGGACTGGTAGTAGCAGTGGCCGCTCTGGAGCGACGAGATGGCCGCGGCGAGGTTGCGGCCGGTGTCGGAGTCGTACGCGAGGCCGGACGCCATGAGCAGCGCGCCAAGGTTGGCGTAGCCCATGCCGAGCGGGCGGTAGTCGTACGAGTTCTGCTCGATGGCCGGGGTCGGGTACGAGGAATTGCCCACCGTGATTTCCATCGCGGTGATGACGATCTCGTTCGCCTTCTTGAACGACTCCACGTCAAATGTCGTCTCGCCGTTGACCACCTTTCGGTACTTCATCAGGTTCAGGGACGCAAGGTTGCAGGCAGTGTCGTCGAGGAACATGTACTCCGAGCACGGGTTCGACGCGTGGATGCGGTCCGTATTCTTGCAGGTATGCCATTTGTTGACGGTCGTGTCGTACTGCATCCCCGGGTCGCCGCACTGCCAGGTGGCATCGCTGATCGCGCGCAGCACCTCTCGCGCCTGGTACTTCAGGGACGGGTTGCCCGTGGTCACCTCGCGGGTCACCCACTCGCCGTCGTTCTCGACCGCACGCATGAAGTCGTCCGTGACGCGCACGGAGTTGTTGGCGTTCTGGAAATAGATGGAGGAATACGCCGGGCCGTCCATGGAACCGTCGTAGCCCGCGTCCATGAGCGCCCAGGCCTTC
>CAYRYG010000064.1:0-1160 GCA_964428465.1 uncultured Gammaproteobacteria bacterium
CCCGCGCCCGCGCCGGAGGAGCCCGCCGCCGAGGAACAGGAGCCGGCCCCGGCCCCGGCCCAGGAGGAGCCCGCCGCCCCGGCACCGGCGCCGGAGCCCGCGCCCGCGCCGGAGGAGCCCGCCGCCGAGGAACAGGAGCCGGCCCCGGCCCCGGCCCAGGAGGAGCCCGCCGCCCCGGCACCGGCGCCGGAGCCCGCGCCCGCGCCGGAGGAGCCCGCCGCCGAGGAACAGGAGCCGGCCCCGGCCCAGGAGACGTCCCCCGCGCCGGAGCCGTCCCCCGCCCCGGCACCGGCCGAGGCAACAGCTAGTTAATCAATTTGGAAACGTTTTACAAAAACATAGAGAGATTCCTTCCATTTTTGGAAGACCTGCGCCATCGAATATACCGCGGGGTTATTTTGTTTATCGTGTTCTTTTGTGGCGGATTTCTCTCTGCGGGAATCATTCTAAAGAAAATATTGGACATTGTTCATATCGACCAGGTTATCGTCGCCACTTCCTCACCGTTTCAGTTTGCCGACATCGCGATGGATGTCGGGTTTTTTCTCGCGATTATCGTTTCCGTTCCGTATATCATTGGTAACTTTTACGCCTTCATTGCTCCCGCATTGACCAGAAGGGAGAAAATTGGACTGTTTAAGACGATTCCATTAAGCGCGGGGCTATTTATCGTTGGGTTCCTTTATGGATTTTTCATTCTTTACTACGCGTTAGGATTATTGGCTTCCATTAACGTCAACTTGGGGATCGCAAACTTTTGGAATATCGGACAATTTTTATCGCAGGTGCTTGTTACCTCCGCCTTGTTGGGGTTGGTATTTGAGTTTCCTCTCCTACTATCTTTCCTTGTAAAACTGGGGATAATTCCGACCCAAGCCCTCAAGACCAATAGGCGAGTCGCCTATTTTCTAACCATTTGCTTGACAGCTTTACTCCCCCCAACGGATGGAGTATCATTACTTGCGATGGCACTCCCGCTCGTGTTATTATATGAGGGAACAATATTAGTAAATAATAGGTAAAGATTTAAATACTATGTTTGGACTCGGACCGAGGGAATTAATCATTTTGGCCGCCATTCTCGTCCTGCTCTTCGGGGCGAGGAAGATCCCGGAACTCGCGCGCAGCATCGGCGAGGCCGTCAGGCACATCAGGAACGG
>CAYRYG010000064.1:1260-7179 GCA_964428465.1 uncultured Gammaproteobacteria bacterium
TTTTTCAGACGAGGAAAAGGGCAAGACGGACAAGACCTAGAAGATCGACGTTATTTAAATAACGAGAAATACTATGTTTGGGCTAGGAACGAGGGAGATAATCATTCTGATCGCCATCCTCATCTTGCTCTTCGGCGCAAAGAGGATCCCGGAACTCGCGCGCAGCATCGGCGAGGCCGTCAGGCACATCAGGAACGGTTTTTCAGACGAGGAAAAGGGCAAGACGGACAAGACCTAGAAGATCGACGTTATTAGCTACAATGCTATGTTTGGATTCGGACCTACGGAGATAATCATCTTTGCGGCCATTCTCGTCCTGCTTTTCGGCTCAAAGAAAATCCCGGAACTTACCCGCAGCATCGGCGAGGCCGGCAGGCACATCAAACGCGGTTTTACAGACGAAAAAACGGACAAGACGGACAAGGCCGCGTAGCCCTTCGTAAGGAGAGGTATGAGAAATTGGATACGCATCTTTTTGATATGTTTCGTTTTGCTGGGTGGAACGGCTTTTTTTGGCTATTGGTCGCTTAGTCGGTTTAACACTTCGCTCAATGCGTTGCGCGATACGTGCTACGCGGTCGCAAACAGACCGCTGGTTCTCGCCTGTGACAACACGACCGTGGAACAAATTGCGGCGGTGGCTCCTGAGGAGCAAATCGAGGAGGTTGTCCCCGAGGTCATCCCAGCATCAGCAACAACATCTGCCGACCTGAATCTATCCTTCGTTTTTCCAGACAAAAGCAGTGAGGTTTATATTGGCTGCGCATACCAAATTTCCTTTCAATCATCCGCGCCAATAGGCTCGTTGGAAACCACTCTCGTTGATTCTGGTGCGAGAGAACCCATTGAGCCGGGTAAAAGCGGTTTGGCGAGTGAAAACAAATTTGAACCAACTTCTCAAAGTTTAGATTGGACGGTCGGGAACGTTTGGCCGGGTCGATATTACATCAAGGTGACGGACATCTTTGGTGGTGACTTGAGAAGTGACGTTTTTAAGGTCAGAGGCGTGCCGAGTGACATCAGCGCCGACGAAAGAGAAAAAATCTGCCTGGGCGGGCAATCTCTTTAACAAAGAAAAAAGACCCGGGTGGGTCAGGGCGTGGCTTAGCGCATGCGCTCCACGAGATCGTTGAGCCGAACGGCCGCCAGGCTGTCGGACGCGGCCTGCGCCTCGACGTGCGGCCGACGCGCGGCGAGGATCGCGTCGATGCGTCCCGCGGTGGCGCGGGAGATTCCCGGCACCGCGCGCATCCGCTCCAGATCGCGGAACGTCTCGAGGCCGCAGTTGCGATACGCGCCGTCGTCCCGCCCCATCACGAAGTCCACGAACGAGCGGCGGCTGGCCGGCGGGAGACGTTCCAGGATCAGGCCGTGGGCGTGCTTGCCGAACAGGTTGCCCGAGACGGTCTCGCCCAGGGCGATCAGGAACGCCACCTGCCCGGCGTACAGGTCCGCGTCGACGGGACGCTTCGAGAACGGGATGAGCTCGAGCGGCCGCAGGTATGCGCGCAGGACGGGCATCCGTTCGACACGCGCTCCCTCGCCCAGCTTCTCGAGCTCGGCGAGGATCATCTGCCGCATGGTCCCGTCGGCCATGGCCTTGAGGCGCGCCGGGACGCCGTCATGCAGCAGGAGGCTGCCGAACACCGACAGCGGGCCGCCTTCGAAGATGAGCGAATCGCCGCAGTCCTCCTCCCCGAGGTCGGCGAGGTTCAGGATTCCGTACAGCGCGTCCGCGAGCGCGTCGGGCACGCGCCCGATGAGCGCGAGGATGTGGCCGACGTAGACGCGCGGCGCCTTGCGGTCCTCGTGCAGCGCGACGATGATCTCCGCGGCCTCCCGCGCGATCTCGCCGTCGAGACGTTTCCAGCTCCAGACGCGGCCGTCGTCGACGGGAAGGTACTGCACGTCGGCCGAAAGCAGGTGTCGCAGGGCTTCCACCAGCACGCCGCGGCGCGCCTCCCCCTTCTGGACGAGCTCGCAGATGGCCCTCATGTTCGCGCGGGATTCCGCCACCCACTGATAGAACAGGTCTCGGTCCGATCCCATGTGCCTCTCCACTTCCCGTCAATGGACAGGAAGCGTGAATTGTACAGGAAAATCGGATTGTGTCAACCCGACCGGCATGCGCATCCACGGGCCCTATTCGGATTCTCTCATCATCACCAGTCCCGGCTCGCCGTTCCGTGATCCCACGAGCTTTCCTCCGCCATAGACAGAGACCGATCCGCCATCCCGCGCAAGCGCCTCGACGTCGCCGAATTCCTCGAAGCGCGTTCCATTTTCGTCGTAAAATTCCATCCAGGCGACGGGAGTAAACTCATACCCGTCCTCGGAGACGAGGTGGAGCGTATTCTTCGCGAGAAACGACGCGTACATGTGCGCCTTCCCTCCCGCCCACACGATCGCCGGGTCGTGGCCCATCTCAAGCGTCAGCGCGTCGTCAAGCGTCCACTCGATCCCGTCGGCGGATGTCGCTCCGAGAATGGCCGACGGTTCGCCTTCCTCCATGTCGAGCGTATTCGCCGAAAAATAAAGCCGGTACGTCCCGTCGGCAAGCGGCAGAATTCGCCCGTGTCCGGCAAACGTGAGGCCGGTTGCCTTCCCGACGCCCACGACGATTCCTTCCGGCTCGAACGTAATGCCGTCCGGGGAAAACGCGGAAAGGATGTCCACGTCGTCGAGCACGTCTTTCTCGCATCTGCTGTTGTGATACATGCGATATCCTTCCGACAACGCCACGAGCCACGGGTGAGACGCGAAGCAGCCGTTTCCTTCGCCCGTATCCGAAATTCGCAGCCCTTCGTCCGGGACGAACGTGATGCCGTCCTCGCTGGTCGCGCTCGTGATCCCGCCGCTGGGATAGTCGTTCCAATACATGCGATACCCGCCCTCCTTCAGTGCCACGATGCCGGGCGCGAAGTTATCCGGGCCAGAAATGACATTCCCGGACTGCTCCCACCGCTCAACGGCCGTCACCGAGGGCAATAACGACCTTTCTCCCTCGGCCGTCGCCCCGCGCGTTCCCGTCGCACGCATTCCCCGAAACGCATCGCGATCCACCGCGATTGTGCGTACCCGCTCGGACAGATCCTCCCCGGGAAGCAGCATCCACGCGGCAATCGACGCCACGACCACGATTCCAACGGCCAACCACGCGGCATTTTTTTTCGAAAGAGTGTTCATATCAAACCAATTGTCCCATCAAGCGCCGGAGAACACAACTATGAAAAAAGACCCGTGGGGGTCAGGAGGTGGCGCGGCGTTCCACCGACACGCTGACGCGCATCACGGGGTGGCCGTGGCACGCGGTGTGGACGAGCGCGCTGCCGCTCACGCTGAACAGCACGCCGTTCGGGTTGTCCGTCTCCATCCGCGTTGCCCGGCGCTCGTAACGCTGCCAGGCGAAGATGCGCTTCTCGCACAGGCGGCACCGGGTCACCGAGGGCCAGTAGTGCAGGTTCGGGTTGCGGATCATGTCCACGGCCGCGACGGTCAGGATGACGGGCAGGGCGCCGACGCACCCGCCGATGACGCTCAGAAGCACGATGAGAAGAAGTGCGCTCATTTCCGACTCCAGTCGAGTGGCCGTGGAATATACAGGAAAATGCGCCGCGCGTCAATATGCCGGCGTTACGTCCGCAAGTCGTACGAATGTACGCGCGCGGGCTTTCCGAGCGACCTGGCTTTTTCGACCGCGTCGAGCGTTCCCTCGCCCGGCGTGTCGTCGGCGATGACGTGGAACGCGACGAGCTCGTCCGCGGCCGCGATGATTTGCGCGTTGCGGGCGAAGTAGGTGTCGCGGTTGATCTCGGGCTCGGCCGGATTCTCGACGAGGGCCGACGGGTTGCGGCGGCACACTTCCTCGAGCTGGGCGATGAGCGCCTCGGCCTGTTCGGACGTGATGACGCCCTCGGCCGCGCGCTGCCGGTAATGCGCCGCGTAGCGCGCGAGCGTCGACGGGAGGAACACCTTGATGCGCTTCGCGTCCGCGTCGTGACGCAGCGCCTCGTCCGTCGCCACGAAGTCCACCCCGAGCGCGCCGCCGGACACGATGCCGCTTCCCTCGCCCATCAGACGCGAAACAACCGCGCGCACGTCCGCCGCCACGCCCGGCGTCATCCCCCGCCGCCAACTCCCGCTGATCGCGACCCATTTCATACGCGCTCAACTCTACCACAAATGCGCCATTGACACCCCGGCCGCACGTGCTAGGATTTCGCTCCACGAGGAGTGACCCATGGCAAGTCGCTTTCAAGGCCGCACGCGGACCGGTCCGCGGGACGTGCTCGCCTTCGAGCCCATCCGGACGCCGGTGATCGATGCCCTTGCGGGCGTCGGCATGCCGGCGGATCTCATCGTGGATCTGCTCGGCATCGGGGACGCGGACGCGGTCGCGCTGGTGCGCGGCCACGCCCGGAGCCACGGCGCCCCCAAGGTGGACGCGGCGCTGCTCGAGTGGGCGACGCGGCACGAGTACCGCGAGAATCACATGAGCAAGTCGTACGCGGCGGCGTGCGATATGCCGCTCAGCGACTTCTCCGTGCACAAGGGAGAATACGCCCGCAAGCGCGTTCCGCACCGTGTGAACCACGAGGTCCTCCAGGCGCTCTCGCTCTGGCTGGAGATCGACGAGTTCGAGCGGCGGTCGAACGAGCGGAGCGGCTTCTACGAGGGCCTGCTCCGGGTCGTCTGCGAGGACGACGAGGCCGACCGCGGTCTCGCTTCCCTCGTGCAACAGGCGTTCCGGGCCGAGCTCGCCATCCCGTTCGACCTGGTGTCGAGTCTCCTGCTCGTGACGGTCCGCACGGCCTGCGCGCAAGGCATCCCCTCGCGCGCCAAGCCGGCCGACGGCCTGTCCAACCATCTCTCGCAGACCGAGTGGGAGATCCTGCGGCGGCAGGTTCGGCCGTTCCTCGCGCCCATGTGGCCGAGCGGGACCGGCGACCGCGTGCGGGCCATCCTGCGCGCGGCCGAGTGGTCCGGCGACGACGCGGCCGAGGTGCGATACCTGTGCGATGGCACGGCGATCCATCGCGCGGCATACCAGGCATTCGATGCCTGGCGCGACGCGAAGGGCCGCAAGGACTCCGCCGCCCTGGCGAAGCTGGAACGCATCGTCGGAGAAAAGCAGGACGCAGCCATGGCCATGAGCCGCACCCTGCCCGACCACGACCGCCGGAACGCCGCGCGGCAACGCATCGCCGCCTGGCTCGCCGCGAACCACCCCGACCTCATCGAGCTCGTGCGCCCCTGCGGCAACCCGCTCGGCGCCGCCTGGGCTCTCATCCCGTAGACCACCTACGGGTTTTTCATACCCAAAGACCGCCCGAAGGCGGTCTTGAGCGTCCTACTGGTTCTTGTTGTCGATGTGCATCACGGAATGGATCCAGCACCATCCGGTGAAGCTCTCGACGAGCGCGATCCAGGCGACCACGACGATGGCGATGGCCACCGTGTCGTTCGCGTACGTTGGCGCCCACGGGCCGAGCCACCAGAACGCAAGTAAGAAACGCAGCACTCGGTCCAACTTCCCTAGGTTCTGCTTGATCATAACGATGAAGCATGAGGGGTTATTGACTTCAGGATACCACGTGCCATCGTGGCGGACCACGAGGCCCCATGAAACGCTACAAAATCCTCAAGCTCGTGATCCTCGGCTTCCACGTCGAGGGCGAACGGTGCAACGCCAAGCTCAAGGTCGACGAGGACACCCTTGAGTCCGACGGCCACACCATCTGGGCCATCATCGACGGCACGCGCCAAGAGTCCATCACCCAGGCCAACGCCATCGGCATCTGGCTCCAAGAAGGCCGCATCGCCGAGATCCCCGTCTCCTAGCCCGCGACCCGGGCTTTTTTTATAGGGTAAGTATTACTTCGTGCCACCAAACTTCGTGGCCAGGCCGACCAGCAGGTC
>CAYRYG010000065.1:0-7045 GCA_964428465.1 uncultured Gammaproteobacteria bacterium
GAGGCGCCGACGATCGTCAGCTTCTTCCCGTTCCCCTTGCGGTACGCCTTCGGGAGCGAGATTTCCTTCTTGCCCGAAAGGTACTGCCCGGTGAGCGAGTCCTTGTCCTTCAGGATTTCCTTCGGCGTCCCCTCGGCGATGATCTCGCCGCCGTACTCGCCGGCGCCCGGGCCCACGTCGAACACGTAGTCCGCGGCCTCGATGACCGCCTGGTCGTGCTCGACGACGATCACCGAGTTACCCACGTCGCGCAGGCGCTTCATGGTGTCGATGAGACGGTCGTTGTCGCGCGGGTGGAGCCCGATGGACGGCTCGTCGAGGATGTAGATGACGCCCGAGAGCGAGGAGCCGAGCTGGGTCGCGAGGCGCACGCGCTGGGCCTCGCCGCCCGAGAGCGTCATGGCCGCGCGGTCGAGCGTGAGGTAGCCGACGCCGACGTCGATGAGGTGCGACAGGCGCGACACCACTTCCTTCGCGACGCGCTCGACGACGAGATTCGCCTCAAGCGGGAGATCGCCAAACGACGATCCCTTCGTCGCCGCGCTCTTCGTCACCTTCGACCCTGCGGCCCTGCGAACCTGCGAACCTCCCACCGACACGTACGGCCTGAAGAACGCGAGCACGTCCTCGATGGCCATGTTCACCACGTCCGAGACGTTCTTGTCGCCGATCCTCACGGCGAGCACCTCCGGACGCAGGCGCTTTCCCTCGCACGCCGGGCACACCATGGTGCGCATGTATCCCTCGAGCTCGTGGCGCACGTACTCGGAATCCGTCTCCTTGTACTTGGCCTCCAGCTGCGCGAGGATCCCCGGGAAGGTCACTTCCTGGCCGTCGAACGCGTACGTCGCGTCGCCCGTGCCGTTCAGGATGAGGTCGAGCCTGTCCTTCGGGATCTTCTCGACCGGGACGCTGATGGAAAATTTCTGCCTCTTGCCGACGGCCTCGAGCAGGCGCAGGTAGCTGGTCTGGTTGCCGGCGATGCGCGTCCACGGGCGGACGGCGCCCTCGGCGAACGTCAGGCGCTTGTTCGGGATCACGAGCTCGGGCTCGAGCACGAGCTTCACGCCGAGGCCCGTGCATTCCGGGCAGGCGCCGAACGGCGAGTTGAACGAGAACAGGCGCGGCTCGGGCTTGGGCAGGTTGGTGCCGCAGCGCGCGCAGCTGAACGACTGCGAGAACAGCGCCTCGTCGCCATTGTCGTCGTTGAGCGCCACGAGGAGCCCGTTGCCGTACTCGAGCGCCTTCTTCACGAGGTCCTTGAGCCGCGCGAGGCCGGCCGCGTTCGCGACCACGTCCTCCGCGATCTCCGCGATGACCACCTCGATGGTGTGGTCCTTCTTCTTGTCCTTCCTCATGGCGACCGCCTCGTCGGCGTCCATGAGCAGGCCGTCGAAGCGCACGCGCGCGAACCCCGCTGTCTCAGCGGCGACCAGCACGGTCTTGTGCTCGCCCTTCTGGTTCTGCACCACCGGCGCGAGCAAAAGCACCGCGGTGGCGCCCTTCGTGAATTCCGCGACGCGCGCCACGATCTGGTCGAGCGTCTGCTCCTTCACCGCGTCCCCGCACTTGGGACAGTGCGGCACGCCGGCGCGCGCGAACAGCACGCGGAGGAAATCATAAATCTCCGTCACGGTGCCCACGGTGGAGCGCGGGTTGTGCGAGGACGACTTCTGGTCGATGGCAATGGTCGGCGACAGGCCGAGAATCTCGTCCACGTCCGGCTTGTCCTGGAGCTCGAGGAACTGGCGGGCGTAGGAGGAAAGCGATTCCATGTACCTGCGCTGCCCCTCGGCGTAGATGGTGTCGAAGGCAAGGGAGGATTTTCCGGAGCCGGAAAGACCCGTCACGACGACAAACTTATTCTTCGGGATGTCGACGGAAACGTTCTTCAGGTTGTGAACCCGCGCCCCGCGAACGGAGATGAACTCCTGTGACATAGAAAAACATCGCAAGCGTGATCAAAGTGCTTGCGATGCTACCACCTTATCTTTGGGGGGTCAAGGGCGACGGAACGCCGACGGATCAAAGCCCGTCCCCCCTGGCCCCCGACGGCCGCGACCCCGAGTAGTCGACCTCGGGGGGCGCGTAGTCCGCCGACTGGCAGTTGCCCGTCCCCTCGTTGTACGCGCACGTCTCGCCCGACTTCCCGATGGCCGTCCGCACGCCGCACGGGTCGCTGTTGCAGACATTGACGATATTCGGGTTTCCGAGGATCGGCCAGTCCAGGTCGTACAGCTCGTTGTCCGTGATTCCGTTCGCGACTTGCCACGGGTCGTTGTAACCCACGCACGTAGTCACCTTCTTGCAGTCGATCGACATGTCCACGCACGAACCGGTCTTGGCATCGAGCGCGACGTCCGCCGTGTACCACGCGCCGATCACACCCGCCGCCGTGCCGCCGGAGAGGATGCCGGCCGCCACCGTGGCGGTCATCGCGGCCGCGGCGCCACCCCCGGACGAGAACATGGACGGCTCGTGCGTATACCCGCACACGTTGTACTCATCGTACGCGGGACTCGCCTCGACGAGGTTGACGTACGTGTCGGGTCGGTCCATCGCGGAGCAAAGCGCGGAGCTTGGCGGGATTCCGCAGTCGCTGTCAGGATTCACCTGGCCGCACCGCACGCACCAGTACGCGTTCCCGCTCGGCACGCAGGTCGCGGCGGCGCTGGCTCCGCCCACCGTGTACGTCCCGCAGCTCGCATCGACCTGGTCGCACTCGGTATACACGCAGGTCGTTCCCTCGGCGACATCCGCGCCGGCCGCGTCCTTGAGCACGGCCGCGACGGATCCGCACGACTTCGCCTTGTACTTCCCCTTGGTCGCGTGCGTCCAGTCGATCTCATACCCCTTCTTATCAAGGCTCGTGCAGTCCTCCCCGCCCGTCAGCAGCACCACCTGGCGGATCATCGGCAGCTTGGGGACCTGCAGCTTGATGAGCTCCGGGTTCACGGTGAACAGGATCACGTAGGCGAACAGGAGGAGGACGAGGCCGGAGATCGCCTTCACGATCATGTCCTTCGCCTTGCCGATCTCGCCCGTGGACGCGCCGATGACGTACCGGATCCCGCCGATCATCACGAAGACGATCGCGATCGTCACCGCGATCCCGAGCAGGTACTTGTACATGACGCCGACGTACTCGCCGTAGTTGTAGACGCTCGTCGTTTCCCCGCTCGCGTTGGGAATCGAGATCTGGAGGTTGTACTTGATGGTGTCGTTCGGATAGCAGTAATGCCACCCCGGCAGGCATTCCGCGGGCTGCTTGGAGTCGAACGTGCCGTCCACGACCTTGTCGTCGTTCATGTCCGTCTCGCACAGCTCCTTCTTGGAGAAGCACTGCAGCAGGGAGCTGGGACCCTGGTCGACCTGGGTCGCCCAAAGATACCCGACGGATTTCGCCTTCCCGGCGCAGACGGTCTGGCAGGCCGCGGCGTCGGAAGCGCCGCCGGTCGCCTCCGCCCCCGTCCCCTCGATGTTGCAAAAGCAGGTCGCCGCGAACGCGGTCGCCCCCGGAACGAGGAGAGCCAGGACAAAGGCGATGCTGATAACGAGACGTTTGATGTTCATAGGGAATTCGAGGGCGCGGTAAACCGCTCGACCAGCTTCACGAACACGTCCTCTGGAATCGCGCCGGGAATCCGGATGCCGTTGAAGAAGAATGTCGGTGTCCCGCGCACGCCCGCCTCCACGCCCGCGGCGTAGTCCTCCTCGATCTCATCGAGGTTGCGGTCGCTCGACAGGCAGCGGCGGAACTCGCCCACGTTCAGGTTGAGCTCGGAGGCGTAGCGCGCGAGCGCGTCGTCCGAATGGTCGCTCTGGTTGGCGTACAGCTTGTCGTGGTATTCCCAGAACCGCCCCTGCTCCGCCGCGCACTCGGCGGCCTCGGACGCGGCGAGCGCCTCGGGGTGGAGCTCGGCGATCGGGAAGTCGCGGTAGACGATCCGCACGCGGTCGCCGAACAGCGCGGTGGCGGTGCGCACGACGAAGCTCCCCTCGCGTGAGAACGGGCAGTCGAAGTCCGCGAACTCGACGATGGTGAGCGTGGCGTCCGCGGAGGCCGCCCCGAGGGCCGGGTCGTCGGTCGTCGCCACGTCGAACGTGCCCTCGGGAATCGGCGCGGCCGCGACCGCCTCGCTGACGGTATAGTTCTGCGTGAACGCGAGGTCATCCTCGGTGAGCTCGCCGGACTGGATGAGCGACGCGTAATGATACACGCGCCACGCGAAGACGGAGAGGACGGCGAGCGCGAGCACGGTCGCGGCCGCGGCGACGACGTTGCGGCGCGAATGGATCGCGTGGTCTTCGATCGGAATAGCCATAGTTACGGAAAAAGTATATCATAGGAAGGCACGTTGACGGAAAAGGCGGATTCTGCTAGTTTCTTGGCACCCATATGAATCTCGACAACATCCTTTCCATCGCGCAGGTCGTCCTCGCCGTCTTGCTCGTCGCTTCCATTTTGCTCCAGGCACGCGGCACGGGCCTCGGCGCGTCCTTCGGCGGCGAAGGCAACGTCTACCGCACCAAGCGCGGCGTTGAGAAGCGCCTGTTCCAGGCCACCATCGTTCTCGCCATTCTCTTCTTCGGCGTTTCCCTCGCCAACGCCCTGGTCTAACTGTGACCAACCCGTTCAAAACGCTGCTTTCAAAATTTGCCGGAAAGACGGGCCCGAAGGACCTGACGCTCCGGCAGGTTTTGTCCGCGACAAAGCAAGGCGGTATGCCTTCCTGGCAGCAGTGGAAACAACTGCCGCGCGTTTTGACGACCGGAGAACGAAAGACGCTCTCCCTTGCCGCCCTCGCCGCCCTCGCCGCCCTCTTCTCCCTTCTCGCCTGGTACGTGACCGCGCACCAGGTCGACATCCCGGCGGTCGGCGGCGAGTACACGGAGGCGCTCATCGGCGAGCCGCAGTTCGTGAATCCGCTGTACGCCTCGGCGTCGGACGTGGACGCGGACCTCACGCGCCTCGTGTACTCGGGCCTGCTGAAATGGGACCCGGACCAGGGGCTCGTGAACGACCTGGCGTCGAGCGTGGTGGTGTCCGAGGACGGCAAGACGTACACCATGGCGATCCGCGACGACGCGAGGTTCCACAACGGGGAGAACGTGCGGGCCGCGGACGTGATCTTCACCATCGAGGCGATCCAGGACCCGCAGTACCGTTCCCCGCTCGCGGTGAGCTTCCACGGGGTCGCGGTGTCGCAGGTGGACGAGAAGACGGTCGCGTTCGCGCTCGAGCAGCCGTTCGCGCCGTTCCTCTCCACGCTCACGGTCGGCATCCTGCCGGCGGGCGTGTGGGGGAACATCGAGCCGCGCAACGCGCCGCTCGCCTCGCGCAACCTCGAGCCGGTGGGCAGCGGCCCGTACCGCTTCGCCGAGTTCGCGAAGGACAAGTCCGGCAACATCCTTTCCTACACGCTCGAGCGGAACCCGTCCTACCACGGGGACACGGCGAGGATCGAGCGGCTCACCTTCAAGTTCTACGCGAGCGCCACCGAGGCGGTGCGCGCGCTCGAGAACAAGAACGTGGAGGGGGCGAGCTTCGTCCCGGCCGACCTCGAGGATGAGGTCGCGCGCCTGCGCTCTGTCACGCTGCAGCACCCGGAAATCCCGCGCGAGGTCGCGCTCTACTTCAACCAGTCCGCCTACGAGCCGCTCAAGGACAAGGCGGTACGCACCGCGATCGCCCAGGCCGTCGACAAGCAGACGATCGTGAGCGAGGCGCTCGGCGGAAACGGGCGCGTGATCGACGCGCCGATCCTGCCGGGGATGCTCGGCGAGCACCCGGACGTGGCGAAGATCGCCTACGACGCGGCCGCGGCGGGCGCGACGCTCGAGGAGGCGGGCTACAAGCTCGCCGAGGGCTCGACCACGCGTTCCCTCAAGAAGGCGCCGACCGACGGGAGCGCGAACGAGCTCGCGGTCACCATCACCACGGTGCAGAGCCCGGAATTCGTCCGCGCGGCAGAGATCCTCGTGGCGAACCTCGCCGCGGCGGGCATCAAGGCGGAGCTCAACCCGGTGGACAGCGCGTCATTCTTCGGCGCCGTGATCCAGCCGAAGGCCTACCAGGTGCTCCTGACCGGTACCCTGCTCGGGATCGACCCGGACCCGTACCCGTTCTGGCACTCTTCACAAACGCGCGCGGGTGGGCTAAACTTGGCTCTCTACTCGAACCGCAACGCGGACACCCTGCTCGAGGCGGCCCGAAACACCACGAATTCCGAGGAACGGGCCCAAAAGTACCGGGAATTCCAGGACATGCTCGCCGCGGACGTCCCGGCCGTCTTCCTCTACCAGTCGACGTACGCGTACGCGATCAACGGCAAGATCAAGAACGCGACCGTCGACCGCATCGTCTCCCCGGCAGACCGCTTCGCGAAGGTAACCGAGTGGTACATCAAAACAAAGAAGGCGCTACGATAACGGGTCGCGGCGCGTCACGCGGATGTGGCGGAATTGGCATACGCGCAGGTCTCAGAAGCCTGTGGTGGCAACACCTTGAGGGTTCAAGTCCCTCCATCCGCACCAGGTGATTTTTTCAAGGACACGACCAATCGCGTCCTGAATAAATATCGCGTGGGCGTTCATTCACAATCGATCTCATCATTTATTCAGACAGAAATTATTTATGGGTGAACAAACGAAACAGACTCCGTCGGGCGCGCCGCGCCCGGCCGGACAGCGTCCCCCGCAGCAGGGCGGACGCGGCGGAGCGCCGCGAGGCGGCTTCGACAAGTTCCGCGGCAAGGTCTTCCGCCGTCCCTCGTCGGGCCCAGGGTCTTCGACGCCCCCGGCGCCCAAGTCCGCGCCGGTCCCGCCGGCCCCCTCCGGCGACAAGCTGCGCGTCATCGTGCTCGGCGGCGCCGAGGAGGTGGGCCGCAACTGCACGCTGCTCGAGTACAAGAACGACATCATCATCATCGACCTCGGGCTCGAGTTCCCGAACGAGGAGATGCCGGGGGTGGACTACATCATCCCGAACATGTCGTACCTGAAGGGCAAGGAGAAGAACATCCGCGGCGTGATCATCACGCAC
>CAYRYG010000066.1:0-6915 GCA_964428465.1 uncultured Gammaproteobacteria bacterium
TGCGAACGCGTTGAGCGCAGGGTCGTTGATGACGTACAGCTTCGGCATCGGGAGGCCCGAGGAGATCGTGAGGTTCTCGACGAGATTCCAGAGCTCCGGCGCGTCGCGTTTTTCCACGCGCCGCGCGCCCGAGGCCGCGAGCGCCACCGCGTCGCCCTTGTAGTACCCGATCAAGTTCATTACGGTCGCAAGCAGAACGGCCAGAACGATCCCTGCGCCGGCATCTCCGGCCTGCATGCCAAACGCATAGCCGAGCGCGACGATGAGGACGGTGAAGACGGCGACGAGCAGAACCGTCCGACGTTTGTTGGAGGTGATCTGGGAGTACATGTTAGAATTTCACCTGCACCGGCTCGGCCGCGACGTCGGGCGCGTCGAAAAATTCGCGCTTCATGAATCCGAACATTCCGGCGATGAGGTTGGTGGGGAAGGTCTGCACCTTCGTGTTGAAGTCGCGCACGTTGCCGTTGTAGAAGCGACGCGCGGCTTGGATTTTGTCCTCCGCATCCGAGAGCTCTGTCTGCAAGTGCATGAAATTGCCGGCCGCCTGCAGCGCTGGATACGCCTCGGCCACCGCGAACAGTGACTTGAGCGTCTGCGAAAGCATGTTCTCCGCTGCTGCGTGCTCTGCGGCGGACTTCGCGCCCATCGCGGCGGAGCGCGCCTCGCTCACCTTCTCGAATACGCCGGACTCGTGCTTGGCGTACGCCTTCACGGTCTCGACGATGTTCGGGATGAGGTCGTAGCGGCGCTTCATCTGCACCTCGATGTCGGACCAGGCCTCGTCGACCCGGTTGCGCGCATGCACGAGCGCGTTGAACGTGAGAACGAGCCAGCCGCCGGTGACGACGACCACGGCGAGGACGATCAGGAGAATCGGGTCCATAGGAGGGGGCGCCATGGGGGGGGTCCCTGCCCCCCGCCGTGACGGAAACGTTCAAGTTTTATACAATGTATCCTACGCGAAATAGATGCGAAGGTCAAACGAATTTATGGGTATTCCAAGGCATATTTTCAAGACGTACGACATCCGCGGGCTGGTCGGGGAGGAAGTGACCCCCGCGCTCGCCGCGCAGGTCGGCCGGGCGTTCGTCACGCTCATCCAGAACGAGCTCCCCGGCAAGCCGCTCACGGTGGCCGTCGGCCGCGACATGCGCGCGTCGTCCCCCGGGCTCCAGGAGGTGCTCATGGCCGCGCTCGCGGAGTCGGGCGCGGACGTGCTCGACGTCGGCCTGGTGTCGACCCCCGCGTTTTATTTTTCCGTCGGCCACACGGGCGCGGACGCGGCCATCATGGTGACGGCCTCGCACAACCCCGCGGAGTTCAACGGGTTCAAGATGACGCGCGCGCGGGCCGTCCCGGTGTCCGGCTCCTCGGGCATCCAGGAGGTCGCGGACATCATCGAGCGCGAGGCGTACGTTGTCGCGACGCGCGTCGGGACGCGCTCGGTCGTCTCCAACATCCCCGCGCTTGCCGCCGAGGCGGAGCTCGCGTTCGCGGGCGACGCGCCCATCAAGAAGTTCAAGATCGTGGCCGATTCCGCCAACGGGATGGGCGCGCAGTACCTCGACGAGCTGTTCAAGCGCGTGCCCTCCGACGTCACGCGGCTCTACTGGGACCTCGACGGCACGTTCCCGAACCACGAGGCCAACCCGTTCAAGGAGGAGAACACCGAGGTGATCCGGAGGCAGGTGGTACAGACCGGCGCGGACCTCGGCATCGCGACCGACGGCGACGGCGACCGCATCTTCTTCGTCGACGAGAAGGGGGTGACGGTGGAGCCGGCCGTGGTACGCGGGCTCATCGGGCAGATCATGCTGCGCCGCCACCCGGGCGCGACCGTGTGCTATGACATCCGGCCCGGGAAGATCACGGAGGACATGATCCGCGAGGCGGGCGGCGTCCCGTGCGTGACGCGCGTGGGCCACTCGCTCATCAAGGAAAAGATGCTCGAGACCGGCGCCGTGTTCGCGGGCGAGTCGTCGGGCCACTTCTTCTACGCGTTCCCGACCGGCTGCTACGAGGGCCCGGTCGCGGTCGCCGCGCAGCTCCTGCAGGAGCTCACCGCGCGCGGCGTCACGCTCTCCGAGCTCGTGGCCCCGCTCAACCGCTACGCGCACTCCGGCGAGATCAACTTCACGGTGAACGATAAGGCCGCGGCGATCGGTGCCATCAAGGAGCGCTACGCGGACGGCGCGCTGTCCGAGCTCGACGGCGTCACCATCGCCTATCCGGACTTCTGGTTCAACGTCCGCGCGAGCAACACCGAGCCGCTCCTGCGCCTCAACCTCGAGGCCGCCGACCGCGCCACCATGGAAACGCGGCGCGACGAGATCACGGCGCTGATCCGCCCGTTCGCGTCGTAGCTATGGAACGTTCCTGGGACAACTCCGTCTGGTTTTTTGACCTGGACGACACGCTGATCCGGACGGCCGAGGCCCATGGCGCGGGCGTGGAGGGGATGGCGGCGTACGTCGCGTCGCTCACGGACGCGGCCGCCGGCCGGGCGTTCTCGGGTGGGATCGCGGACCTGTTTCGGCTGTTATTCGCGGGATACAAGGTGCGCGAGCCGTCCGGCTGGGCCGCCGTTCCGGGCGGGCAGGAGGCGTTCGACGCGCTCGTCGGCCGCATCGAGTCCGCGCAGCCGGAGGTGATCCGCGCGCACGGCCACGCGAAGAAGTGGAGCCGGGAGATCTGGGCCAAGCTCGTCGCGGACGACCTGGGCATCGCCGTCACCCCGGAAACGGTCGGGGCCGCGGCCAACGCGTACTGGGACGCGCTCACGGCCGCCAACGACATGGTCGACGGCGCCCGTGCGCTCCTCGGTGCCATCCGCGCGCACGGCCGCCCGGTCTTCATCCTCACGAGCAGCGACGGCCGCCTCACCATGAACGCGGACGGCACGTTCTCCTACCACCCCGAGCACTCGCTCGCGCTCAAGGCCCGTCGCGTCGAGCACATGCGACAGAAGGGCCTCTCGTACGACGCGCTCTCGATCGGCGACCCGGAGGACAAGCCGGGCATGGCGTTCTTCCAAAAGGGGATCGCCGCCGCGGAGGCGTTTCTCGGGAAGCCAATCGACCCGTCCGCGTGTATCATGGTAGGGGACTCCTACGGAGGCGACCTGAAGACCCCGCGCGAGCAGATGGGATTCGGCCTGGCCGTGTGGTTTAACAACGGACATGGCGAGACGAAGCGGGAGGACGACACGTATCTTTCGACCGGCGACCTCGCCGGCCTTCCCGCCCTCTTTTCTTAAGGGAATCATATGCAGGCAAACACGAACGCGGACGCAATCGAGTCCTTCCTGTCGCGCAGCATCGAGAATGCCTACCCAAACCGTGAGTTCGTGGAAGCACGGATGAAGGAGGGGAAGCCGCTCTCCCTGTACGTCGGCATCGATCCCACCGGGCCGACGCTTCACTTGGGGCACGCCATCTGGCTGCGCAAGCTCCGCGAGTGGCAGAACATGGGGCACAAGGTGATCCTGCTCATCGGCGATTTCACCGCGATGATCGGCGACCCGACGGACAAGGGCGCGGCGCGCAAGCAGCTGACGCGCGACGAGGTGCTCGCGAACTGCGCGAAGTACAAGGAGCAGGCGTCGCGGTTCGTCCGCTTCGACGGCGAAAACGCCGCGGAGCTGAAGTTCAACTCGGAGTGGCTTGGAAAGATGAGCTTCGCCGACGTGCTCGACCTCGCCTCGCGCTTCACCGTGCAGCAGATGCTCGAGCGCGACATGTTCGAGAAGCGCATGGAGGAGCAGAAGCCGATCTACATCCATGAGTTCATGTATCCGCTCATGCAGGGGTATGACTCGGTGGCCATGGGCGTGGACGGGGAGATGGGCGGGAACGACCAGACGTTCAACATGCTCGCGGGCCGGACGCTCATGAAGGAGATGAGGGGCGCGGAAAAGTTCGTGCTCACCGTGAAGCTGCTCGCGGACGCAACCGGGAAGAAGATGGGGAAGAGCGAGGGGAACATGATCACGTTCCTCGACTCCCCCGACGATATGTTCGGGAAGGTGATGAGCTGGACCGACGGGATGATCGTCGGCGGGTTCGAGCTGTGCACCGAGGTGCCGTCCGACGAGGTGGCGCGCGTCTCGAAGTCGCTCATCCGCGACGAGGCCAACCCGCGCGACCTGAAGGCGCGGCTCGCGAAGGAGGGGGTGCGCATGTTCTACGGCGACGCGGACGCGGACGCCGCCGAGGAACGGTTCAACGCGCTGTTCCGCGACAAGAAGGGGCCGGACGCGGAGCAGGTCGTGGAGGTGAGGGTGGACGCGGCGCCCGCTCGGCTTCTCGAGGTGCTGGTCGCGGCCGGGTTCGTGCAGTCGAAGGGCGACGCGCGCCGGCAGATCGAGCAGGGCGGCGTGAAGGTGGACGGGGAAGTCGTCCGCGACCTGAACGCCACGGTCGCGGCCGGAGCGATGATCCAAAAGGGCCCGCGCCATTTCGCCAAGGTCACACGGGACTAAAGTCCCTATGAATTCAAAGCCACTTTAGTGGCGTGAGATATGGACTGCATCTTCTGCAAGATCATCGCGGGCGAAATCCCGTGCCACAAGGTCTGGGAGGACGACGCGCACCTCGCGTTCCTCGACATCCGTCCGATCCGCGAGGGGCACGCGCTCGTCGTCTCGAAGACGCACGCGTCCTATCTCTTCGATCTGGACCAGCCGGCCTACGACGCGCTCATGAACGCCTCGAAGACGGTCGCGCAGAAGCTCAAGCCGTCCCTCGGGGTCCCGCGCGTCGGCGTGGCCGTTGAGGGGTTCGAGGTCGACCACGTGCACGTGCATCTGGTTCCGATGACGCACGGGTTCGTCCCGGAGGACTTCCAGCGGACAGGAGAGCCGGACCACGCGGCGCTCGCCGAGGTTGCGGCGAGGATCCGCGGGGAATCATGACAAAAGAAAAAGCCGGCCCTGTGGGAGGTCGGCGGGGCGAGCGTCAGTAGGCGACGGTCGTCCAGGTGGTGACGGGCGCGGGCGTTCCGCGCTCTTTGCGATGGGGGACGATGGTGGGCAGGACGGGGCTCGAACCCGCAACCCCCGGGGCCACAATCCGGTGCTCTGGCCAATTGAGCTACCCGCCCAAACCATCGTTGCCAGACGATCCTACGCCGAGCGGCCCAGGATCGTCAAGATCTCCCGCGCCAGGTCCGCGCGCGGAACGGGCGACTGCTTGCGCGTCGCCGTGTTCTTCACGCCGACCACGCCCTTGGCCGCGTCGTCCGACCCGTAGAACAGCAGGACCGGCGCGCGGCGGGAGAGGCCGAAGCCCATCTGCGCGCGCGGCGAGTTGTCCTGGTAGTTCATGTTGATCTCGACGCGGATCCCCGCGGCCATCAGCTCGGCCTTCATGGCGAAGTACTCCGGCATGAGCGCGGCGTCCATCGTGACGATGAACGCGTCCACGTCCGGCTCCACCTCGCCGACGGCGCCGAGCTTCTCGAGCGCGGCGAACAGGCGGTCCACGCCCACCGACGCGCCGACGGCGGGAAGCGACTCCCCGGTGAACCGCGCGACGAGGTCGTCGAAGCGGCCGCCGGAGTAGACGCTGCCGAACTTGGGCAGGTCGAGGAGGGTGGTCTCGAACACCGGGCCGGTGTAGTAGCCGAGCCCGCGCGCGACCGAGGCGTCGACGACCCACTTGTCCTCCGGCATGCCGCCGGCGGCCAGCAGGGACGCGATGAGCTCCAGCTCGCGCACGCCCTCGGCGCCGATCCCCTCGCCGCCGAAGTACGCGCCGAGCGCCGCGAGGCGTTCGGCGTTCGTCGCGAGGCCGTCGGTGAGGGTCATGAACCCGGACACCGCCGTGAGCTTGGCGTTGTCGAAGTCGAACGCCTCCTCCTCGCCGTCCGGCGCGGTCTTGGCGGCGAGCTCCGCGAGCACCCCGTCGATCCCGATCTTGTCGGCCTTGTCCATGACGCGCAGGAGCGCGGCGGCGGACTTGGAGCCGGCGGCGAACCCGACGCGCTCGGCGAACCCGTTGAGCACCTTGCGGTCGTTCACCTTGATGAGGAACCGGTCGATGCCCAGCTCGCGCATGACCGCGGCCATGCACAGGACGATCTCGGCGTCGGCCGGGCCGGTGGTGGCCCCGACGATGTCGGCGTCGTACTGCATGAACTCGCAGAACCTTCCGGCCTGCGGCGACTCGCCGCGGAACACGTCGCCGAACTCGTAGCGGCGGAACGGGAACACCAGCGTGCCGATGTTCTCCGCCACGTAGCGGGCGAGCGGCACCGTGAGGTCGAACCGCGCGGTGACCATCTGGTCCTCGTCCGAGGTGATGCGATCGGTGGAGACGCGCATGTCCCAGAGCCGGTTCTCGGTCGGCTTGCCGCCGGTGAGCACCCTGCGGCGCTGGCCGACGGAGGTCTGCAGCGGCACGAACCCGAACAGGCGCAGCACCTTCTCGATGGCGCGCAGCATCTTCTGCCTCGCCAGCACCTGCTGCGGCGAATAGTCCTTGAATCCGCCGGGAAGCTCCGGCTTGACGAGATCGTCACTCATACGTTTCTCCTGGTCCTCTGTGAAAGGAGCCGAGTGCATCATTGCTTCCCGGAACGGTTTTGTCAAGAAAAAACCCACCGACGAGTCAGCGGGCCGCTTGCCACTGGATGACGACGTCCGCGAGTTCCGGGACGGCCGCCCGGACGGCCGCCTCGACGTCACCCCGGATCCGGTTCGTTTCCGCGACCGTGGCGCCTCCCGCGACGGCCAGTACCAGGTCCCCGTAGATCCGGTGTCCCGACCAGCGCGCGCGGACGCGCTCGCAGCGCGCGACGCCCGGGACGGAGACGGCCGCGTCGGCGATCGCCCGGAGCGTCGCCGGCTCCATGCCGTCGAGCGCGCGGACGAGCACGTCGCGGCTCGCCTGCGCGAGGACGCGGAAGATCACG
>CAYRYG010000067.1:0-6887 GCA_964428465.1 uncultured Gammaproteobacteria bacterium
CGGCCACGTGGTGAAGTGGGAACACAGGGGTCTGCAAAACCTCGATGAGCCGGTTCGATCCCGGCCGTGGCCTCCAAGAAGACATCCCAATGGGGTGTCTTTTTGCTATACTACCCGCACATGACCGACGAAAAGCCGCAACCGATCGCGTGGCGTTCCATCTGGCGCATGGTCGCGCCGATGTACCGCCCGTTCCGGCGCATGATGCTCGGGCTCGTCTTGCTTTCCGCGCTCATCGCGCTTTTGAGCGTCGCGGAGCCGTACATCTACGGGTCCATCATCGACTCGGTGACCGACTCGGTCGCGCGCCGCGTCGACCCGGCCGCGGGATTTGCCGCCATCCTCCCGTACCTCGGGTCCTGGGTCGCGGTGGTGTTCGGCGTCACGCTCCTCTCGGCCACGCACGCGTGGCTCGCGTGGTACATGGGCAACAAGCTGAACCTCGCCGCGAACAGCTCCATGTTCCGCAAGATGCTCACCCTTACCGTGCAGCGGTTCCAGGACGAGCGCGCGGGCGCGATGCTCAACCGGTTCATCTCCACCGACGAGGCGATCTGGGGGGTCAACAACCAGGCATTCCGGTCATTCCTGCAGTCCGGGCTCACCTTCGTCGTCATCGTCGCGGTCGGCGCGTGGCTCGACTGGCGGCTCACCGCCACCGCGCTCTCGGTCATCCCCGTCATCGTCGCGATGGGATTTTGGAACCTGAAGACCGCGTCGGTGTGGCAGGAGGAGCTGGGCGCCAAGTGGGAGGAGACCAACGGGCTGGTAGGCGACGCGTTCTCGAACATCACCACGGTGCAGAGCGAGGCCGGGGAGGGGCGCGTGTCGCAGGGCTTCCTAAGGACGTACCTGCACGTGCTCAAGAAGCAGCTGAAGCTGAACGTGCAGTGGGCCGTGCTCGAGGCGGGCGGCGGCGGGACGTTCATCGTCGGGCGCCTCCTGCTGTTCTTCGTCGGCATCCGCTTCGTGCTCGACGGCACCACCTCGCTCGGCACGCTCGTGATGTTCCTCGGGTTCGCGGGGTCCATGTACGGGACGGTCCAGCTCATCATGAACGAGCTCCCGATGGCGACCAAGTCGCTCAACCGGCTGAGCCGCGCGGCGCGTATCTGGGAGGAGGTCCCGGAGGTGCGCGACGCGGCGGACGCGCGGCCCGCGCCGGCGCTCAAGGGCGACGTGGAGTTCGACGACCTGTGGTTCGCGTACTCGGACGCGGACAAGCCGGTGCTGCGCGGGCTAAACGTGAGGATCCCGGCGGGGAAGACGTTCGCGGTCGTCGGCGAGTCCGGGGCCGGGAAGTCGACGCTCGCCAAGCTCATGGTGCGGTTCGCGGACCCGACCAAGGGCGCGATTCGCTTCGACGGCATCGACCTGCGCGACATGACGCTCGCCACGGTGCGCCCGCAGGTCGGGTTCGTGATGCAGGAGAACATGCTGTTCCACGACACCATCCTCTACAACCTCCGGTTCGCGAAGCCGAACGCCACGCGCGACGAGGTGGTGGAGGCCGCGAGGCGCGCGCAGGCGCACGAGTTCATCTCCAAGCTGAAGAACGGCTACGACACGGTGGTCGGCGAGCGCGGGGTGAAGCTCTCCGGCGGGCAGAAGCAGCGCATCGCGCTCGCGCGGGTGCTGCTCGCGGACCCGCCGATCCTGGTGCTCGACGAGGCGACCAGCGCGCTCGACTCGAAGACCGAGCACGACCTGCAGGCGGCGCTGCGCGAGGTCATGAAGGACCGCACCACCATCGTGATCGCCCATCGCCTGTCCACGGTGATGGACGCGGACAATATCCTGGTGATGGACAGGGGCCGCGTGGTCGACCAGGGCCGGCACGACGAGCTCATCACGCGCGAGAACCTGTACAAGAAGTTCTGGGAAATCCAGGCGGGCGGGTACGTGTAATCATGGCGTCCAGTGTCCAATACCGGGTATTGGAAGTGTAGAGGAGTCTTCGACAGATTAAGATAAAAAAATTGACTAATCCTAGTCAATTTTTTATCATGATTCCAATATTGTTTACTTTATTTCGACAGTATGAAACGCCGTTTGTATCATGATGATGAGCTCAAGAAGCTCAAGGAGGCGCTTGGGGCGCTTGGGGCGACAGAGAACGCGGCCGCGTTTTACCTGGCTTGCTATCGCGCGGGAACGTCGGCCGTCGGCGACGTGGCGAGGGCGTGCAAGATGGACCGATCGAGCGCGTATCTCGCGTGCGGCCAGCTCGAGGAGCTCGGGCTCGTCGACGCGGACGCGACCGGGCCGCGCAAGGCCGTGACCGCCAAGCCGCCGAGCGCCGTGCTCGCGCGGCTGCGCACCGACATGCGCCGGTTGCGACGGCACCATGACGAGGTGGAGGAGTCGATGCAGGAGCTGCTTGCGTCGTACCGAGAACAAGAACACAAGCCGGTGCTTCGCTTTTACGCGGGACACGACGGGCTCAAGCAGATCACGGACGACGTGCTCGAGCACGCGGCCGGCGAGATTCTTCTGTTCACGAACCAACGCACGGAGAAAAACGTGTTCTCATCCGCCGACCACCAGGAATTTATCCGCGAACGGCTGCGTCATGGAATCCAGATCCGCGTCCTCGCCGCCGATACGCCCGAGGCACACGCGATGGCGGTGTCGGATCGGACGGTCCGCCGTGAGACGCGGATCGTCGAGGGAGAACCGTTCACGAGCGAAACGTACATCTATGGGGACACCGTCGCGATGCTTAGCTTCGATAAGGACGTGGTTGGGTTCGTGGTTCGGTCGAGGGAATTTGCCGCGGCACAACGGTGGACGTTCGAACAAATTTGGAGGAACCATGGGGAAGTTGCCTGAACCGGCATTCGTCGCGCAGTTCGGGTCCGCGGAGGACGTCGAACGGCGCATCGCGAACAGGGCGAACGAGGATGCGAACCTTCCGGAGTGGAACTGGTGCGGCATCTGTTGCGTCCGCATGGTCCTGCTCGGTCTCGGCATGGACCCGCCTCCGCTTGGGGAGATGTACCGGACCGCGTTCGACGCGTACGGCGTATTCAAGAACGTCGACGGATCCGTCGTGGGCGCGTACCATCGCGAGTTTGCCGAGTACGTTCGGTCGGAGTTCGACCTTCCGGCCGAAGCGCGGCGCGGGTTGTCGGCGAATGATGTCGCGGCGGCGGTCGCGGACAGTTACGTCATCGCCTCCGTGTCTCCGAACATTCGCGAAATCGACGGCCTTTCTCCCGTGACGAAAAGTGGTCACCTCGTTCTCGTCTACCGCGTCGAGGAAACGGAACGGGGTCGCGTGTTCGTCCTGAACAACTCGGCTGGGTTCAACTCGACGAACTCGCAGGTTGGCGTCCGCGTTCCCGAGGCGCGGTTTCTCGAGTGCTTCTCGGGGAGCGCGGTTCTCATCTCACGTCCGTAGACCCCTCCTAACCTCCCCTCACGGAGGGGAGGAAACGCAGTTAACGAGTTTCCCCTCCTCCGTGAGGAGGGGTTAGGGGCGGTCTGTGTTTTTCATACTATGACCAACATTGCCATTCTGACAGGAGGAACAAGCGCCGAGCGCGGGATTGCGATTGCATCTTCGAAGACGGTCGCGAAGGTCCTCGAAGGAAAATTTCCAGTTTTTACGTTCCAATTTCCGGAAGACCTCGACGCGTTCCTGTCACGCCGTCGCGAGTTCGCCGTCGCGGTTCCGGTGTTCCATGGGAAGGGCGGGGAGGATGGGACCGTGCAGGGATTTTTGGAAACGCTCGGCGTGCCGTATCTGTTTTCCGGAGTGGCCGCGCACGCGGTCGCCATGGACAAGGACCTGGCCAAGCGCGTCGTCTCCTCCGCGGGGGTGAACACGGCCGCGTGGAAGGTGTGGACGGCGGCGGACGACCGGACGGGCGCGACGTTCCCGTGCGTGGTGAAGCCGGTGGACGGCGGGAGCACGCAGGGGGTCGCGGTGGTGCGCGGCCGCGAGGAACTGGATCGCGCGCTCGACGAGGCGTTCCGCTACGCGACGCGCGTGATCGTGGAGGACTTCGTCGCGGGCGACGAGTTCACGGTCGCGGTCGCGGAGGACCCTTCGACAGGCTCAGGGCCTTCGGCGGCGGTCGCGCTTCCGGTCATTCAGATCAAGGCGGCCGGCGGGTTCTACGACTACGCCGCCAAGTACGGCACGCAGCCCGCGGAAAAGCTCTGCCCGGCGCCGATCGCCGACGAGCTCGCCGAGCGCCTCCAAGCCGCCGCGCTCACCGTCCATAAAACAATCGGCGCACGACATTTGTCGCGCACCGATTTCATCGTTGATACCGCCCGGACGATCTGGTTTCTCGAGGTTAACACCATCCCGGGCCTGTCCGTCCTGTTCCCGCGCGCCGTCGCCGCGAGCGGCCGCGACTTCGGCCAGCTCCTCGCGCAGTGGATCGAAAAGACCGCGGGCTAGCCCCGCGGTCTTGTGTGCATGCGAACGTTGTACGTCGGCTCGCCGGCAGACGGAGCCTTTGTGCCCCGGTCCGGCAACGCGTCGGCGATGAGGTCCCATGCCTCGCGGATGTCGTCGAGCGTGACCTTCCTCTCGCAGACGAGCCGAAGTTCGTCCGGGAACGCCTCGAGGCGAAATCCGAGGTCGTGGACATGCTGGCGCAACGACACAGGCAGCTCGACGCGGTCCAGTCCCTCGTCGCCCACCGTCTTGATGTGCTGTTCCGTGCCGACCCCGATGAAGCCGGAAGAAAGCGTGTTGTATCCCTTTTTCCGCAGGATGAGAACGGCATGACGGACCTGCGGCTCGATCTCGCTTAGAAAATATCCGATCTCCTCCTCGTCGACGGTCGGCGTCCAGTCCGTCCGACCGGCCCGCTCTTCGTCTCGCATTCTCCCGTGCGTCTCCGCGCGCATCCGCGCGAAATGACGGGCGAAGTCGATCTGCTCCTCGGTCAGCCCATGCAGCGATCGAATTTCCTCCAGCTCCGAGTCGCTTCCGGAGACGAGGATCTCGCGGATCACGTCCTCGTTGCGCAGCTCGTGCTCCCGCGCGGCCCGCTCGCGTTCGTCCATACTATTTCGCCTCCTGCACGTGCATCACGATGTCGAGCGGGTCGTCGTTCGTGAGCATCTTTTCTACCCAGGCGTCCGCGACCTTCAGCAGGTCGACGTGCAGCGACTCCTTGAGCTCGTTGACGTTCTCCTGCGGCACGCACACGGCAAGCGCCCCGAACTCGCCCGCGCGCAGGCGGCGCATGAGCTCCTCGCTCAGCTGGTCGTACAGCTTCTCGCGCGACCATTCCTGTCGGTCGTCCTCGGGCTCGCCGGAACGGACGTCGCCGGATCCCGTGTCGATCTCGACGCGTTCGCCCTCGAGCTTGTCCGCCTTGGTGGAAATCGTGTGGACAAGTTCGATCTCCCGCCCCTCGGCCCGGTACAGCTTGGCCTGCACGTTGTCGGTCACCGCGATGATGGTCGGCTGGCTGAACGCGTGAAACTGTTCCGGAAGTTGCATAGGAATATCCAATATCTAATATCCATTATCTACCCCGTAGTATATACTATCGACGTATGGACGGACACAAATGGAGGCGCGAGATCGCGGAAAGCATGCGCGAGATCGTCTTCGGTCTCGAGGACAGCTTCGTGTCCACGCTCGGCACAATCACGGGCATCGCGGCCGGGACGCAGAACACCTACGTGGTGGTGTTGTCCGGGCTCGTGCTCATCGCGGTCGAGGCCGTGTCCATGTCGGCCGGCAGCTACCTGTCGAACAAGTCGGCGATGGAGGCGGAGATGGAGGTTTTGGCCGAGGAGAAGGTACAGCGCCGCGGCCTGGACGCGCACCTGTTCCGATCGAGCGCGGTCATGGGCGTGTTCTACCTGCTCGGCGGCATCGTTCCCATCTTCCCGTACTTCTTTCTTCCCATCCACCAGGCATACGCCCCGTCGATCATCCTGACCGCCATCTGCCTGTTCATCCTCGGCGCCTGGACCGCGTCGTTTGCCAAACGCCCGGCCTGGCGCGGCGGCATGCAGATGGTGCTCGTCTCGCTCGGCGCGGCGGCGATCGGGTTCGGCATCGGCCGTCTCGTCGGCACGTTCGGCATAACCACCAACCTATGAGCTACGAACGGCAGGTAGAGCTCGGCCTCGCGGACGACGTCTGCCTCGTGTGCGGCATGTCGCTTTCCGGCGCGCCCGTGAACAAGGTGCAGCACCTCGGCAAGGACGTCATGACCTGCTCGCCCGAGTGTCTCGCGGAGTTTTACAAGAACCCGGAGGCGTTTCTCCGGGCGGAGGAAGAGGAGGCCGAGTAGCCGATTCGCCGGGGACGGCGGACGCCTTGCCAACGCGGGCGTTTTTTGATAGATTCCCCCCACTGTGAAGCACGTCTACCTCGACCATGCCGCCACCACGCCGCTCGATCCTCGCGTCCTCGAGGCGATGTTGCCGTACCTCGGCCACGCGTGCGGGAACCCGTCGAGCTTTCACTCGGTCGGGAAGGAGGCGAAGGACGCGCTCGACGACGCGCGCGAGCGCATGGCGAAGGTGATGCATGTGCGCGCGGACGAGATTTTGTTTACCTCCGGCGGCACGGAGTCGGACAATCTCGCGGTGCTCGGATACTGCCGGGCCAACGCGGCGGACGGAAAGCATCTCGTCGTCACCGCGTTCGAGCACCATGCCGTGCTCGAGGCCGCGATCCATCTTGAGAAGAAGGAGGGGTTCGAGGTCACGTATCTCGCTCCGGACCACGACGGGATGATCTCGGTCGACCAGGTGATGGCGGCCATCCGCCCGGACACGATCCTCGTTTCCGTCATGTACGCGAACAACGAGATCGGGACCATCCAGCCGATCTCGGAAATCGGGAACGCGATCCAAAAGTTGCGTGCCTCGCGGCCTAAGGCCTCCGGCCTCGCGGCCTC
>CAYRYG010000068.1:0-230 GCA_964428465.1 uncultured Gammaproteobacteria bacterium
TGCTCATCATTCTGATGGGCGGCTTCAAGTGGATGACCGCGGGAGGCAACGACGACAAGGTGAAGATCGCCCGTAAGTATATGATCTCCGGCATCATCGGCTTGGTGATCGTCCTCTCGGCGTTCGCCATTGCGCAATTCGTCATCTCCTCAATCATCACAGCCACGTCCTAGTTATAGGCGGGGTTCCTGTACCCCGCCCATGATCCGGACGAATAACCCTCGTTGTTT
>CAYRYG010000068.1:240-6732 GCA_964428465.1 uncultured Gammaproteobacteria bacterium
GGATTATGCGCATGATTCTTGCACAGGCGTCGAGCGCGGTCGAGGAAGGTCTCGGCGTTGCGGGCGAAGCCGCCGAATACACCACCAACCTCGAGCTAACGACCATCGTCGCGAACATCATCGATGTGATCCTCGGTCTCACGGGCATGGCGTTCGTTATCATCTTGGTCTACGCCGGCATTCTCTACCTCACGGCCGCTGGGGAAGACAAAAATATCATCAAGGCCAAAAAGTTGATCTCCAGCTCAATTCTCGGTATCATTATCATCATCGCCGCCTACGCCATCGCCCGCACCATCTTTGCCGCCCTCTCTGACGCAACAACGGGAATCATTGCCTGATATTCCTAACCGCCTAAACCCCTAACCCAAATATGAAAAACCTCTACTACAAGATCGGCGCCGGTCTCTCCGTCCTGCCGACCCTCGCGCTTCCGCTCGCGGCGCGCGCCCAGCTCTCCGAGGCACAGAGCGACCTTACCGACATCGGTACCGCGCTCGGCGGCACGCAGAGCGACCTTCCGACGCTTGTCGGCGCCATCATCAACGTACTGCTCTCGGTGCTCGGCATCGTGTTCGTCATCCTGGTGGTTTACGCCGGTTTCCTCTACCTCACCTCGCAGGGCGAGACCAAGAACGTGGACAAGGCCAAGAAGCTCCTCACGCAGTCCGTCATCGGCCTCGTGATCATCGTCGCGGCCTACGCCATCTCCTCGTTCGTCATCGATGCACTCGTCACGGTGTCCGAGGGCTAGTCAGAAAGGCAGGACGCCTCGCTTCGGCGGGGCGTTTTCGTTTCCAAAATAGAAAGAGCCCCCGTCCCGCACCGGCCGTTGAAGGCCGGAGGGGACGGGGGCAGGGTCACCGCACGCGCTGGGGGATGCACGCGGTGACCGTCTTGCGAGCCACGCGGTCGGTCGCGTTGCTCGGCGGGTTGCAGGTGTAGGCCTTCTCGACCACATACACCTGCCGGAGCGGGTCGATCTTGGCCAGGTAGAGGGTCGACCCGGCCGGGGCGTAGATGGCGTTCCCCATCACCATCGCTGCCGGGCAGGTGAAGATCCCGGAGCCCTGGTCGTGCGAAAACGAGAACGGGACCTCGCCGCCCATCGGCAGCGGCGCCCCACCCCGCATCACGCACACCTTCTGGACCCCGGGGAGCGCGACGCCCAGGTTCGTCACCTGCATGCCGGTCCAGGGGGCCGGCGGGGGCGACATCGAGGCCACGTAGTCCAGGCCGGTGGGCTGGTCCACGTACACCACCGGACGGGCCGTGGGCGCGACGCGGACGTCCTCCTCGTCCTCGAAGTCGTACACGTCGACCTCGGCTTCCGCGACGGGCGCGGAGACGCGGGCGGCGGGACGCACGGACTCGGCTTTGTCGGCCTCGTACGCCCGCTGCTCACGGTCGAGCCGCTTGAGCTCCAGGAGCTCCACGTCGCACCCCGTCTCGCGCTCGAGCTTCGGGGTGCACTTCTCGTCCGCGAGCTGGTACGCGGCCGCGAAGTCCGGGGTGCCCGCGGCGCCGATCGCGGCGATACGGGCGTCGGCGAAGATCTCGGCCGGGGTGGCGGCGAACGCGGCGGCGACCAGGATGAGGGCGAGCATTACTTCACCCCCACGGTCGACACGAGGTAGTCGACGTCTGCCTCGAGGCAGGCGACCCGCTCCTCGAGCGTGTCGATCTCCGCCAGCGTGGCCGGGCACTTCACCGTGCCGCCGGAGGCCGTCGCGACCGTGCCGGGCGAGACGTAGATCACCGGGGACTTGGCCCCGGGGACCGCGCCGTGGTCGACCGCCCACTGCGCCCGGTACGCCGCGCTGTAGGCGACGTCCTGGGCGAGCTGGGGGTCGAGACCCTGCACGTACACCGGCTGGGCCGGCACCGCGACGACGGGAGCCACCGGGGGCTCGGCGTGGGCGTGGTGGGTCGCGCAGCCCGCGACCAGGGCGATGATGAGAACCCTCATGGGATCCCTCCTGTTTTCTTCTGGGTGGATGGATTCACGGACTCGGCTCGGGGACATCCCGTGCCGAGGGCCTTGTTTGGACGAACTTGTCGAAAGGCCGATCGAAGCGTTTCGCGTGGAAACGACTCGATCGGATTTTCGAAAGAGGCGCGGCCCGGGGAGCGACTCGCAGGAGCGAGCCGTCCCCGGGACCGCAGAGCTACCGGCAGCCGGCGGCCTGACGGGCGCGCGGGCTGAGCCGGGAGCAGTCGAGCGCGCCCGACGCGGACGCGGATGCCGTGGGCGCGGGCGGACGACGCCCCGCCGAACCCCGGGTGCCCGCTGCTGCGCGTGGGCATGGCCCGCGGGGCGATTGGCGGGGTCAGGGAGAGCGTCGCACCGGGCGGACGCGCGTACCACAGCCCCAGCAGCATCACGAACCCCGCGATCGAGACCCCCCACGCGATACGCGGGTGATGGTGCAGCCAGTGTCCGGCCTCGTACAGCAGGAACAGGATCCCCGCCGAGCCGAACAGGAGGTAGCACCAGATCTCGACGCCCGAGAGCACCGTGCGCTGCTCGAGCACCGGCACCATGAGCCCGTAGCAGGCCCACAGGCCGAGCGCACCGATGCCGAGCTGCACCACCGGGCTGTGCGTGGCGTGGCCGAGCACGTGCGCGAAGTGGTACGTCGCGAAGAGCATGCCGATGCTCCCGAAGAACCCGAAACAGAAAACCCACCAGAAACTCATGACGGACTCCAGGATGGAAGGAAGACGAGCAAGGAGAACTTTCAGCCAATATCCGGACATTTCTGCCCGTATCTTGGCTCAAATATTCTCCCAACTTTGGTCCCATACTATAGCACAAAAACGCGATTTTGTCAACCGATCGGCGGAATTCCCACGAAATGAAAAAAGCCGGCTTCCATTGGGAAACCGGCAGTAACCGTCAGCAGCCCGGCTGCTTGCTCCGGGCGCGGGGGGACAGGCGCGAGCAGTCCACCTTGGCCTTCGCCTTCGGCTGGGTGCTCGCGGCCGCCGGGGCGACCACGCTCACCGTCGCCTTCGGCTGGCTCGGCGGCTGGGAGACCTGCGTCTCCTGGGGCGGGGCCAGCGTGGCCTCCATCACCTGGTCGATCTCCGCGTCCTCCCGGTACGTGGCGAGGTACAGGGCCTCGAGGGACTCGTACTCCACGGCCGCGTCGTCCGGAATGAAGGCGAAGGCGCGCTCGCGCACCGCGTAGCCGACCTTGCCCTTGTCGCAGCCGTCCGACGACTCCTTCTCGACGTACCCGGGCAGGTCGATGTCCGTCCCCTTCGAGACGCACACCTTGCCGACCTGCGCCGACTCCGCCGCGACCCGACCGAGGATGTCCTCGACCCGGAACGCGCCGCCCTTCGGGGAGGGGATGTACTTCACCTTCCGCTTCTCCTCCTTCACCGCCTTGCCGTTCCCCTGCGGCACCGACACGACGATCTCCTTCTCGGCGACCTCCACCACGAACGCGGTGTTGGCGCTGACGTACTCGACGTACGCGAGCGGGCCGATGCCGATGAGCGCGAGCGCCGTGGCGACGAACGCGAGGGTGCGGATGTTGTTGAAGCTGAGCTTCTCCAACAGGTGGTGGATCTCCTTGCTGGAGTGGCCCCACCGCGCGCCGATCCGGTCGTACCCGATGAGCGCGAGCGCGATCACGGGGATGGCGACCAGGCGGATCAGGAAGGTGTTGAAGCCCCAGATGATCCCGGTGTCCGCGATCAGCATCGAGGTGATGCCGAGGCCGAACAGGAACGCGGTGATGTTCCGCGCGCTGTTCGCGAGGTTCGGGGTCCCGTGCTCGTCCGCGTGCGGGTGGAAAATCCCGCCGAAGACCTTCATGAGCCCGGCCACGCTGTACCACGGGATGAGCCACAGCAGCGCCAGGACGGCCCCGGCGAGCGTGAGGCCGATGTTCCAGTGGGCGTTCTGCCACCACCCGAACACCCCCGCCCCGTAGACGCCGACGATCGGGAACGCGATCCCGAAGTACACGAGCGGGATGCCGAGCGCGAGAGCCGCGGCGCCCCAGGCGGCCGGGCCGCCGTGCGCGAGCGCGTGCTTCACGGTCTCCACGGCACCGTGCGCGGTCTCGCGGGCCTTGTTGGCCATGCCGAGTTCCGCGCCGCCCGGGCCGTCGAACCACGCGCGGAGGAGCTTGGCGTCCTCGTCCGTGATCTCGTAGTACTGGTGCTTGCCGCCACGCTGCGCGCTCTTGAGGCGCGGGTAGACGTCGTGGCAAATGATCGCGAGGGCGTCGAGGTCCCCGTTGGCCGCGAAGTCCTCGCTGAGGTCGATGAACAGACGCTTGTCGCGCTCCTGGCCGACGTCCTTGCGGGCGACGGCGACGAGCACGCGGTGCATCTTCTCGTCCTCGCGGACGCGCGCCCAGAAGGACTTGCCCTTCACCTGCGCCGATCCCTGGAGCTGCATGCACACCGGGCACACGTGCGGCTCGGTGCCGGGCGCGGTCAGGGTGCTGAACTCTCCCATGCGGTAGGAGATCTGCGCCGGCTGCTGGGCCGACTGCTGGGGCTGGTTCTGGTTCTGGCGGCCGCCCTGCTGGCGGTTCGCCACCGGGTGGGCGAGGTCCCAGCCGGTCACCATCTGCTGCCAGTGGACGCAGGCCACCGGGCGGTTGCGGTCGTCGAGCTCCGGGGTTCCGTCGGCCGCGAGGGCCGCGAGGTGGATGACGCCGAGGTGGTCGCGGAACGCATTGCCGAACCGCCTCGAGACCGCCGCGCCGAGCGCGTCGATCTTCTTCGTACGGTCCGGGTCGGAAGCCGCGATGACGCCCTTGCCGAGGCCGGCGAGCATGTCGCCGATGAACACGTTCGCCACCGCGCGGGTGCTCGGGTCGAGCCCGGGCACGAGCTGGGTGAGCTTGCGCGCCACGGCCGCGGCGGCCCCGTGGGACAGGGCGTTCAGCCCGTGCTTGCCCCACTTGGAGTCCAGGCGCTTCAGGAGCTCGGTGAAGAACCGGACCCCCTTGAAGTGCTCCGCGGACACCTCCTTGACGACGTCTTCGAGCGTCTCGCCGACGACGGTGATGCCGAGCGAATGCGCCTTGGTCTGGTCGCCGAGGACCAGTGCGCTGATGAGGTCCTTCTCCGCAGGACCGGCGGTTCCAGGCGTAGCCATGTGGATTCCTCTCTGTGTGCGGCACTGCCGCGTTGCAGGTTGCAAAGACCGAATGCCCGCGTCCCCTCGTCGTCCCGGCTCATTCCGGAACAAACGAAGAAACGCAAGCAAGATGTCTCCCATACGCAGGCCAAAGGCCGCACACGGAAGTGCATATTTTTATCACAAAAAAGCCGATTTGTCAATCGGCCCTCTCGAAATTCCGCTAACCCATCCAACACCGGGTATTGGAATGTCTAAATTTTCGCTAACCCATCCAATACCGGGTATTGGCCGGTCTTGATGGCGTTTGTGATCGTCGTACGGTCCACGTTTCGGTTGACGAGCGTGGCGCCCACGACCTTTCCGCCCCGGAGGAACAGCTGCGTGACCCCTCCGGCCGCCCGGCTGCCCACCACGCGCACCTCGTCCGCGGCCCCGCGGTCCGTGTCGCCCAGCCCGATCACGTCGAGTCCCGCGAGGTTGGTGGTGTACGCCGAGACGTTGCGGAACTCCTCGGACTTCCCCACCATGTTGTGCGCCGCGACCCGTCCCTGCATCACGGCCGACGGCCAGTTGCCAGCCATAAGCGTGCGCCCGGCTACCAGGTCGTCGAACTCGGCCACGTCGCCGGCCGCGTACACGTCCGGCACGTTCGTCTCGAGCCGCGCGCTCGTCACCACGCCACGGTTGACCGCGATCCCCGCGTCGCGGATCCACCCGAGGTCCGGCTCCACGCCCACCCCGATCGCCACCACGTCGCGCTCGGTCGCGCCCACGGACTCGAGCGTCTCGCTCCCCGGCCGCACGTCGACGCCCCTCGCCCTCAGGTGGTCGGTGATGAGCATCCCGCTTTCCTCGTCGAGGATCCGGTGGAACATCCACGGCCCGCGGAACGCAGCGACCGTCGGCATCTCGTGGTGGAGGAACACGTCGAGCAGCTCGCACGCGATGAAGCTCCCGCCGTACACCACGCCGCGCCCGTCCGCGTGCGAGCGCATCAGCGCGATCAGGTGCTCGGTGTCGCCGAGCGAGTGGAAGTAGCACACGTTCTCGCCCTCGTACGGCAGCGTGCGCACCTCGCCTCCCGTCGCGACCAGGAGCTTGTCATACGGCAGCTCGCGCCCGTCCGAGAGCGCGACGTGCCTGTTCGCCGCGTCGATCGCGTCGCAGCGCGTCCCGGTGAGCCACTCGACGTTCTTTTCCGCGTACCACGTTTCCTTTTTCAAAAAAATCTTCTCGCGCGGCACGGTTCCCTTCGCGTAATTCGGCAGCAGGACGCGCGAGTAAATCGCCTCGTGCTCCTCGCTGACAAGCGTAATCTCGGCGGTTGCGTCCGCCTTGCGCAGCTCCTCCGCCGCGGGTGTCCCGGCGATCCCCCCCCC
>CAYRYG010000069.1:0-5480 GCA_964428465.1 uncultured Gammaproteobacteria bacterium
CCCTTCGTCGTCCTTGTCCTCGTCGTCGTCCTCCGCCTCGAACTCGATTTCAATGCCCGTCTCTGAAACGTCGTCCTCCGCCTCGTCCTCCGCCTCTTGTTCGTCCCGATCGAGTTCCACGTCGAGATCCAGCCCGGCCGCGGCGAGCAGCTGGGCCTCCTGCGCGATGCGGTGCGCGACGGAGAAGAGGACGAAGGCGTCCGCATACGCGTCGGCCTCAAGCTTGGCCTCGCCCTCCGCGACCGCCGCCTCGGCCACCGCGAGCCGCGCGCGGGCGCTCGCCGTGGCAGTTGCGCCCAACCCGGTCTCGACGCCGTCGATAAACGCGCGTACCTCCGTGATTTTATTCGTCGCCGCGCCGAGCCGCCCTTCCGCGGCCGCCTGCACGTCCGGGCCGATGCCCACGTCCGTTTCCAACCGCACGCGAATGTTCTCCATGTCGTCCTCCTTCTCCTCCGCCGCCTCGCGCAGGCTCTCGACCCCGTCCCGTTCCTCGCTGTCGTCGGCCTCCGCCTCGAGCGCGGCCAGGATGCGTGCGTGTGCCTCGAGCGAAGCCTCGAAGTCCGAGCTGGCCTCAAGCGCGGCCTCCGCGCGGCCCGACTCGTCAAGCGCCTCGACGCGGTCTTCCAACCGACTCGCGTGCATCTCGAAATTTTCCTTCAGCCGTGCCGCGATCTCGGCCCGGAGCGTTGCTCCCGCCGCCACCGTCTCCGACTCGTCCAGCCGACGCCCCGCGAGCTCGGCATGGACCCGGGCGCGCGCGGCATCGTCCGCGGCGAATGCCTCGCGCAGCCGCTCGTTTACCCCGACCTTCACCGCGTACAGCCCGTCGCCGGGCAACGCGTCGTTGGCGGAGAACGAGACCCCGGCCCCGAGCGCGAGGGCAATGAGGAGTGCGACGATTATCTGCATATGTTTTCATGAAAAAATTATGTCGACCGTGGTATCGTGGAAGCAATTCCTAACCGACCGACTATGTCCGAATGGATTCGCCGGACCGTACGCGCCGATGCCCTTGGCGGCAGCGTTCCTGACCGCTACCTCACGGATGCCCCATATTTTTTTCCGCGCGCCTCTTTTCGAGCGCGAACAGGCCGACCAGTTCCCTGAGCTCCATGTTCTCGCGTCGAAGCTTGGCCATCTCCAGGCTGTTGATGCCGGTATTGTCCGACTGGGCCTTGAGCCACAGGTAGATGGCATTGCTCGTCATGCCGTATTTCGCCGCCGCCTCCGAGACCTTCACGCCGTTCTTCACGTCCTGCAGAGCAGCTTGCTTAATGGTCGGGTCAATGTGCTTTGCCATACGCTAGACATTTTCTCCCCCCCTCCATGGGAAGTATGTTTGGTGGATAAATCGTCTCTCCATTAATGATACAAAACCCACCGGCGGTCGAATGAATCTTTCTTCATGTATCCGCCCAAAACGAAAAACGGGCGTCAGCCCGTGGCGCGCATGCAGCATTCCCGAACGACCCTCGACGAGCCGCACGGGCAATACTCTCCCCAAATTTCCCTGGCTTGCGCCTCATGGCAGCATTGCCAGGACTCCTTGCCCGATCCGCACGGGCAGCGCTGCATGTAAGTAAAAATTTTCGCGGTCAGGTCGCGTGGCGTCACGTCGAAGATGAAGCTGATGGATCCGGTCACCTCCCCGTGCCCGTCACGCAGCGGGGCCGACCGCACGTCAAAGACGCGCCCGTGCGCCCACGCCTTCCAGGAAAGCTCCTCCCCGCCGAGCGCCCGGCGCATATGCGCGCAGACATTGGGATCGTCGCGGTAGACGTCAAACAGGGACTTTCCGACGATGTCGCTTTCCGCGACCTTGAACCGGCGCATCACGTCCCCGCCGGCCAGCTGGGACACCCCGTCCGCGTCAGTAACGATGAACGCGAACGGGAGCGCTTCCTGTCGGAAAACGCCCGCCGCGGCGCCTGGAATCATCACGGAAGCGAGATCAAGGAGCTTCTCCGCGCTGACATTCAAAGAATAATACCGAAACTGCCCCTCGCGCCGCACGCGGATGAGCTTTGCCGAGATGAGCTTCCGGAGATTGTGGGAGACGTGGGTCTGGCCCAGGTTCAGCCCCTGGGCGATTTCAGTGACATTCTTTTCCCCGTGCTTCAGAATGCCGAGAATGTCGACCCGTACCCGGTTGGAAAGGCTGCTAAACACCTCGCATGGCGACATACAGGCAGTTAGTGACCATATAGGTTAATGATACACCCGTCCGTGATTGATGAGAAAATCCCATGAAATAAGCTTCATATTTGACGGATTTCATTATTCGCGGACGCGGTTCCATGTTAGCGTGAGCGTATTGATTATTCATCACACATCCGTATGAAAATACGCCTTTTCGTCATGCTCGCCATGGCGTTCCTCCTCGGCGCGCGGTCCGCGATGGCCGGCGCCACGATCACGGTCGGTGAGATCTCCCCGACCGTCGCCACGGTGGACGTGGCACAGGCGTTCAGCGCGGACTACTCGGCCGTCTATGCGCTCGAGTCCTGTACGCTCTACGTCGACGGGCAGAGCGAGGGGTCCATGAGCCTGTCGGGCTCGCTCTCCGGCACGGCGAGCATGTCGTTCGCGTTTGCCGAGAGCGGGGACCACTCGCTCTACGCGCGGTGCGAGACCATCTACGGGAACGTCGCGACCGGATCCTCGGTGACGGTCGCCGTGTCGGCGGAGGATACCGATTCCCCCTCGCGGCCGGGCAACCTGAGCGTCACCACCTCCGAGAGCGACTCCACGCCGAGCTTCGGCTGGAGCGCGTCGACGGACGACACGGCCGTGGCGCGCTATGAGATCCAGATCGACGGCGGCGCGTTCGCCCCGATCGGCGACACGACCAGCTATACGGCCAGCGCCATGGCCGACGGAACGTACACGTTCGGCGTGCGCGCGGCGGACGGGTCCGGGAACGTGTCGAGCACCGCGTCGGTCACCTTCACCATCGACGCGGAGGCGTCTTCCGGGGGGGAGGATGGCGGGGGCGGGTCGGGGGACCTGATCCCCCCGTTCGGCCTTGATCGGATCGGGACCGACGCCCAGCTGATCGCGGACGCGGCGACGCGCGCCGACCTGGAGGGACAGACCGGCCGCGGATGCGAGTGGGCCTCCGCGACCGCGTCGGCGCAGCTGACGCTCGTGCTGGGCACGATCACGAACACCACGGCGCGCACGGCCATCGAGAACTTCGTCGCCTGCGGGACCGTGAGCACGCACCATCTCGGCGCGGGCGAGCGCCTCGGCATCGTGAACAGCTACCGGGCGGCATTCGGCCGGACGCCGTCCACCGAGGCCCACTGGGAGGACGTGATCAAGGTCGGCAACGGGCGCTTCACCGCGGAGGTGTCCGCGTCGGCGGAGGCGAACGCCAAGGTGACCTTCAGGAAGATCTACCTGCGCGACGCCAACATGAGCGTGGAATCCGATCGCAACGCGGTGTACGTCATGGCGTACGGCCTGCGGCCCCTTCCCCGCAACCTGAACTCCGAGGCGGCCGCCATCGTCACGTTCCGCGCGGTCTACGGCTACAACCCGTCCTCCGCGACCGACTGGGACGCGGTGCGCGCGACGGCCTACTCGGGGGCGACGCGCTAGCGCCTTCCAACGCGACCCGATACGAAAAACCGACCGTCCGGTCGGTTTTTCGATCTCCGCCTACGCGTCGCGCGTCTTCTCCTCGGCAATCCGCCGCGTCTCCGGCGCGTCCGCCTGCTCCCGCGTCTGCCCATGCGCCGCCATCCCGTGCTCCTTCGCCTGCCCCAGCACGTCCTCCACCGTCTCCCCGCGGAACTCCACGGGACAGTCCACGCCAAAGTCCCGACACGCGAGCACCTTCATACGCAAAAGGTATTAGTGAATAGCGTTCTCAGTATATCCGACCACCTTGAAACGCACGATTGAACGCATGAAAAATCTAGCGAATGTTCGCTAGATTTTTCATGGCAGGGGCTGCAGGGATCGAACCTGCAATTGCAGTTTTGGAGACTGCCGTGATACCACTTCACTAAGCCCCTACGATTTCGTTTCCGACGGCATGATACAGGGCATCCAGAAAACGAGCAAGGCCGGCATCGTTATAACGAACAGAGACGCAGCCCTGATATCCATCCCGTTTTCGCGTGCCTGAATTCGGTTTTTTATAAGATTTTTGAAATAATCGATCTGGAATCCGCGTAACCTTGGACCAAAATTTCCTCTGAACGATTTCGTCGTGATACCCGTGCAAATGAAGGACGACGCGGAATTTCGACTCGTCGATGGAAAAACCGATGCGAAGAGCGCGTAAAAATGTGCGAACGAGCTGCGGGTCTGAATTCGCGAAATGAAGCGTGCTGAGTTCCCGCTTGCCGCCCTCGCACCAGAATAAGAGTGCGGCGACTAACTGCCAAAATTCTGGACTGGGTTGCTGGACGAACGCGCGCGCGGCCAGGGCGGCTTTCTGTTCCCTCTGGAGCTTCAATTGGTCGCGCGTCGCGGCGATGACAGCCCTACCCTTCCGCCTGCCCGCTTCGCTGTTTTCCAACAGCACGCGGTGCAACGACTTCGGTATACGGACATCCCGAACCCACACGGAAACGGTACTCTGCGAAATTCCAAGGGAACCCGCGATTGATTGCAACGATTCGCCCTTGGCCCGTCGTTCTCTCGCCTGTCGCTTTATACTGGGAAGGTATGCCATGCGAGAATATTTTAACATAACCATTGATGTATCTTCTACGCAGAGACGCAGCGGATAGATCGCTTGACGATATCCGTCAATCACGATATGCTCCGCCGCGTGTTCCGGGATCCGCCCGTCGCACGTTCCAACCGAAGCCGTACGAGGTTCACCCATCGTGTCGTTCGTTCCTCCCCTCCAGTCCGGTCCCGCCGAAGCGCAGGACTCCCCCCTCGACATCCCCGGGCCGTCCAACCGGCTCACCGTCTTCCCGCCCGAGGCGACGCTCGCGTTCGCCTTCGACGGCGGAGACCCCTGCCACGTCAGCGAGCGCGTCCCCTCCGACGGGATCGCGGTCCTCGCGTCGTTCCACTGCCTCGTCGACGACCGCGCGGCCATGCGCGAGCTGACCCGCGAGATCGCCGGCCCGAATGTGGCCGTGCGCGTGCTCGCCGGCCGTCCCGGCACCGCCGGCGACGATTTCCGGCAGTACGTCCTCTACGCCCGCCAGATCGGCGGTGCGTCCGAGGTGTTCTCGCCCAGCCGCGAGCTGGCCATCCTCCTCGGCCTGGACATCCCCCGCGACGCGCGCAACCGCCTGCGGAACGGGCTCCTGCTCGTCGCGAACGGCGCGATCGTCTGGAAGTCCGTCTCGGACCTGAGGCGTCCCGACGCCATGCCGGGCTACGACCCGCGCGCGCCCAAGCCGTTCGACCTCGACGGCCTGCGCGCGGAGATCGCCCGCCGCCAGGCCGCCGCCGCCTAGTCGGCCCCTCTTCTCGCGAGCCCACCGGCTCGCTTTTTCTATACG
>CAYRYG010000069.1:5490-6730 GCA_964428465.1 uncultured Gammaproteobacteria bacterium
CCTACTTGGTCTCCTTGTGGGCCACGTGCGTGCGGCACCACTTGCAGAACTTCTTGAGCTCGAGGCGCTCCTTGAGCGTCTTCTTGTTCTTATGGCTCATGTACCCCACGTTGCTGCACTGGGAGCACTCGAGTTTGATGATGTTATCCTGCGACATATGGGGTTATTTCAACGCCATGACTCTACCAAATCGGCCGGACGCGGTCAAGAGGAGGCCTGGTGGAGCCGGCGGCCGGGATCGAACCGGCGACCTACTGTTTACAAAACAGTTGCTCTGCCGCTGAGCTACGCCGGCACGGTGGCCTTCCAAATTCCATGAATCAGCTTTTCTTTCTTCGTCCTCGTCCATCGCTTTATCTGAAGTTCCCTTCGCCTTGCGTCCAATTCCGATGGTTGTAACTCCACATAGACCAACCTGACTGGCAGGCGTTCTGCCGTCCATGCGGCGGCCTCACCGCGACGATGCCGTCGCAGACGGTCTACGAGATCGTGAGTGGATCCAACGTAATAAGACCCATCGCGACAGCACAGGAGATAAACGACGCACTGCCCTTCGACAAGCTCAGGGCATTCGACTTCGCGAAGCCATTTGCCAGAAGTCTTGTCCGTTTCCAATGTGTGGTCGAAGACCATGAGCGAAGTGAGTCCGAAAGGACGAACGAGGTCGAATGGTGGGCAGGGAAGGATTCGAACCTTCGAAGGCGTGAGCCAACAGATTTACAGTCTGTCCCCGTTGACCGCTTGGGTACCTGCCCGTCTTGTCCGAGCGCCCGTTATGGTAGCGGAATCCGGAGAACATGTAAAGGGAATGGCGCAAACGGGTGTATCATGGAGCCATCTGCCGGGTTTCCGGCCCTAACGAACCGCCATATGCAGAACCAAAGCCTCTTAAGACACGCCGCGATGGTCGGCCTTTTTGGCATCGTCCTGTACGCCGCCTGCCTGCTGTGGCGCTACACGATGACCGATCCCGCGGTCATCGCCTTCCACCTGACGGCGCTCAAGTCCGCCTTCCCGGGATTCCAGGGGCTTGATACGTCAAGCATCCTCATCGGCGGCGTCTGGAGCTTCGTATATTTTTTCCTCGGGTCGGTCATTTTCCACTCGCTGCACCGGAATTGTCCGTGCAAGAAGATGTAACCGCCGCCAAAGCGAAAACAGGGCGCGATGCCCTGTTTTCGTTTGCGGCCGTCACGCATTCAGGACGACGTACATCAGGATGATGAATCCGAGGGTCCCG
>CAYRYG010000070.1:0-6708 GCA_964428465.1 uncultured Gammaproteobacteria bacterium
TGGCGGATGGACCCGCCTGTGTCCGACCCGAACGCGAGGGGCGCGAACCCGGCGGCCACCGCGGCCGCGGAACCGCCCGAGGACCCGCCCGGCACGCGGGAGGTGTCCCACGGGTTGCGGGTCGGGCCGTAGTGCGAGTTCTCCGTGGAGGATCCCATCGCGAACTCGTCGCAATTGGCGCGTCCGATGAGCACGGCGCCGGCCGCGCGCAGGCGCTTGGTCACCGTGGAGTCGTACGCCGCGTCGTAGTTTTCCAAAATGCGGGAACCGGCGGTGCACCGCTCCCCCTTCACCAGGATGTTATCTTTCAGGATGACCGGGACGCCGCCGAGCGGGCCGATGTCCTCGCCCGCGGCGCGGCGCTCGTCGATGCCGCGCGCGCGGTCGATCGCGTCGTCAAACGTGCCGAGCAGCGCGTTGAGCTTCTCGTTCCCGGACTCGATGCGGGAGAGGCATTCCTTCACCACCTCCTCGCTGGAACGTTTCCCTTCGCGGATATCCCGCGAGATCTCAATGGCCGTGTCCATAGTTATTCGGTTCGATCGACAAACACGGCCGGAACTTCCAGCAGGTCTCCCTCGCGGTGCGGGAACGCGGCGATGATGCGGCGGCGCACGTCGGCCTCGCACGGCTCGACCGTGTCCGACCGGAACACGTTCGACAGCCCAGCGCCGTGCGCGAGCTCCGCGACGCCCTCGGTATCGAGCTCGTCGAGCTTCGCCACGTACTCCAAGATCGAGCTCAGTTGTTCCGAGTACCTGGGCAGTTCCTCCGGCTCGACCCGCAGCCGGGCGAGCTTCGCGATATGCAGGATTTCCTCGTTGTTCAGTCCCATATGTGTCATAGGCGGGGTCCCCGCACCCCGCCAAGCATAGCGATAAATTCGTTTTCGGACAAGATCGGAACGCCAAGCGTTTTCGCCTTGTCGGCCTTGGATCCCGGCTCGCTTCCGACGATCACGTAGCTCGTCTTTTTGCTCACCGACTCCGACGGGTCGCCTCCGTGCGCGCGAATCGCCTCCTTGGCCTCGTCGCGCGACATGGACGCGAGCGTTCCGGTGAGCACGAAGGACTTGCCGTAAAGTGGTAAAGTCGTGGAGTCGTGGAGTCGTGGAGGATCGATGACGACGCCGTTCTCGCGGTACGACGCGACGATCTCGCGGTTGTGCGTCTCCCGGAAGAAATCCACGATGCTTTGCGCCACGACCTCGCCGACGTTCTCGACCGCGACGAGGTCCTCGAGCGTCGCGTCCATGATGCGGTCGATGGACCCGAACGTCTCCGCGAGGTCGCGCGCCGTCTCCTCGCCGACGTTGCGGATCCCGAGGCCGGTGAGAAACCGCGCGAGCGGGATGTGCTTCTTCGACTGGATCTCCGCGACCAGCTTGTTGGCCGACACGTCCGCGAACCCCTCGAGCGTCTTCAGGTCGTCCGCGGTGAGCATGAACAGGTCCGGCGGGAGCTGGATGATGCCCGCGTCCATGAGCGCGGCGATGGTGGACGGCCCGATGCCATCGATCTCGAACGCGCGCGCCGCATGCAACACCGCCTCCTGATTCTGCGCCGCGCACCGCCGGTTCGTGCAGTAGATCGCCACCTCCCCTTCCCGCTTCTCCACCGCCGACCCGCACACCGGGCACTCGCTCGGCGCGTTCACCCCTTTCGCCCCTTTCGCCCTCAACCCCGCGACCACCTCTTTCACCTTCGGAATAATATCCCCCGCCTTGTACAACACCACCGTGTCCCCGACGCGAACGTCCAGCCTGCGGATCTCGTCGAGGTTGTGTAGCGAGGCGTGCTGGACCGTGGTCCCTCCCACGAACGTCGGTTCCACCACCGCCACCGGCGTCAACGCCCCCGTGCGCCCGACGAACCACTGGATGTCCCTCACGACGGTCGTGACCTCCTCGGCCGGAAACTTCCACGCTACGAGCCCGCGCGGGGTCTTCCCAATCACGCCAAGGCGCTCAAACAGGTCGTTCTCGTCCACGCGGACCACCATCCCATCCACCCAAAACCCGAGCCTGTCGCGCTTTTTCTGCAACGCATGCCAATGCCTTTCCACCTCCGCGAGCGAATCAACGGAAACAGACTCCGGCGTCGGCCGAAATCCGAGCTTCCTCAAAATCTCCCACTCCTCCGACTGGTTCGCCTGGCCCAAGTCCGTCACCAAATCCCACGCGACGAACGACAAACGCCGCGCCGCCGTAATCGTCGGGTCCAGCTGCCGCACCGACCCCGCCGCCGCGTTGCGCGGATTCGCAAACTTCGCCTCGCCTTTCTTCTCTTGTTCCTTGTTGAGTTTCTCGAAGTCCTTTGTGGGGATGTAGATCTCGCCACGAACTTCGATTTTCCCAGGGGCTTTAGCCCCGTCTTGTCTCACGCCACTAAAGTGGCTTTGAATTCGAAGCGGCACGCTCTCGATCGTCCGCATGTTCTGCGTCACGTCTTCGCCGACTTTTCCATCGCCGCGCGTCGCGGCGGAGACGAGCATTCCGTCCTCATAAACCAACGAGACGGCGAGGCCATCGATCTTCGGCATGCACCAAAGCGCAACATGGTCGTGCTCCGACAGCTTCTTGACGCGCGTGAACCACTCTCCGAACTCCTCGGGCGTGAAGACGTCCTCCATCGAGAGCATCGGGCGCGCGTGCGTCACCTTCTTGAACTTCGCGAGCGCCTTGCCGCCTACGCGCTGGGTGGGCGAGTCGGGAGTGATGAGGTCCGGGTATTCCTGCTCGAGCGTGTACAGCTCGTGCTTGAGCGAGTCGAGCGCCGAGTCCGAAATCGTCTGCGTATCCAAAACATGGTACTCGTAGCGGTACCGGTCGATGGATTCGCGCAGTTTTTCGATCCGTTTTTCGGCCTCGGCCTTGGTCATAACGCCAAGATTGTACCACATTGACGCGCCCGGGCGGAACCGGTATCCTCCCTGGGAAACCAAGCCAATCCAGGCGGTTTCCGAGGAATTCATGCTGCAGCCGACCCTCGCCGACGACGTTCCGCCGGAGAACTTCGAAGGCATCGAGCCCACCTCCCCCTTCGAGCGGCGCATCCTGGCCGGCGAGGTCCGCGTCCCGGTCGAGGCGATCCGCCTCGGCCACGACGTGTTCCGCCTGTTCCGCGTCGCCGCGTCCGTCAAGGGCGATCGCGTCATCATCGATCGGTACCCGCCCTCCAAGATCTGGGGGCTGGACATCGAGAAGGTGGCCGCGTACCTCACCCGCGTGCTCGGCGACGAGTTCGCGCGCGAGACCATGTACCTCACGTGGGCGAACTCGATGAACGACCTGCGGGTGGCGTGCGGCGCCCTGGACGGGGACGCGACCGCCGACGTCGCGCTCCGCCTGCGCCGCTGCGCCAACGCCATGCTCGGGTCCGCCCGGAGCCTGTCCCTCACGCGGTCCGTGGCCTGGAAGAACTTCCAGATGGCGCTCGCGGTGCTCGGTCCCATCTTCGCGGGCGAAGTCACCCGCGCCGACCTCTCCGCCTAGCGCGGACCTCCCGACGACTCGCTCGTCGGTTTTTTATGCGCAAAAAATCCGCCGATCAGGAGGAAGGCGGAGCGGGAGGCGGCCAGCCGGAGCGGCGGTTGAGCCGGAAGAAGACCCATTGGTGGAGGTGGCAGATCAGGACGCCGATGAGCACGATGACGGGCATTGCCATGATCTCCATTCCCCTGGGGAACAAGGAAATCAACGTGACCGCGGCCGGGATGCCTACAGGAACGACGAGGAACATGCCGAGGATCATCGTCACGGTCTCGACGTGGACCCACGGGCCATGACGTTCCTTCGAGACGAAGACGTAGCCGGCGCCCATGATGACGAACAACGGCAGGAACAGGATGGTCAGCGCGACCTCCTTCACGGCCCCGGGGCCGGCCATCTCGGCCTGCCACATGTTCGACCACCACCAGGCATAGCCGATCAGGCCGCCGACAATCGCGTACGCGACGGCACGCAGGGCCATCAGCAAGGGACACCTCCTCGTACGAGGACCCTACGCTCGGAACTGCCGCGTGTCAAGCGATCATCCACCCCAAATACCAACCGACGATCTGGTCGCCGAAAAGCAGCACGGCCACGGTCGCGAGCGCGAGGAACGTGCCGAACGGGAGCGGGGTCTTGCCGTCGGCACGCTTGGTCGCGATCAGGAAGATGCCGAACATGGCGCCGACGAGATAGGCGAGGAACAGCGCGGCGAGGCCGTTCGGGAGGCCGAGCATGAAGCCCATGAGGAATCCCATGCGGATGTCGCCCGCGCCGATCCAGCGGCCCTTCGAGATCGCGTACTGCACCAGGAAGAATCCGCCGATCACCGCGGCGCCGACCACGAGCGAGCGCGGGTCCATGCCGAGGTAAATGTTCGCGAGCAGCGCCACGCCCATGGCCGGGACCGTGAACCGGTCGAGGATTTCCATGTACCGCAGGTCGTAAACGAAGACGATCACGAGGAATGCCACGAACACGACGTCGCGGGCGAACAGCGCCCAGCTGGCGTCATGGAAGAAGAACGCGAGAAACAAAACGCCGGTGAAAAATTCCACCAGCGGGTATTGCATCGAAATCGGTGCCGCGCAGCTCCGGCAGCGGCCGCGCAGCGCGACGTAGCTCAGCACGGGAACGAGCTCGGCCGGCCCGAGCTCAACCTCGCACGACATGCAGCGCGAGCGCCCGCCGACGAACGACGTTCCCTCGCGCGTCCGCAAAATCACCACGTTCAGGAAGCTCCCGACGCACAACCCCGCGAGAAACACGAGCGCCGGGACGAGCATACTATTCGCAGCTCCCCGCCTTCATCCCTTCCGGGACCGCGCAGTTCGCGCCCGCGACCAGGCCAACCTGCGGCAGCGCATTCTCAAGCTCGAAGCCGATGGCATACGACGCGCCCTCCTCGGCCGCGGAATAGCAGAACGCGTTGCGCGCGGGCTCGCCGCACGTCACGGCGCCCTCGAGCCCCTTGTCGAGCGTCCCCACGACCACGCGCAGGAACACGCTCTCGTCGCCCGAGCAGTTTGCCGCGAACCCGCCGGTGCCCAGGCACACGCTCTGCGTGCTGTCGCCGAGCGGCAGGCCCGTGTCGGACGGATAGGCGTTCGTCTCGTTGAAATAATTCTCGAGCGCGGACTGGACCTGGCGCACGTTCGAAAGGCGCGACGCGTCGCGCTGCTTCGAGCGGGCGGAGTTGACGGCAACGGCCGCCAGCGTGCCCACGAGCCCGATGATCAGGATGACGACGAGCAGCTCGATGATGGTAAATCCGCGTTTCATAGTGAATCCATCTTATCATTTGCCGTTTCGCTCGGCAACCAAACGCTCGACTTTCGCGCGCACCTCCGACGGGACGAAATGCCCCTTGAGCAGGTACGCGTCGGCCCCGGCCGCGAGCGCGTCCGCGATTCCTGCCCGGTCCCCGAGCTTCGCGAGCGCCACGAGCGCGGCCCCGGATGCCTTGGGATGCGCGCGCAGCTCGCGCAGGAACGCGACGCCGCCCGGCACGGTCTCCACGTCCACGAGAATCGCGTCCGGCGCGCTGCGCGACAGGATCTTGCGCGCCTCCGCCTCGCCCTCGACCACGCGGACGTTCCACGCGCCGAGCTCGAACCGGCGCGCGTAAATCCCGGCGAGGAACGCGTCCGGGTCCACGATGAGGATCTTGCGTGCTTTCGCGGCCATACCTACTCGATCTCCCGCATCCCGAGCCCGATCGCGATCGCCATGCGCGGGCCGATCTCGTCGAGCACCGGCCGCAGGTCCTCCGGAAACACCACGCGCGCCCACGGGTCGCCGCGGTACACGTTCATGTTGAGCGACTCCTTCAGGAACTCCACGATGCGCGGGAGGTGCGACGAGCCGCCGGTGAGAACGATCTTCTCGACCTTCTTGAACTCGGTCAGCTCCATCCCAGCGTACAGCTGGAACGCGTAGCGGATTTCGTTCAGCATCGGCTGCATCACGGCATCAAGTACGGCAGGCAATCCTCCCGCCGCGCTGCCGGCTCCGGCCATGTTGCCGAGGTCCATCTTGATCTGCTCGGCCTCGGCTTCCGGCACGCGCATCTGGTCCATGATACGGCGCGTCACCGACGTTCCGCCGATGTTGATGGAACGCGTCAGAACCGGCACGCCCTTTTCAACGATGGTGACGTTCGTGCGCATCCCGCCGATGTCCAGAACGGCGATGGGGCTCTTGTCCTTGCCGATGAGCGAACGCACGAGCGCAAACGCCTCGGTGTCAATCGCCTGCAGTTCCAGCTTCGCCGCGCGGAAAATCTCGATGTACTTCTGCACAAGCGACTTCGCCGCGCCGGTCACCAGCACCCGCACATGCTCCGACTCCTTCTCCTTTGTCCCCTCTGTCCCTTTTGTCCCCTTTGTCCCCGCCCCGTCGATGAACGTCGCATACGTCACCATCTCGGTCAACGGAATGGGCATCAGCTTTCCAACCTGCGCGTCCACGAGCGGCTGCATTTCCTTCTCGGTCCTTCGGCGCGGCACGCTCACGATCGCAGAAAAAACGCTGGAGAGCGGAAGCGCGGCCATCACCTTCGTTCCTTTCGTCCCGCACCGCTTGCACAGCTTCGCCAGCTGTTCGCCGGTTGAGAGCGTGTTGTCAAACGGAGAAAGCGCCAGAGCTCCCGGCTTGTGCTCCGAGTATCCGTAGGTCATGAGCTTTGCCCGACCCTTTTCGCTCGCAAGTTCAACCAC
>CAYRYG010000071.1:0-6578 GCA_964428465.1 uncultured Gammaproteobacteria bacterium
TGCCGCATTTGGGCGGGCCCGACTGAATGGCCGAAGGCCTTTCGGCGGGTCTCCTCTGCCGCTGAAGGCCAGGGAATTGCCTCCAGCGGAGGAATGAAGCTATCACGACGTGCCGCATCTGTCAAGAGCCGTCAGATCGCTGCCAATATCCAGTATCTAATATCCAATATCCTAGCCCTTTTTTCTTGTCAGCCACCTCCAGACGCCCCTCCCAATTCTCTTGACAAATCCCCGTTCCTCTGCTATAGTGCCGCCTCGCTTCGATGGCTTCGTCGCTAGTGACGGATCCGTCGTGGCGGGACGACGGGAGGACGGCTTGATCTGCCGGAACACGATTCGGAACGTCGTGTCGTCCTCCGTTCTACGGAGCACGACAACCATGTTCATGGCACTGCTGCTCGGGACCGTGATCCCGACCGACACGCTCGACGCCGACGGCCCCAAGAAGTGCGAGGACGTCGTCGGTCCGCCGATCTTCGACCTCGCCGAGATCGACGGCCCGGTCTACGACGGCGGCGACTTCGACGACAACGACGGCGAGCCCCTGTTCGTCCGCGCGGACATCACCGCGCCCGACGAGCGCGAGCGCAAGCCGCGCGACGAGGACCGCCCCGTGATGTGGGCCGGGATCATCGGCGGGATGTCCCCGCTCGAGGACGCCCTCGAGGATCGGCGGCTGCGCACGGTGCGCGAACCCACCACGGCGATCCCCATCTACGTCTGACCCTCCCTCCCGGACAGACGACGCCAACTGCGGCCTGATGTACGCGCGCACCCTGACGGAGCGAAGCGGCACACGGGCCGTCTTTTCATTTTACGACTTACGCGACGGAAAAGACTCGCTCGCCTTCCAGGCAAGTTCAAACAGGGTTCGATACCCGTCAGCGATTTCCTGACTCGTCACCACAATCGCCAAGATCGCGGATTTTTGGGAATACATGCACACCGTATTGCCACGCACGGTAATCTCCGCGTGCATGTTTGGAAAGAGATGGCGCGATACGATGCGCGCCTCCAGGTTCGGCCACGTAGGGATCTTATCGATGTTGGCCGGGTCGGTGACCAGCAGCGCTCGATACGAGACTGACTGCGAAACGAGTGACCGAAGATGTTCTTCCCTTCCCGGTTCAAGCTCGTCGATATGCAGGCTCGGGTCGAACGGCAACAGCTGGAGAATTTCTCCTTCCAACTTCATGAACATCTCGCGCACGGTCTTCACGCCCTCCGGACCTTCCAAATACCGGATCTGCGGCTTCGCCCCCTCGGCGTTATAGAGCGCGGCGAGCATCGGGAACATCCCCTCGAACTCCGTCTCCTTCTGTTCCAGCTCCTTGCGCTGCATGCGCAAGACCGCGCGCAGGCGGTCCGGGGACTCGGCGGCGTAAAAGCGCTTCTTGCCGCGCACGAAGGAACTCATGAGCCCGCGGCCCATGAGCGACTCGATCATCACGTACGTCGTCGCGCGGTTGACCTTCGCCTTATGGCTGATGTCTTGCACCGGCGACGGCCCGAGCTCGAGCGAGGCCAGGTACACGGACGCCTCCTTTTCGGACAAACCGAAGTGTCCCAGCTCGCGGATCAGTTCTTCCATACGGCAGGGATTATACCATCCCGCGCAGCGCCGCCAAAACGACCTGGGCGGTCTTGTCCCAGGAATACGCGGCCGCGCGCTCGAACCCCTTGGCGCGCAGCTGGCCGTCGAGGCCATGCTCCACCACGATGCGGATGAGCGCCTTTCCCCATTCCTCGGGCTCGCCCGGGCGCACGAAGATCGCGGCGTCCTGGCACACCTCCCGGTGCGCGCCGATGTCGGACACGATGAGCGGCGCGCCGCACGCGGCGGCCTCGAGCGGAGGGACGCCGAACCCCTCGTACCACGACGGGAACAGGAACGCCGTCGCCCCGTTCATGAGCGCCGCGACCTCGTTCTCCGGCAGGTAGCCGAAATAACGGATCGACGCGCGCACCGGCGAGCGGTCCACGTACAGCTTGACGTCGTTGAACCGGAACCCGGGCGCGCCCACGAGCACGAGCTCGAACGGGTCGCCGGTCCCGCGGCCGGACTTGAACAGCTCGAACGCGCGGATGATCGTCGACACGTTCTTCTTCGCGTCCATCCGGCCGACGTACAGGAAATAATGATGGCCGACGCGCAGCTTCTGGCGCACCGGCGCGACGGTGGCCTCGTCGAGCGGGCGGTACGCGGCCGCGTTGACCGCGTTCGGCGCCACGATCACCCGGTCCCCGGCAACCTTGTACAGGTCCATGAGCTCACGCTTGGTGAACTCCGACACGGCGAACACCTTTTTTGACCGGCGCAGCGCGCGGCGGATCTCCGCGTTCTGCCGGCGGCGGTCGGACGGCTCGTACACGCCGGGCACGCGCCGGAACCCGACGTCGTGCACCACGGTGGTCACGTTGCCGAACAACGGCAGCCCCTGCGCCGGAACCAACAGCACGTCCGGGCGGCGGCGCAGCATCTCCCAGCTCACCCGTCCCTTCATCCACGCGAACGGGAGCGGCCACTTCAGCGTGTCGCGCGAAAACAAAACGACCCGCTCGTCCCCCGCGAGCGGTTGTCGCTTGATCGCCTCGATGAGATGGTGCGCGTACCACTCCACGCCGCTGCGCTGCGGCTTGTCCGCGGAAGAAGCGTCGATGGCGAAGGTGGGCATAGGGCGAAAGGGGCGAAAGGGGCGAAAGGGCGGCGAGGTCTAACTCCCCTTTCGCCATTTTCGCCACTTTCACCCTTAACTCGTAAAGATACTCCTCTTATACGCCTCCAAATTCTCCAACGCAATTCCCGTCCCCTTTGCCACGCACATCTGCGGGTCCTCGGCGACGAACGTCGGCACGCCGGTGGCCTCCGCGATGAGCACGTCGAGGTTGCGGAGCTGGCTCGACCCGCCCGAGAGCATGATCCCCTTGTCCATCACGTCGGCGGAAAGCTCCGGGGGGGTCTTGTTCAGCACGTCCTTCACCGTGGCGATGATGCCGTCGAGCTCGTGCTGGATGGCGGTGGTGACGTCGTCGGACGTGACCTCCACGATCTTCGGGAGCCCGGTGATCATGTCGCGTCCCTTCACCTCCATGGTCAGCTTGTCCGGCATGTACATGGCCGACCCGATGTTGATCTTGATGTCCTCGGACGTGCGTTCGCCCACCGCGAGGCCGTACTTGCGGCGCACGTACTCGGAAATGGCCGCGTCGAACTTCACGCCGCCGATGCGCACCGACTCCGACGCCACGATGCCGCCGAGCGAGATCACGGCCATCTCGGCCGTCCCGCCGCCGATGTCGATGATCATGTGGCCGGACGGCGACCCGATCGGGATGTTCGCGCCGATGGCCGCCACGATCGGCTCCTTGATGATGTATGCCGCCTTGGCGCCGGCCGCGAGCGTGGCGTCGATGACCGCGCGGCGCTCCGTGGACGTGATGCCGCCCGGCACCGCGACCATCACCTCCGGCCGGAAGATGCGCACCCCGCCCAGCGCCTTGTTGATGAAATAGCGCAGCATCGCCTCCGTGGTGCGGTAGTCCGCGATCACGCCGTCCTTGAGCGGGCGGCGCGCCACGATGGTGTCCGGCGTACGGCCGAGCATGTCCTTGGCTTCCTTTCCGACCGCGAGCACCTTCTTGTCCGTGTACGACACGGCGACGACCGACGGCTCATTGATAATAATACCGCGCTTCGGCACATAGACGAGCACGGTGGTGGTCCCGAGGTCGATGGCGATCTTTTTTTGGAACATAGCCGTAGGCTTTAGGCTTTAGGCTTTAGGCCGAGAGGAAAAACCTCGCGGCCTCGCGGCCTAATGCCTCGCGGCCTTTACAGTTCGACAATAATCTCCAGGTCCTGATCAAGTTTCGTATTCAAACGGTACGTGTCGTCGCCCCACTCGCCGCGGTCCTCCGCGACCGACGCGTCCGTGACATTCTTATCAAAATCGAGGTCCAACGTCAACTCATGATTTTGCGCCCCGACCTGCTTCAGGTAGGCGAGCGAGTACGCGCCGGACTCGATGGCCGCGACCACCGCGTCGGAGACCTTGAATTCGAACACCAGCGTCCGGCTTTCGCCCGGCTCAATGGAGATGAACGTGCCAAACGACGTCATGCCGAGCTCGTCGGCGACGTCCACGGGATCGACGGCTCCTTCCACGCGGATCAGTTCCGAGCCTTCCGGAACGTACAGCCGCGCGTACGTGCGGTACCGCGTGGTCTTCCAGTCGAACGCGCCGGTGTGGGTGTAGCGGACCGTGGTGCGTCCCACGTACTGGCCGCTCGAGTTGCGGAAGATCTCGTAGCGCATCGCGCGCGAAACCTTCGGGTCCGTCTTCAGGCTGGCGAGGTTCGCGTCCGCGAGCATCTGCGCGTCCCCCTCCCCGGGCGACACGACGCCTCCCCATCCCACGCGCTCCACCACGGACTGCGCCGCCTCGTCCATGCTCATCACCGCCACCTGCTTTTCCGAAAATCCCTCGCTGGTAACTTCCACGAGGCGCGACCACTCCGAGAGCGGGAGAGAAAACACGTAGGACTTGATGGCGTTCATCAGGTCCGCGATGACCTCCTTGCGCTGGGCCTCGGGGATCCCCTGGCCCGCGTAGCCCACCTCCACCTGGTACTCAAGCCGGTCCGTGACGTTGTCGGCCGTAAACGTCTGCCCGCCGACCGTGATCGGCCCCGTGATGCCCATGAGCGCCACGAGGAAGGTCGGGGTCATGCCGATCACCCCGTCGAATGACTCGGGCCCGATGCCGAGCGCGGCGCGCTGGTCGGCCGTGAGCGCGTTCGCCTCCTGGTCGTACAGGCGGACCGCGGTCGCGGCGCTTTCCGCGAAGTCCGGCGACCAGTTGGCGTCGCGGAAGAACCAATGCGTGGTGGCGTTGTAGCGCGCGAGCGGGGCCGGGGCCGACTCCGTGACGGACGGCGCGGCCGGGTTGTCGAGCGCGTAGGAATCGCGCGTCTCAAGCTCGACGACGTCGCCGTCCTTCGTCTTCAGGATGCCGAACGTCCCGATGAACCCACCGCCCGGGCGCAGCTCCGTGTTGTTCAAAAAGAGAAGCAGGTGCGTGCGCTCTTCCCCGAGGCCCGCGAGCTCCGGAAGCAGGCCGGCGGCAATGGAGAACGTATGGACCGCCTCCTGCGCCTCGGCGAGACGCGCGTCGAACGGCGCGAGCGCGGCCGCGACCGGGCCGACGAGCCCGCGCGACTCGATGTCCGCGAGCTCCGCGCGGACGATGGCGATGCGCGCGGCGAGGTACTCGAAGTCCGAGGCCGACGCGGCCAGGCGTTCCAGGATGGCGCGCTTGGTGTCGGACGAGAGGTCGTCGAACGTGGCCGACGGCGCGAGGCCCTCCTGCATCCGTCGGATTTCCTCCTCGGTGAACCCGGTGAGCCGCACGAGCTCGGCCCCGAGGTCGACGACCGTCTCGAGCGACTGGATCAGCTCGCGCCCGCTCGCGAGCATGGCGTCCGCGGCCTCCACCTGGTCGGAAACCCACGGGAGGAACCGCACGGTCTGGAGCAGGACGAACCCGCGCTCCGCGGCCGCGAATCGCGCGTCCGCCTCCGCGAGCTCGTCGCCCGCGGCCTCGAAGTCGAGCTCGACCGCCGCGTCACGCGCCCGGTACAGCGCGTCACGCCCGTCGAGCGCCGCCGCGACCACCTGCCCGGCCGCGAACAGCGTGAGCACGCCCCACGCCACCACCGCGCCGCACAACACGAACGCGCCGACGCGAATCATGCGCCGGCGCTTGGATTTCCGGTGTTGCGGCTCTGGCTCGACGCGGTGAAGGAAGTTTACGGAGTGGGGCATGCCGTCGTGCGCGGATTCGGTTCTCCGCGGTATTTACGGAAGTAGTATACCGCACTTTTGATCTGGACGCGCGTGAGCGGGTGGGTGAGCTGCCGGAGAAAATTGCCGTCCGCGGTCTCGCGGCGATGGTAATGGATGAGCTCCGCGCCCGGGTGGTACACCACCTTCCATCCGGCCTTCCAAAACCGGCGGCATAGGTCCTGGTCCTCGAAGTACATGAAGTATTCCGGGTCGAACCCACCGACCTGCTGGAGTGCCTCGCGGCGGACGAGCATCGCCGCGCCGAGCAGATAGTCGACCTCGCGCGTGGCGCCGTGGTCCCAGTCCGCGAGCGTGTACGCGTCGAGATGTTCCCGCACGGCCCTGAGGCGGCGGATGAACGGCAGGCGCCGATACAGCACGGTCTTCGGTTCCATGAAGGTGTAGCAGCTGAACTGCAGCCCTCCGTCCGGGTTGCGCAGGCGCGGGCCCACGATGCCGGCCTCAGGATGCGCGTCCAGGTAGCGCACCAGCTCCTCGAACGCGCCCGGCCGCACCACGATGTCCGGGTTGAACACCAGGATGTACCGGCCCTGCGCCGCCTCGAACCCGCGGTTCATGGCGGAGCCGAACCCGAGGTTCGCCTCGTTGTTCAGGATGCGGACCTCCGGGAATTCCGCGGCGGCCATCCGCGCGGTGGCGCCGGACGGGTCGTTCTCGGAAATCAAAATCTCATACGACACCGACGGCGCCGCGCGGCGGATCCCCTTGAGCG
>CAYRYG010000072.1:0-6546 GCA_964428465.1 uncultured Gammaproteobacteria bacterium
TGAAAACAAAACCGCCACCGGGCTGGTGGCAGATGTTTAACTTACCCTTTCATTCCACCATTGACCGTCCCCGCGGCCGGTGGTAGTGTTGCCCCTCTCCTATGGAGTCCTACACCCACCGGCGAATCCATGACATGCTCGTTGCGGCCAAGCGGCCGGTGTTTGTCGCGGACGAGCGGCTGGACGGGGACTCGCTCGGGTCGTCGCTCGCGCTCGCGGACTTTCTGAAGGCGCGGGGGGTGCGCGTGCCGGTGTTCGTTTCCGAGCCCGTGCCGGCCAAGTACCAGTTCCTGCCGAACGTGGACCTGTGCACCACGGACGCGTCGGTCTTCGACGACCCGTCCGTCGACCTCGTGGTGATCTTCGATTGTTCCGACGCGAACTACGTCGAGCGCATTTACGCCTCCCGGCCTCCCGGCCTTCCCGCCTCCCGGCCTCCCCTCATCAACATCGACCACCACGCCACCAACGCGCGCTACGGACAGGTGAACCAGGTGGTCACCGCGTCCCCGGCCACGGCCGAGGTGGTGTACCGCTTCTTCCGCGAGAACCACGTCGTCCCGAGCCGCGACGCGGCCACCTGCCTCATCACCGGCATCTGCTTCGACACCACGGTGTTCTCGAACTCCGCCACCAACCAGCGCGCGTTCGAGGCCGCGTCCGACCTCATGATGGGCGGCGCGCGCATCCAGGAGGTGATCCGCAACATGTACCAGAGCCGGAGCGTGAGCGTCCTTCGCATCTGGGGCGCGGCGCTCGAGCGCCTGCGCCGGCACCCGGAGCGCCTGATCGTCGCCACGTTCGTCACCCGGGCGGACATGGAGGAGAACGGCGTGACCGAGGACGAGGTGGACGGCCTCTCCAACTTCCTGAACCTGGTGACCGACGCCGACGTGCTGTTCGTGATGCGGGAAACCGCGGACGGCGGCATCAAGGTGTCCATGCGCTCCACCGGCCCGGACGTGTCCCGGGTGGCGAAGGCCATGGGCGGGGGAGGGCATGTGAAGGCCGCGGGATTTACCGCGTTCGGTCGGGTTTGCGATGACAAAGGGTGCTGGGAGGTGGTGGAGAAGTGCTTGGAGGTGTTAAACTAATCAGGATACTGGAGATTAGATACTGGATATTAGCAACGAGTTGCCAGTATCCAGTATCCAGTATCCAATATCCATTTTCCGTTATGTCCGATATCAAATCCTCGTTCCTCGTCCCGACGGTCATCGAGAAGACCCACATGGGCGAGCGCGCCTACGACATCTACTCGCGGCTCCTCAAGGACCGCATCATCTTCCTCGGCACGGAGATCGACGACACGGTGGCGAACCTCGTCATCGCGCAGCTCCTGTTCCTCGAGTCCGAGGACAAGACGAAGGACATCAAGATCTACATCAACTCGCCGGGCGGCTCCGTGACCGCGGGGCTCGCCATCTATGACGCCATGCAGTACGTGAAGCCGGACGTGTCCACCATCTGCGTCGGCATGGCCGCCTCCATGGGCGCGGTGCTGCTCGCCGCGGGCGCGCCGGGCAAGCGGTTCGCGCTCCCGAACGCGGAGATCATGATCCACCAGGTGCTCGGCGGCTTCCAGGGGCAGGCGACCGACATCAAGATCCACGCGGAGCGCATCATGAAGATCAAGAACCGTCTCAACGAGATCATTGCCAAGCATGCGAAGCAGAAGCAGGCGAAGGTGGAGCTCGACACAGAGCGCGACAACTTCATGGAACCGCACGAGGCGCTCAAGTACGGCCTGATCGACAAGGTGATCGACCGCTAGCCTGCCTGCCGGCAGGCAGGTCTGGCCCGTTCTGACAAACGAAACCCCGCTCTATAGAGCAAAAAACAGACCCATTGACGGGTCTGTTATTTTCTGCGAACATGGGAGGGCTGTCATCGCTTGACAAATACCAGCCGGGCTGTTATTATTTTGTGTCCCAGCGATGGGAACGCCCGTTGCACTCTGTAGCCTGCAGGCACGACAAGCATGGGATTTCATCTCATGGAAGTATCTGGTCTCCGGACTAGATCTCTCCACGTATGAAATTTCTTGCCTGCAGACTACACAGCGCAACGGGCGCTTTTGTTTTATTCTGTTTCTGTTTCAAGGTCCGGCTGAAGCGCGTCGTCGGCTTCGACGGGCGCGTCAGTGGTCTGTGATGATGATACGCCGTCTGCGTCTGGTTGCAAGTCATCCGGTGTGGATAATTCCTCGACGCCCACGAGACAGATCTCGGGGAGCGGACGATAGTGTGACGCGAACACGGTTTCTTCCGTCGTTCCGTCCGGTTTTACCACCGAGTACGTGAACGTCGTGTCCGCGCCGACGTGCGCGCCCTGGCACTTCTTTTCTCCCGGTTCGAGGTCGAGCGTCTCCGTGTTCACGGTCTCCCCGACGCCGATCCAGCGCAGCACCACCGGCGGCGAATACGATCCCTTGCGTCCGTCGTTCGTCCCCCAGAAGGTGAACCGCAGCGAGGAACTGGTCTCGTCCATCTCCGCCTGGAACAGGACGTAGTGGCCGGTGTCGTTCGTGAACTGGAAGTCCGGCGCCGGGTCGTAGATGGTCGCGTCCGTGCCCGGGTTCCCGTTCGACGGGTCGTTGTAGTAGGAGACCACGAGGGAGTGGTTGGAGCGCTTGGTGACCGGGAGCCCGGAATTCATTGTGGCGCGGAAGGTCGTGGTGCCGATCTGGCACAGCCCCCCCGCGATTTCGGGCTCGATCTTGTCACCCTTGATGACCAGTTCCGGCAGGTAGCCGTTGGCGAGCTCGAAGGGCCTGAGCGCGTTCAGCAGGGAGAAGGTCTCGTCCGGGGCGATCAGGAGGCCGTTCAGGAGCCGGACGCCGTTGCGGATGTTCTTGATGCGATTCGGAGGCGACCCGCGCCAGCTCGAGGTGCCGACGCCGAGGACGTCGGTGATGCCGAGGTCGTTCACGTCCTCCGTTTTCACGCTCGGCTCCGCGACGACGAGCGCGAGCGCGACGTCGGCGGTATCCCCGTTCAGCGCGGCCTCGAATCCCCCGCGCGCGGCGTCCCGGTCGAGCGTGACGCCGTCCTGCGACCCGACGAATTCCACCACGCGGCCGTTCTCCATGAGGAAGCGCGCGTCGCGGGCCGGGGTCTCGACCGCGGCCGCGATCTCGTCGAGCGTCGCGGCGAACGCCTCCTCGTTTACGACGAGTCCTTCCGTGCCCGGGGCGAGCAGGCGGGAAAGCGCCTCCGCGTCGAAGGTCCAGGTTCCTCCGTCCGTCGTGTCGTCCGCGGCCACCGTGATCGTGAACGGCGCGCGCCCGAGCGCGGCCAGGGCCCGCTCGACCAGCGCCTTCGCGTCTTCGGTGGAGACGTCCGGTTCGCGGTGCGTCACGATGAGCGGGGTGGGGGTCCGGTCGAGATCCGCGAGGCGGGAGAGCAGGGCGGTCAGGAACGGCTCGAAGTCGAACGCGTCGCCGGGCGTCCCCTCGGTCGCCTCGGCCGTCCACGCTCCGTCGTCCTTGAACGCGAACGCGGCGTCCACGGGCGGGACCTCGCGGTCCGGGAAGGCCGCGCGCACCGCCTCCCGGATCTTCTCCTCGTCCGCGGACACGAACATCCCGACCCGGTTCGGGCGGAACAGCTCCTCCAGCAGCCGGAGCGTGTCGACCGCGCCGTCCTCGCCGTGCGTCCGGCCAAAGGCGTTCCGCACGGTCTCTTCCACCTGGAACCGGACGATGTCGATGGAATCGGAACCGACGAGCGTGGACAGCGGGATGCTCGCGGGCTTGCCGTCTAGGATGACCGGCGCGCCGGACGCGTAAAAGACGTCGGTGGCCTCGCGCAGCACGCGCATGGCCTCCTCCGGGTCCATCCCGCTCACTTCCACCGAGCCGATGAACGTGTTCGGTCCCATCCGCCCCTCGTAGGCCTGCGCCCACACGAGCGTGCCGCCGACGGCGAAGAACAAAACCAGGGAACAAAAAACCGCGATGATCGCGATTTTCGCTTTTCTCGACAAAATGGTCATAACGCTACTCATCCAGTTCGATGACGGAAACCCGTGAGCGCATCTCAACTTTTTTCAGCGTGATCGTCAAGATGCCGTTCTTGAGCGTGGCGTCGGATTCCTCCGGCCGGATGTGGCAGGGGAGCACCACGGAGCGGGAAAACGCGCCCCAGTAGCACTCGCGCACGTGCGCGGTCCCGGCCTCCTCGCACCCGTGCGAGCGCGTGCCGCGGATGGTCACCGTGTCCGTGGTGACCGAGATGTCGAGGTTCTCGGAGGACACCCCGGCGATCGCCGAGCGGACGACGATCTCGCCGCGCGTCTCGATGACGTCAACGGAAAGCTGGCCCTCGGTGTCCGAGAACCAGTTGCGGTCCGCCAGCTGTGAGAAGAATTCCGCGTCCGTTGCCATACCTTATTTTACCCGCATGTCGCGCATGTATTCGTAGAGGGGACCGATGGCGAAGCCGACCACGCCGGCCCACAGGATTTCCTCGAGCGGCACGCCCGCGAGCACGAGGCCGGAGAGGTTCCCGCTTTGCCAGTACTGCGCCGCCGCGTCCGGGAACAGGCGGACGAAGAACAGCTGCTCGGCCGCGAACACGAGGACCGCGACGAAGAGGCCGGAGAGCAGGGCGTCGAACATCAGGTCCTTGCGGTCGGCGATGACGTACGTGCCGACCAAGAGCCCGGCGACGATGGCCGCCTGGATCGAGGACAGGCCGAGCACCACGGTCAGCGAGAGCGCGACCACGGCCCAGATGCCAAGCGCGATCACCAGGTGCGCGAGCCAGTGCGTGGCCGGGTGGGAAAGGAAGATGCGCGCGCCGCGCAGCTTCTTGGTGTGCTTGCCGAGCGCGAACTGGTAGATGACCGAGGCGATGCCGAACACGCAGAAGGCGAACAGCAGGTCCTCGATGCCGACCGACCCGGCCGTGGCCGTGGCGTTTCGGTAATCGATGGCCGCGACCGCCATGGCGCCCGGCGCGAGCACGAGCCCGATGATGCTCATCACGATCTGCTCGTGGCGCGTGCGCTTCGAAAGGAAGAGGACGACGGCCCAGACCGCGAAGAGCGCGAGGGAGACGTAAAGAAACGGTGACATACGCCGACATTGTACACCAGAAATGAAAAAGCCGCCTCATCAGGGCAGCAGGTCGTGGATGGTGCCGGCCGCGACCGCGTTTCCGTTGCGGCGGAGCCAGTAGGTCAGGCGGTTGTGCCGGCCGTCACGCTCGACGGCCATCTCGAGCGTCTCTCCCCCGAGCACCGTGAACGTGCCCGTTCCCGAGTTCCCGCGCATGGTGACGGAACCGCGGCCGCTTCCTTCCATCCGGAAGTGCAGCCGGTCTTGGTCGCGCGTCACCTCGATCGGGACGCGGTCGCGGCGGCAGGGATGGCCGCGCGCGTCTACGAAGTCCCCGACGATCTGTGCCATTTGGGATGCCTCCTGAGACCGCAGTGTCCGGTCTTGGGGGTCCATGAAACCACGGGCCGTCCCGTCCGTCAAGGGAGCGCGGTTATGCACAGGAACGCTTTGACGCGGCGCGGGCGCGTGGGTACCCTCCGGGTGGAGGTGACCATGCATCCTGTCGCGGCGACCGCGTCGGCCCTCGCGGACCGGTCGATCGGCGCCCTGCAGTACGTTTCCCGGTTCTTTCGGGAACACGGCGCGGCCGTCGAGGAGCTCGACGCGACGCGCGCGCTCGCCCGGATGGGCGGCGTCTCGCAAATCGGCCTCAAGCGCTCGACGCACGGCGTCCCGAACGCGATGGTGCCGTTCTGCGGCGGGGAGATGGGGAAGACGGAGCCGGTCACGGGCGTGACGCGGCTCGAGCACACGCGCCGCATGTGCGGGGCCACGCTCGCGCTCGCCGCGATCCACCGGCTCCCGTTCGACCGCGCGCTCCACGCCTGCGTCGCCTCGCTGTTCCACGACGCGGGGCACCCGCCCTACTCGCACGCGCTCGAGTACCTGCTCGACCGGCTCGGGATCGAGCGCCACGAGACGCTCGGCGAGCGGCTGGTGCTCGGGGACCCGGAGGTGGCCGGCATCCTGCGGCGGCACCGCGTCGACGCGGCGCGCGTCGTGGCGGTGATGCGCGAGGAGGGCGACGACGGGCTGCGCCAGTCGCTCAACGACTCGCTCACCTACGTGCTCCACGACGGCCCGCTCGTCGGCATGCGGCTCAGCGCGGACTTCGCCTGGGAAATCTACCGCACCATCCTCGGGGTGGACGCGGGCACGTTCGTCGTGAGCGACGCGTTCCCGATCGAGCAGTTCCTCGAGATGCGGCTGTCGCTGCTCGACCGGTTTCACTTCCACGCGTACAACCGCGTCGCGGACCTCATGACCGGCGAGCTGTGCGGGTACCTCGTGGACACGGGGACCGACGCGCGGGAGCTGTGCCGCGGCACGGACGCCGATGTGCTTGCCGCGCTCGACGCGCGCGTGGCGAACGTCCCCGCCTGGGTGGTTTCCGCGCGACGGTTCGTCCTCGGCCGTCCGACCGAGACGCGGCGGTGGCGCGTCACGTCGCACGCGACCGCCGCGTCGGCCGGGAAGCGGAC
>CAYRYG010000073.1:0-6065 GCA_964428465.1 uncultured Gammaproteobacteria bacterium
GATGTAGTCGGACACGATGAGGAAGTACGGGCAGAACCCCTTCTGCTCGATGATCGCGAGCTCGTAGTCGAGGCGCTTGCGCACCACGTCGTCGATGACCACGCCCTTGCTCTCGATCTCGCCGTACGCGCGCGCGGTGAGCACGTCGAGGAAGGACTTGCCCTCGGGAATCTTAAAGTCCGCGAAGTTCCACTTTCCAAGTTCCAATTCGACGTCGCAACGGTCGGCGATGCGGCGCGTGTTCAGGATCGCCTCGGGGACGTCCGCGAAGCGCTTCTCCATGTACTCGCCCGACACCATCGACGCGTCGAACTCGTTTAGCATACGGCGCTCGAACGTCTCGATGGTCTGCTGCCCCTTGATGCAGTTCAAAATCTTCCAGGCCTCGACGTCGCCCGGCTTCAGGTAATACGTGTTCTTGGTGGCGACGAGCGGGACGCCCATCTCCTTTCCGAGCTCGATGAGCGCGGCGTTCACCGACTCCTGCTCCGCGATCTCCGGGCGGTCGACGAGCTCGAGGAAGAAGTTCCCCTCGCCGAACAGCGCGACGTACTCGCGGATGAGCGCCCGCGCCTTCTCGCGGTCGCCGAAGTTGACCGCCTCCTCGATTTCCCCCGCGTGCCCGCCGGAGAGCGCGATGAGTCCCTTCGTCAGTCCCGCGAGCGCCTCCTTGTCGATGCGCGGCTTGTAGTAGAACCCCTCGAGGAACCCGATCGACGAAATTTTGAGCAGGTTCTGATACCCCTCGTTCGTCTCGGCGAGCAGCACGAGGCGGTTGTTCTTGGTGTCGATCTTCGCGCGCTTTTGCGTGCGCCCCTCCTTCGCGAGGTACGCGTCCATCCCGAGGATCGGCTTGATCCCCGCGTCCTTTGCCTTCTGGTAGAACTCGATCATCCCGTACATCGCCCCGTTGTCCGTGATCGCCACGGCTGACATCTCGTTCTTGGCCGCGTGCTTCAAGATTTCCTTGGGCTTGGGGAGGGCCTCAAGAAGCGAATAATGGCTGTGGACGTGGAGGTGGACGAAGGGGGACGGCATAGATGTCCCTGAGCTTACCACGGTCCTTGAAATAGAAAAACGAGGGATGGAATCCCTCGGTCAGAGCACGCGCAGTCGGACGCGCGGGGCGTCGGCGGCGGCAAGGAACGCGGCGGCGCGCTGGTGGAGCTCCTCGAGGTCGCTCCCCTCCCCCGGCGCCTCGCGGATGAGCCCGTGGTGGCCGTCGAGCTCCGCCAGCAGGACGACGTTCTCGTCCCCGTACCGGCACCCGCCCACGATCACGTCGCCGTCCGGCACGATGGCGAACACCTCGACGCTCGGCGGGAGCGGGCGCTGCGGCTTGCGCATCCCGTACAGGAACACGTCGCCGACGAGCCCGTACATCGCCTCGTCGTGCATCGCGAGGCGCATCTGCCAGGCGTCCTGCGTGCGGCTCCGCGCGCCGGAGAACATCAGGCGGCGCGCGTCCGCGTCGGTCCGCAGCGAGCAGCGCCCGGTCAGGAGCGATGCCGCGAAGGAGTACGGGGCCGCGACGGACGAGCGGAGCATGCCGAGGAGCGGGACGCCGCCGGACGGCACCGCGCTCCAGAATACCGCGCGCCGCAGGTTGAGCGCGTGCCCGCGCGCGAGCTCGAGTAGCACACCGCGACCACGGGCTCGTCCCGCAGCCCGAGGGCGTCGAGCCGCCGGATCGCGCGCCGGGCCGCCTCGTCGACCGACGCGCACGGCGGGCCGTCCGCGCCGTAGCCGACGTTCACCCACTCGGCCCCGGGCAGGAATGCCCGCGGCCAGTGCGACCACCATTCGGCGCGCTCGTCGTTGCCGAACGCGCCGGGAAAAAAGAGCACCTTCATCGCGTTTCCCTCCGAAACGGAGGACGAGCGTACCCGAAGTTCGCGGCGGCGTCAAGGATGGTCGTCCGCTGCCACGGCGTCCTGGCCAGTGGCCGTCGGTCGGGATACAATGGGCGCGTATGGCAAAGACGGCGAGGGACATCGTGAGGGCCGCGGCGGAAACCCGGCGCGCGTTTGCGCAGAAGCTCCGCGCGCTCGACGCGAGGCGGGCCGAGATCGTCGGTACGACGATTCGCGCGGCCGAGGAGAAAAAAATCAAGGAAATCCGCGCGCGATATGATTGAGGAAGAACAGGCCGTCGCGCACGAGGGCGAGCAGGCGGGCGGCGGCGAGACCGCGCGCGAGGAGTTTGTCGTTCCCGCGGAGCTTGAGGCGTACTTCGACCGGGTCGAGACCGAGCGGGGCGAGCGGGCGGCCGCGGAGGCGGCGCTCGACGAGGCACAGCGACGGGCCGCGGCGCAGGCCGACCGGAGCATGCATCTCACGGACGGGGCGAAGGACACAGTGAATGGCGCGCTGTCGCGTATCAGGGCGGACCTCAGCGCGGGAAAGGACGCGGGCGACGCGCTCGACGCGGTCAAGAAGGAGATCGCCCGGCTGCAGGCTGAGGAACGGGCGGCACTGGTCGCGCTGCGCAACGAGCTCGCTCCCGTTGCCCAGCCGACCGAGGAGACGCCCGCGCCGGAACCCGCGACCGTCGAAACTCCCGCCGCGAACCCGGCGGACGCGTGGAGCACGGACGAACGCCGTGACGTCTCGGCGTACCTCGACGTGCTCGACGCGGCGGACCGCGCGCACGCCGACCTCATGAAGGCGAAGCGCGAGCTTAAGAAGATCACGAATACGGACACCGACGAGTGGGAGACCAAGGCCGACCAGGTGACCGCGCTCGAGAAGGCCTGGCGCGACCAGAAGGCCGACGCGCGCGAGAGAGAGCAATCCCTCGGCCCCATCGACGCGACCCTCGTCGACCTCGACGTCGGCCGCAAGGCAGGCCGCGAGGCGTTGCGCAGGCAGATGGCGGAAGCCGCTCCCCCGGCCGAACCGGCCGCGCCGGAAGTCACGGCTGCCGAACCTGCGGTGCCGGAGGGGTCGCGCCATGCGCGCGAGGGCCTGGAACGACTCGGGCAGGCGTTTGAGGAAAGCGGCATCCAGGAAACGATCGCTGCCGACGAGACGAAGGAGCACCTGTACGCCATGGTCCGGGCGCTCGAGGAGCGTTCGTACCGCAACCACCAGGTCGCCGAGCTGCGCGATGCCCTCCTTGCCAACGCCCGCCAGCTGGAACAATGGCAGGAAGACTGGTCCCAGACCCTCGGGATGGTCCACGCGCAACGCGGGGAGGCCGGTCTCACCGCGGAGGACGCGGAAACCCTGGTCAACGCCGTTGCGAGGCGCGCCGAGGACGCCGAGTCCGAGGCCCGCACGATCATCGCCCGTACCGGCGAGACACTAGAAACGGCCCGGCAGCTCGCATACCAGGACGATCGGAACAACCCGGACGGATCGGTCCTGTCGCTTGCCGGCGAGATCGAGGAACGCATGGGCGTCATCCCTTCGGCGGTCGCAAGCAAGCGCGACGAGATCTTTGGAGCCCGCGAGGCGATCCTCGCTGCCTGACACAAACGAAAAACCGGTCCGACGTCTCCCGCCGGACCGGTCTTATTGATGTTACTCTTCCGCGTCGCGCTTCGTACGTCGCTTCTCAAGGCCGTACTCGATCAGCTTCTTGATCCCCTCGACCAGGATGCCCACCGGGGCAGTCATGGAATCGAAGCGATTCTTGATGCCGGTGATGGCCGTCTCGATCTTCCCGATCTTCTCCCGCGCCTCGTCCACCGCCGAGTTCACGTTGCGCAGGATTTGCGCCGCCTGCCAGATGAACCAGAACAACGCCGCGCTGATCCACAGGACGCAGAACGACAGGACGATGTAGAGGATGTCGGAGGGAGTGAAGGACATATTACGAGCGTATTGTAGCACCAAACTTCTTTTCGAGCATCTTCACGATGGCCGCGACCTCGCGGTCCGCCTCTTCCGAGGAGAGCGTCTTGTCCGCGGAACGGAAGGTCAGGTGGACGGCCACGGATTTCTTTCCCTCTGGGAAGCCCTTGCCTGCCGTCCGAAGCCCATCGGGCGAAGGATGGCCGCGGTACACGTCGAACAGCTCGACGGCGACCAGGAGCGACGAGGCGGAGCGCGCGGCGGCCTCGAGGTCGGCATACGCGACGGAGTCCTCGACGACGAGCGCGAGGTCGCGCTTGGCGTCGGGGAACTGGGGGATGGACTGGAACGTGCGCGCCTGCACCGGGGCGGTCGCGAGCATGGACAGGTTCATCTCGGCGATCGCCGCGCGGCGGTCGATCCCGAGCTTCGTCGCGACCTCCGGGAGCGCCTCGGCGAGGATGCCGTGCTTCTTTCCGTCCACGAGGATGTCGGCGGAGCGCGTGGGATGCATCCATCCGGCCGGCTCGGACATCGGGCGGAACGAGACGTTCAGCCCCTCCTCCGACAGCACGGATTCGATCTGGCGGCGGAGCTCGACGACCGGTGACTCGTCGCCGTGCGCGGAGTACGCGACGCCCAGGTGGTACGGCTGCGCCGGAAGCGCGCCTCCCTGCCCGTCCTCGTCTCCGCTCACGCCGCCAGCCGAAGGCTGGTCCGCCTCTGGCGGAAAGAACACGCGGTCGATCTCGAACGTCGAGACGACCGGGAACGCGCGGTGGTTGATCGCGACCGTATCGATCAGGTTCGGGACGAGTGACTGCGCGAGGTACGGGCGGTCGGCCGCGAGCGGGTTGGCGAGCTTCAGATGATCGGCCGGGTCGAACCCGAGCGCGAACAGCGTCTCGGGGGCGACGAACGCGTAGCGGTACGCCTCGGTCGCGCCGAGCGCGGCGAGCGCGTGGCGGACGCGGCGCGCGAACAGACGCACCGGATCCTCTGCGGGCGGCGTGATCGGGAACGACGGGAGCGTCGCGGCGATGCGGTCGTATCCCCAGATGCGGGCGACCTCCTCGATGACGTCCTCCTTGATCGAGACGTCTTTGGTGGCACGCCAGGTGGGAACGGTTATTGAGGTGGTTGAGGTTTTTGAGGTTTTTACAACAAAACCAAGACGGGTCAAAATGTCCTTCGCGTCCTCGGCCGGGATGTCCGCGCCGAGCTTGGCGCCGATTTCCTCAGCGGCCATCGAGACGACGACCGGCTTCGGCGGGTTCGGATATGCGTCCACGACCGGCGACGCGACGCGCGCGCCCGGACACAGTTCCCTCAGGAGCTCAACGGCGCGGCGGAGCGCGGCGTCGCAGTTTTCCGGGTCGAGCGACTTCTCGAAGCGCGCGGACGACTCGGAACGCAGCGCGAGCTTGGTCGAGGTTTTTCGGACGGACACCGGGTTGAAATTGGCCGACTCGAACACCACGCGCGTGGTCGCGTCCGACACGCCGCTCCCCATCCCGCCCATCACGCCCGCGATCGCGAGCGGTTTCTTTCCATCGGTGATGAGCAGCATGTCGGGGTCGAGCGCATACGTCTCCTCATCGAGACACTCGATCTTCTCGCCCTTCGTGGCGCGGCGAACGACGATGCCCGACCCGAGCACGTCGGCGTCGAACGCGTGCATCGGCTGGCCGAGCTCGAGCATCACGTAGTTCGTGACGTCCACCACGTTGTTGATGGACCGCACGCCGCAGGACAGCAGCCGGTTCCTGAGCCACGCCGGGGACGGCGCGACCGTCACGCCCTCCACGGCCACGGCCATGTAGCGCGGGCAGAGCGTCACGTCATCCACAGACACCGAAAGCGAAAGGCCCCTCCCAGCTCTAAGAGCCGGGAGGCCCTTGGAAACATTGCTGCTCCCGGCTCTTAGAGCCGGGAGGATCGGGAGACGGTAGAGTGCCGCGACCTCGCGGGCCATGCCGTAGTGTCCCATCAGGTCCGGGCGGTTGGTGAGCGACTTGTGCTCGATCTCGAACACCACGTCGTCGCGCCCGAGCGCCTTCGCGAGCGGGGTCCCGGCCTCGGCGTCCACGCCCGACAGGTCCATGATCTCGTGCTCGCCCTCGCCGCTCTTCTCGATCCCGATCTCGACCCCGGCGCAAATCATCCCCTCGCTCTCCTCGCCGCGGATCTTCGTCTTCGAAAGCTCGACCAGGTCGCCCTCGCCGTGCCAGCGCACGCGCGAGCCCGGCAACGCCACGGCCACCTTCA
>CAYRYG010000074.1:0-5394 GCA_964428465.1 uncultured Gammaproteobacteria bacterium
ATCGGCCGGCACTCCGCGAACGTGACCACGTCGCCGACGTGCGCCTCGTTCTTCTCGTCGTGCACCTTGTACTTCTGGCTGCGCGTGTAGCGCTTCTTGTACTTCGGGTGCATCACGGTGCGGTCGACCCGAACCACGACGGTCTTCGCCATCTTGTCGGACGTGACGACGCCCGTGAACGTACGGGTGACTTTTTCGATTTTTTCGGTGTTGGCTTGCATAGGTTTACTTCTTCTCGCGCAGGACGCGCTGGATGTTCGCGGCGTGCTTGCGCAGGACGCGGACCGTGCGGACCTGCTTGAGCTGGTGCGAGGCGAGCTGGAACCGGAGGTCCCGGAGCTCCCCCTCGGTTTCCGCGAGCAGGCGCTCAAGCGCCTCGACGGACTGGGTGGTAAGCGTCTTGATGTCCATATTATTCGCGGTAGATGACCTTCGTCTTGCACGGGAGCTTGTACGACGCGAGGTCCATGGCTTCCTTGGCGAGTTCCTTGGTCACGCCGTCGATCTCGAACATCACCGTTCCCGGGCGGACGACGGCCACGTAGTGGTCCACCGCGCCCTTCCCCTTGCCCATCGGCATTTCGGCCCCCTTGGTGGTGACCGGCTTATCCGGGAAAATGCGGATCCAGATCTTGCCGCCGCGCTTGATCGCGCGCGTCATGGCGCGGCGGGCAGCCTCAATCTGGCGGGAGGTAACCCACGCCTCGGACATGGCCTTCAGTCCGGCCTGGCCGAACGCAAGGGTCGTGCGACGCGTGGCAACGCGTTTGCCGCGCGCGCGTCCCTTGTGCCATTTGCGGTGCTTGACTTTCTTGGGGATAAGCATAACGGGTGACTAGGTGGTAGCCGTTTCCTTCTTTTCAAACACCTCGCCGCGGTTGATCCAGACCTTCACGCCGATGGCACCGTAGATGGTATGTGCCGCGACCGAGGCGAAGTCAATGTCCGCGCGCAGGTTATGCAGCGGGATCTTTCCGTTCGCGAGCGTTTCCGTGCGGGCGATTTCCGCGCCGTTCAGACGGCCCGACAGGGTGATCTTCACCCCCTCGGCGCCGCCCTTCATCACGCGCTCGATCGCCATCTTCATGATGCGGCGGAACGGCATGCGCTTCTCGATGTCCGTCGCGATCTGGAGGCCGGTGACGCGGGCCGAGAGGGCCGGGCGGTCGACTTCCTTCACGTTGACGTTGATCGTGGTGCGGCGGCCCTGGAAGAACTTCTTCTTGAGCTTCTTCTTCAGGTCCTCGATGCCCGCGCCCGCGCGACCGATCACCACGCCCGGCTTCGCGGCCAGGACATTGATGGTGAGGATCTGGCGGGAGCGCTCGATCTCGACGCGGTCCACCTGGGCCTCGCGCAGTTCCTTCAGGAGGAACGCGCGCACGCGCACGTCCTCGCGGAGCAGCGTGGTGAAGTCGCGGTCCGCGAACCAGTGCGCGTGCCAGCCGTGGGTGACGGCCAGGCGAAATGCTTTCGGATGTGTTTTCTTGCCCATAGCTATTTCGTCGATTTGGCGGCCACCTTCTTGGCGGCGACCTTCTTCACCGTCTTCGGCTTCACCTCCGCGGCCGAGGCCTTCTTCTTGGCGGCCTTGCCCGTCTTCGCGGCGAGCTTGATCGTAATGTGGCTCGTGCGCTTGCGGATCGGCGCCGCGCGGCCGAACGCCTTCGGCGTCCAGCGGTGGATGGTCGGCCCGCCGTCGGCGGTGATCGTCTTCACGAACAGGGATTCCTTGTCCATCTGGAAGTTGTGCTCCGCGTTGGCGATCGCCGAGTTGAGCAGCTTGAGCACCGGCAGCGTCGCGGCCTTCTTCAGGAACTGGAGCTGCGTCTGGGCGCGCGTCACGTCCATCCCGCGGATGACATCAATAACCAACCGGACTTTCCGGGGAGACATGCGGATGTTGTTTGCTTTCGCGATGACTTCCATATCAGGAGGTTATTTCTTCGCGGCCGGCGCGGCAGCCGGGGCCTGAGCCGCGGAGCCCGGGGCCGCGGCGGCGACCTGGCCGCCGTGGCGGACGAACTTGCGGGTCGGCGAGAATTCGCCGAGCTTGTGGCCGACCATGTTCTCGACCACGCGCACCGGAATGAAGTCCTTGCCGTTGTGGACGCCGATCGTGAGCCCGACCATTTCCGGGGTAATCGAACACGCCCGAGCCCAGGTCTTGATGACGGTCTTGTCACCAGCCTTGAGCTTGAGGACCTTCTTCAGGAGTTTTTCGTCCACGTATGGACCTTTCTTCAAACTGCGAGACATAGGGTTATGCTCCTACGAACCGGCCTTTCGGACGGCGTTGGATGATCAGCTGGTCGGAGGCCTTCTTACGGCGCGTCTTCACGCCGAGCGCCGGCTTGCCCTGCGGGGTCTTCGGATGCTTGAGACCGATGGAGTTGCGGCCCTCGCCACCGCCGTGCGGGTGGTCGACCGGGTTCATCGCCTTGCCGCGCACCGTCGGACGGATGCCGCGATGGCGCGTGCGTCCGGCCTTGCCCCAGCGGATGAGGCGGCGGTCCGGGTTGGAAACCTGCCCGATGGTGGCCATGCATTCCTTCGGCACCTGGCGCATTTCGCCGGACGGGAGCTTCAGCGTGGCGAACGATCCCTCGACGGCCATGAGCTGGGCGCCGACGCCCGCGCCGCGCACGAGCTGCCCGCCCTTGCCGGCCTGGATCTCGACGTCGTGCACGTTCATGCCCACCGGGATGTTCTCGAGGCGGAAGCGGTTGCCGTCCTGGACGTCCCCCTTCTGCTGCGAGGAGATGACCGTCGCGCCGACCTTCAGGCCGAGCGGGGCCACCATGTAGCGCTTCTCGCCGTCCGCGTACTGCAGGAGGGCGAGGCGGGCGCCGCGGCCCGGGTCGTATTCGATCGCGGTGACCTTCGCCGGGACGTCGTACTTGTCGCGGCGGAAGTCCACCACGCGAATGCGGCGCTTGGCGCCGCCGCCACGGTGGCGGACGGCGATCTTCCCGTGCGAGCGGCCGGCCATCTGCTTCTTGGCGATGGTCAGTTTCTTTTCCGGCTCGAACTTCGTGACGTCCTCGAAGGAGTCGACGGAAGAAATGCGGCGGGCGTTGGTTGTCGGATTGTATTTGCGAACTGACATAGGTTTAGACGCCTTCGTAGACGTCGATCGTCTTTCCCTTCGGCAGCGTGACGATGGCCTTCTTCCAGTCGGAGCGCTGGCCCGTCGCGCGGCCGAACCGCACGAACTTGCCGCGGACGCGCTGGATGTTCACCGATTCCGGGAGCACGCCGTACATCGCCTTGATCGCCGAGCGCACCGCGACGCGGTTGGCGTTCGGGGCGACCAGGAACGAGTACTGTCCGGCATGGGCGATGACCGCGGCCTTCTCGGTGACGAGCGGGCGGACGATGACGCCGGAGAGGTCCGCCGGGATCACCTTGGCCTTCTTGGTCGCCTTCTTCTCGGTCTTCTCCTTCTTCTCGGTCTTCGGCGCGTCCGTCTTCACGGCCGCCGTCTCTTCCACGACCTCGCCCTTGAGTTCCTTCTCTTTCTTCGATTTGAACTTGTCGAGAATACTCATATTAGGCGCGCTTAAAGGTCTTGGTGATGGTCTCGATCGCTTCCTTCGAGGCGACCACGAACTCGTGCGCGAGCAAGTCGCCGATGTTGAGCGAGTGCGCCGGGAGCGTGGTCACGCGCGGGAGGTTGCGCGCGGCGCGGGCGGCCGCCACGTTGGCGGTCTCGAGCACCACGAGCGTCTTCTTCCCCGCGGCCGGGAGCTTCTTCATCACGCCGGCGAACGTCTTGGTCTTCGCTTCCGGGAGCACCATCGTGTCGATCGCGACGAACTTGTCGCTCGCGACCTTGTCGGAGAGCACCATGGCGAGCGCCTTGCGCTTCGCGGTCTTGTTCAGCTTGACGGAGAAGTTGCGGTCGCTGCGCGGACCGAAGGTGATCCCACCGCCGACCCAGATCGGCGAGCGGCGCGAACCATGGCGGGCGCGGCCCGTCCCCTTCTGCTTCCACGGCTTCTTGCCCGTGCCGGCCACCTCGGAACGATCCTTGGTATGCGCGAGCACCTGGCGGCCGTTGGCCTGCTGGGCCACGAGCGCCTCGTGGATGAGCGCCGGGTTCGGCTTCACTTCGAACAGCGCGGCGTCGAGCGCGAGCTCGCCGACCGACGTTCCTTCCTGGTTATAGAGGGTTACTTTTGCCATACGGTCTTGGCTTCGCGCGACACCACGAGGAGGAGACCTCCGCGGGCGCCTGGCACGGCCCCTTTGATTGCCAAAATGTTGTTCACCGGATCAACCGAGACCACTTCCAGGTTCTTGACCGTCACGCGGTCGTCGCCCAGGTGGCCCGCCATGCGCTGGCCCTTCGACACCGGACCCTGGCGCTGCGACGCGATGGAGCCAGGCATGCGCATCTGGTCCTTCTGGCCGTGCGTCGCCGGACCGCCGGAGAAGTGGTGGCGCTTCATGACGCCGGCGAAGCCGCGGCCCTTGGAGGTGCCGACGACGTCGACGTGCATCCCCGTCGAGAAGACGGAGACGTCAATCATGTTGCCGCGCGCGAGGTCGGTGGCGTCCACGCGGAATTCGCGCAGCGTCCCGGCCTGCGGGAGCTCCTTGACGTGGCCCGCTTCCGGCTTCGGAAGCGTGCGTTTCACGTCGGTACCAAGCTGGACGGCCACGTAGCCGTCTTTTTCCGTCGAGCGCACCTGCGCCACGACGTTCGGATCCGCCTTCACAAGCGTCACCGGAACAACCGTTCCGTCCTCCCGGAACTGCTGCGTCATCTCGAGTTTTCGACCGATAATGAATGGCATATGACAGTGGTCCTCTATAACGGGACGTATCTCCGGCATAAGTAAAAGCCAGAAGTCGGTCCATCTTGCAACGTAGGCTGCTGTTAAACTGGGCGTTTCAAGACAAAACGGCTTCTGACCTGTTCACATCGCGGAACAGAATGTGTCGGGGGATTCGTAATGAGTAGAATGGCTCCTATTTCGGCCGTTCGGAAGCTCCAGGATGTTTTGCGCTGCATCTTATCCTGTGTTCTTCGGGCCGTTTGGTCACGGGTGACCGATCGTACGGGCCTCTCTCGAGACCCATACTCCTCTGTCATCCGTGCGGATCGTACTATGTCTTGATCTCCACGTCAACCCCCGCCGGGAGGTTGAGCGACATCAGGGCGTCGATGGTCTTTTCCGTCGGCTCCGTGATGTCGATGAGGCGCTTGTGGACGCGCATCTCATACTGCTCGCGCGAGTCCTTGTGGACGAACGTCGAGCGGTTCACCGTGTACTTGCGCTTTTCCGTCGGGAGCGGGACCGGACCATGAACCTTCGCCCCGGAACGCTCGGCCGCCTTGATGATGGTGAGCGTCGCCTGGTCGATGATCTTGTGGTCGTACGCGCG
>CAYRYG010000075.1:0-5183 GCA_964428465.1 uncultured Gammaproteobacteria bacterium
CAGGGCGCGCTCGCTATTCGCGCCGGCCATCGGCGCCGCGCTCGTCGGCCTTTCCTCGCCGCTGTTCGAGTTCCATGGCGCGCAAAGCGCGCGCGCCGCGTCACCGAGGCACCGCGCCGCCCTCTCGCGCCATCCGGTCGCGGACGCCCGGCAGTTTTTCCAATTCGTCCCGCCGCAGGCCAAGATCGTCGCCGCGTCCCTGTTCGTCGCGGCCTCGTTCATCGTCCTCGGGCTCGTCGCGTTCGAACGGTTCCAGACCCTTCCCACGCGCACGGACGGCATCGTCCTGGAACCGGACCAGACCGAGGGGGCGTTCGTTCGTACGCTCACGGTTTCCGCGAATCCCGCGGAAGGCGACGTCCCCGCGCGGCTCGTCACGGTCCCGGAATTCCCGGTCTCCGTGTCGGTCGTCCCGTCGTCGACCGAGTCGCGCGACGGCATCGCCACCGGGGTGGTGACGCTTTCCAACCGCACGTCATCCGACCAGCCGCTCGTCGCGACCACGCGCCTCTTGAGCGATGACGGCGTGCTGTTTCGCCTGCGCGATTCGACGGAGGTCCCGGCGGGCGGGAGCGTGGACGCCGCGGTCTACGCCGACGAGGCGGGATCGGGCGGGAACATCGGGCCGTCGCATTTCACCATTCCGGGACTCCCGACGTCGCTTCAGGACGACATCGACGGCGAAAGCGCCGCGCCCATGGACGGTGGCGTCATTCGGGTCGGCATTCTCTCCCAGGCGGACGTTGACGCCGGTCTGGTTCGCGCCGGGGAAGAGGCGACCGCCTCGCTCGCCGCCGCCTTCTCCCCGTTCATCGCCGCGGACGAGACCGTTCGTCCCGAGCTCGCCCGCGCCGCCCGCCTCTCCTATTCCGGCACGGCGGATATCGGCTCCGAGGTCGACGAGTCCGTTCTGACCGCCGTGTTCCGCCTCGATGCGCTCGCGTACCGGCCGGAAGACCTGCTCGCGGTCGTGCTCGCCGACGCCGAGGAAGGACTCTCCGCGGAGATCCGCGACGTCCGCGTGCTTGAGGCGGACCCCGACTTCCGGTCCGCCGTCATCCGGGTCCTCGGAACGTTTTATCCACAGGAACGGGCGCCATAGACCCGTGCGTGCTATAATCAACTCGTTATGCGCCTTTCGAAAAAAGGGTTTACCCTCGTTGAGCTGTTGGTCGTCATCGGCATTATCGTGCTTTTGTTCGCGGTGACGCTTATCGCCATCGACCCGGCGAAACGCCTGCGCCAGGCGCGCGACGCGGTGCGGCACCAGGACGTGCGCGACCTGCTGGAGGCCGTGCAGGAGTTTATCGTGGACAACGACGGCGACACGCCCGCGGGCCTGGACGCCATCGACGAGGACGACGGGGGCGAATGGCGGCAGATCATCGGGGACGGCGGATTGGGCGGCTGTTCCGGCGACATCGGGACGGTGTGCACCAATGCTTCCACCGAGGACGACTGCCTCAGCATGGAGGCGGACCTCGAACCGACGTATTTCGGCGAAATCCCCCAGGATCCTGGCGACGGCGACGAGGACAACACCATGTATTACATCGATTTGAACGATAACGGCCGCTTCAAGATCGGCGCGTGCGACCCGGAGCAGGTGCCGACGATCAGCGTGACCAGATAGGGAAAATTCCAAGAACCAAGAACCAAATGCGACTTTGGATCTTGGTTCTTTTGATTTTACGCCCGTTTCGTTGACGGATCGGCCCCGACCGGCTATAGTTTCGACCATGAATATCACAGAGATCGCGCGCCGCCTGAAGATTCCGACCAACGAGCTCCGGGAAAAGCTCCCGTCGCTTGGTTTGGGCTACGGGCGCAACGCCGTGAAGGTCAACGACCGCGACGCCAACCGCATCATGGAGGCGTGGAACGAGATGAAGCGCCGCGAGCGCATGGGCGTGAAGCGCGACGAGCAGCTCTCGCGCGGCGTCGCGCAGAAGGCCGGTGACAAGCCGGTCGCGGACCGTACCGTTGCCCTCCCGCCGGTCATGACCGTGCGCGACTTCGCGGCGCTCATCGACGTCCCGATCGCCCGCGTGATGCGCGAGCTCATGAAGAACGGGATCCTCGCGTCGCTCAACGAGCGCATCGACTTCGAGACCGCGTCCATCGTCTCCTCCGACCTCGGCGTCATCGCCCAGGCGCAGGTCGGGAACGCCGTCTCCTCGGAGGAGGACGCGTCGAACGCGCGCCTCTCGGAGATGTTCACGGGCGAGCAGAAGGAAAACCTCGCGGTGCGCCCGCCGATCATCGTGGTCATGGGCCACGTCGACCACGGCAAGACCAAGATCCTCGACTCCATCCGCTCGACGCACGTGATGGAAGGCGAGGCGGGCGGCATCACGCAGCACATCGGCGCCTACCAGGTGGAACGCAAGGGCCGGCACATCACGTTCATCGACACGCCGGGCCACGAGGCCTTCACGGTGATGCGCTCCCGCGGCGCCAAGGTCGCGGACATCGCCATCCTCGTGGTCGCCGCCGACGACGGCGTGCAGCCGCAGACGAAGGAAGCGGTGGACATCATCAAGGCCGCCGGCCTCCCGTACGTGGTGGCGCTCAACAAGATTGACAAGCCGGACGCCAACCCGGAGCGCGTGAAGGGCCAGCTCGCGGAGCTGAACCTGCTCCCGGAGGAATGGGGCGGCAAGACCATGATCATGCCCGTGTCCGCGAAGACGGGCCAGGGGATCGACGAGCTCCTCGACGCGCTGTTGCTCGTGAACGAGATGGAGCAGGCGAAGATCGCCGCGAACCCGAACCGCAAGGCGGCCGGCACCATCATCGAGTCGCACATCGACAAGGGCGAGGGCCCGGTCGCGACCGCGCTCGTCCAGGCCGGCACGCTGCGCCTGGGCGACACCATCGGGATCCGCGGCGCGCTGTTCGGGCGCGTGCGCATGATGAAGGACTGGAAGGGCGAGAACGTGAGGGAAGCGCCGCCGTCCATGCCGGTGAAGATCCTCGGCTTCAAGGTCGCGCCGGCGGTCGGCGACGTCATCGAGGTCCCGGAGGACGAGAAGGCGCTCGCCAAGGCGCGCAAGCCGGTGAAGTCCGCGGTGGAGTCGACCTCCTCCTCGGTCGCGAAGCCGGACGCGGGCAAGGAAGGGAAGAAGCACCTCAACATCATCCTGCGCGCGGACGTGCTCGGGTCGCTCGAGGCCGTGCTCGGCATGCTCGAGAAGATCAAGCACGACGCGGTGGGCGTGGAAGTGGTCGCGAAGGGCCTCGGCAACGTGACCGACGCGGACGTGAACAAGGCCGAGGCCACGGGCTCGGTGCTCTACGCCTTCGACGTGAAGCCCACCACCAGCGCCGAGCAGCTCGCGCGCGACAAGAACGTCGAGATCGCGCAGTTCCAGATCATCTACAAGCTGTTCGAGGACATCCTCTCGCGCCTGCAGAAGATGCTCCCGGCCGAGCAGATCATCACCGAGACCGGGAAGGTCGAGGTGCTCGCCGTGTTCAAGAAGCTCGACAAGGGCGGCGTCATCGGCGGCAAGGTGCTCGGCGACAAGATTCGCGTCGGCGCCAAGCTGCGCGTGATGCGCGGCGTGGAGATCGTCGGCGAGGGCGAGATCGTGAAGATCCAGGTGGGCAAGCAGGCGGTGAAGGAAGTGTCCGGCGGGTCGGAATGCGGCATCGAGTTCTCGGGCCGCGCGAAGATCGAGGTCGGCGACACGCTTGAGACCTACCAGGAGGAATCCAAGGCACGCATTCTACAAATCGAAGGCATTGACCTCCGCTAACATCGTATGCTCGAACTTACCTCTTCCAACTTCGACTCGTCCGTCCTCGCCTCGTCGACCCCGGTGCTCGTGGATTTCTGGGCCCCGTGGTGCGGGCCGTGCAAGCTCATGGCCCCGGTCGTCGAGCAGCTCGCCGGCGAGATGCCGGACGTCACGTTCGCGAAGGTGAACGTGGACGACTACGCGGACCTCGCGCAGCGCTACAACATCCTGTCCATCCCCACGTTCCTCGTGTTCAAGGGCGGCCACGTGGCCGACCAGTTCTCCGGATCGATGCCCAAGGAATCGCTGAAGGCGCGGCTCCAGAAGCATCTCTAAATAGGCTTTAGGCATTAGGCCGAGAAGGACTCCTCGCGGCCTCAAGCCTCGCGGCCTCAAGCGCTATGTCTGTTGAGAAAGTGATAATCATCGGCTCCGGGCCCGCTGGCCATACCGCCGCGATTTATGCCGCGCGCGCGGAACTCACGCCGCTCATGTTCGAGGGCCGCGTGCCGGGCGGGCAGCTCATGCTCACCACCGAGGTGGAGAACTTCCCGGGGTTCCCGGGCGGCGCGCAGGGGCCGGAGATGATGGAACTCTTCAAGAAACAGTCGGAACGCTTCGGCACGCGCATCGTGCCCGAGGACGTGACGGCCGTGGACTTTTCGCAGCGCCCGTTCCTCGTGAGGACCGCGGGCGCGGAGTATCGCGCCGAGGCCGTGATCGTGTCGACCGGCGCCACCGCCATGTGGCTCGACGTCCCGGGCGAGAAGGAATACGGCGGCCGCGGCGTGTCCGCGTGCGCGACCTGCGACGGGTTCTTCTTCAAGGGGAAGAAGATCGTCGTGGTCGGCGGCGGGGACAGCGCCATGGAGGAGTCCACGTTCCTCACGCGGTTCGCGGAGAGCGTCACCGTGATCGTCCGCAAGGAAGAGCTGCGCGCGTCGAAGATCATGCAGGAGCGCGCCCGGAACAATCCGAAGATTTCGTTCGTCTGGAACAGCGAGGTGAAGGAAATCGTCGGCGATGGGACGCGTGTCACCGGCCTCAGGGTTTTCAACAACAAGACGAACGAGACGACGGACCTCGCGACCGAAGGGGTGTTCGTCGCCATCGGCCACAAGCCGAACACGGAGCTCTTCCAGGGCCAGCTCGAGCTCGACGCCAAGGGATATCTCGTCACAGAGCCGCACTCCACCAAGACCAACGTCGAGGGGGTGTTCGCGGCCGGCGACGTGGCCGACCACTACTACCGCCAGGCGATCACCGCCGCCGGCACCGGCTGCATGGCCGCCATCGACGCGGAACGGTGGCTCGCGAGCAAGGAATAAAAATGGAACCTCCCGCGCGGGAGGTTTTTTTGGTCGCAAAAAATCCGACGCCGCGTCGGACTAGGGGTAGACGAGCATGGCGTCCTCGAGGAAGGCGACGCGGAACTCGCGC
>CAYRYG010000076.1:0-5100 GCA_964428465.1 uncultured Gammaproteobacteria bacterium
TATCGAGCGCCGCGTCAATGCGCCCGAGCATCTCGCCCATGGCCGCGACGCGTTTCGTCCCCGCGCCATACCGCGACGGATGGGCACCTTCGACGAACGGATACAGCGCGGCGGCAAACCCCGCGACCTCGTACGTCGCGACCGGCAGCGCCACCGGAATCTCGCGCCGCGAAACATGCGCCATCACGCGGTGCGTCTCATCGACCTTCTCGCGAGGCACCTCGGGCCGATATGCCTTGAACACGAGCTTCCCGCCGTTACGCGCCGTCACGAGCACGTTCTGGTTGAGCAACCCGCCGGTCAGCGGCGTCATCACAAACGAGCTCCCGAGCGTGTCTCGGATGAGCGAACGAATTTCGCTTGTCGCGACGAATTGCATGCTACCCAACGATCTTCTTCATCTTCGGCATCTTCTTCTGGATGTCCCGGTACAGCGCGAGCTGGCCGCGGGCGCGGGCGAGGTTGTGGGCGCGGCGGGACGGGTAGCGCGTGGCATCCCAGCCGAAGTAGTTGTCGTTGAAGTAGTCCGCGAGGAAGCGCGAGGCGAGCTCGAGCGTGATGGTGGCCGCGGAGAGCGGGACCAGCGTGCGTTCTTGTCGAGTCAGCAGACCTCCCCTAACCCCTCCTGACTGACCAGGAGGGGAAACGCTTTTTTCGTATCCCTGCCAGCCGGCCTTAAAAATATCGAGGCGAAACTTGTTCTTCGGATTGTCCTCCTCGCTCCCGCACCACGAGCGGAACATGTCGCCGGTCTCGACGAGCAGCGGGCGGCGGTTGCAGGTGTCGAGATCGACGATGCCGCTCGCCTTCCCCTTCGCGTCGAACAGCAGGTTGGAGATCTTCGGGTCCCCGTGGATCGCACGCAGCGGCAGGGACTTCGGCAGCAGCACCTTGTGCATTTCCTGCGAGACGAACGCGACATCGGCCGCCACGTCCCGCATGAGCGGCGACTTCCAGTGCTTCTTCGCGACCTTCGTGAACGCGTCGAAGATCTTTTCCGTCTCATGCAAAATCTTGGCGGACTTGAAGTCGTAGTTCAGGTAGGCGAGCGTCTTATGGAACGCGCCGAACATCGCGCCGGCCTCGCGCGCCATCTTCGCGTCGCGCATGGTGGTGAACGTCTTGCCCGGCAGGAACGTCTGCGCGCGCCACTTGTGGCCGTCCGCGTCCTTCACGAGCACCTTCATCTTCTTCGACACGACGCACTTGGGAGCCGGGAACCCCTGGTCGTTCAGAAACGTGGTGACCACGAAAAAGTCCTTCCCGATGGCGTCGGAGGCGAGGATGGGGTGGAGGCGCTGGAACACGAACGTTCCCTTCGCGGCCCGAACCTGGTATGTTTGGTGGATCAAACCGACGGAAATCGGCTTCACGGACCTCACGGCGCCGATGTCGTAGGCGGTCAAAATGTCATTCGGGATCATACGGTATGGATTTTATCACACTCGTGCTATCTGTCGCCCTGCTCGTCATCCTGGCCCTGAACGTCATCGGGCTCTGGTGGGTCTCGCAGCTGCTGCTCCCGCTGTTCTACTACGGGGGACCGTACGTGCCAAGCCGCCAGGAGGACGTCGATCGGATGGTCGGGCTCGCGAAACTCTCCGCGACGGACCGCGCGGCCGACCTCGGGTCCGGCGACGGGCGCATCGTCATCGCCGCGGCGAAGGCCGGCGTGGCCGACGCGCTCGGGATCGAGATCAACGGCGCGCTCGTGAGGTCCTCGCGCGTCGCCGCCAAGCGCCTGGGCCTCGCGAACGCGCGGTTCGAGGCGCGCTCCTTCTGGGACGCGGACGTCTCCGACCGCACGGTGATCTTCCTCTACCAAGTCCCCTACGCCATGAGGCGCCTGGAGACCAAGCTGCGCGACGAGCTCCCGGCGGGAGCCCGCATCATCTCAAACGATTTCACATTCGTCGACTGGCAGCCCGCGCACGAGGAAGACCACGTTCGCGTCTATGTGAAGGATTAACAGGAAGGACGGGTCAGACAGGTTTGACAGGATGCGAGAAATCAAAGATCGAGTGCCTTTCGGCCCTCGATCTTTTCGAATCCTGTTTTTCCTGTCCTTCCTGTCTGACCTGTCAAACCCGTTATGTCACGCGGCGGTTCATGCCGGCGCGAGCCTCGATGATCGTCTTCGACACGTTGTTCGGCACTTCCTCGTAGTGGTCGAACTCCATGGAGTAGGAGGCGCGGCCCTGCGAGATGCTTCGCAGCTGCGTGGCGTAGCCGAACAGCTCGGCGAGCGGCACGAACGCGGTCACGACCTTGTTGCCCGAGCGCTCGGTCATTTCCTGGATCTGGCCGCGCTTGGCGTTCAAGTCGCCGACGATGGTGCCCATGTACTCTTCCGGCATCACGACCTCGACCTTCATCATCGGCTCGAGGAGCACGAGGCCCGCCTTTTTCGCGGCGTCCTGGAACGCCATGGAACCGGCGATCTTGAAGGCCGCCTCGTTGGAGTCAACGTCGTGGAACGAGCCGTCGGTGAGCGTGACCTTCACGTCGAGCACCGGGTAGCCGGCGAGCACGCCGCGGTCCGCGGCCTCGTGCGCGCCCTTGTCGATGGCGTTCCAGAACTCGCGCGGGACCGAGCCGCCCTTGATTTCCTCGGCGAACTCGTATCCCTTGCCCTGCTCGTTCTTCTCCAGGCGGATGCAGGCGTGGCCGTATTGGCCGCGGCCGCCGGTCTGCTTGATGTATTTCCCTTCGCCCTCGACGCCCGTGGCCTTGATGGTTTCGCGGTAGCTCACCTGCGGGGCGCCGACGTTGGCCTCCACCTTGTACTCGCGCTTCATGCGGTCGACGATGATGTCGAGGTGGAGCTCGCCCATGCCCGCGATGATGACCTGGTTGGTCTCCTCGTCGGAGCGAACGCGGAACGTCGGGTCCTCTTCCGCCAGGCGCTGGAGCGCGATGCCCATCTTTTCCTGGTCCGCCTTGGTCTTCGGCTCGATGGCGATGGAGATGACCGGTTCCGGGAACACGATGGACTCGAGGATCACCGGGTTGTTCTCGTCGCACAGCGTGTGGCCCGTGAACGTGGACTTGAGGCCCACGGCCGCGGCGATTTCGCCGGCATACACCTCGTCCACTTCCTCGCGCTTGTTGGCGTGCAGGCGGACGATGCGGCTGATGCGCTCGCGCTCGCCCGTCAGCGGGTTGAGCACGTACGTGCCGGACTTCACGGTTCCCGAGTACACGCGGAAGAAGGCGAGCTTGCCCACGAACGGGTCGGCCGCGATCTTGAACGCGAGCGCGGCGAACGGCGCGGTGTCCGAGGCCGGACGCTCGATCTTTTCCTCGGGGTCGTCCGGGTTGTGCGCGACCACCGGTGGGATGTCGAGCGGGCTCGGGAGATAGTCGACGATGGCGTCGAGCATGAACTGCACGCCCTTGTTCTTGAGCGCGGAACCGCACAGCACCGGGATGATCTCCACCTTGATGACGGCGCGGCGCAGGGCCGGCTTGAGCTCTTCCTCGGTGAGCGTCTCGCCGTTCAGGAACTTGTTCATGAGCGTGTCGTCCGTCGCGGCGATGGCTTCGACGAGCTTGGCGCGGTACTCGTCCGCGAGCGCCTTCATGTCCTCCGGGATCTCCAACTCGTCGATCTGGCGGCCCTGCTCGTCGCGGTAGTAGAACGCCTTCATCTTGAGAAGGTCCACGACGCCGATGAAGTTCGACTCCGTGCCGATCGGCAGCTGGAGCGGGTACGCGTTCTTGGTCAGGCGGTTGTGGATCGACGCGAGGTCCTTGTAGAAGTCGGCCCCCGTCCGGTCGAGCTTGTTGATGAAGCACAGGCGCGGCACGTTGTAGTCGTCCGCATAGCGCCAGTTGGTCTCGGACTGCGGTTCCACGCCGGCCACGCCGTCGAAAATGACGCACGCGCCGTCGAGCACGCGAAGGGAGCGCTTCACCTCCACCGTGAAGTCGATGTGTCCCGGGGTGTCGATGAGGTTCATCCGGTGGTCCTTCCAGAAGCAGGTGGTCGCGGCGGCCGTGATGGTGATGCCGCGCTCGCGCTCCTGTTCCATCCAGTCCATCACCGCCTCGCCCTCGTGCACCTCGCCGATCTTGTGCGTGCGGCCGGTGTAAAAGAGGACGCGCTCGGAGACCGTGGTCTTGCCGGCGTCGATGTGCGCAATGATCCCGAAGTTGCGTGTCTTCTCAAGCGAATACTCTCGGGGCATATGCGTCTAACGTGCAAAGTGAGCAAACGCGCGGTTGGCCTCGGCCATGCGCTGGACGTCGGCCTTCTTCTTCACCGCGTCGCCCTCGTTCTTGGAGGCGGCGATGATTTCCTCGGACAGCTTGATGGCCATCGGGCGGCCCTTCTTGGCGCGCACGGCGGTGAGGATCCAGCGGGCGGCAAGCATAAAGCGCCGCTCCCCGCGCACGGGCATCGGAACCTGGTAGTTGGCGCCGCCGACGCGCTTGGACTTCACTTCCAGGGTCGGCATGACGTTCTTGAGCGCGTTCTCAAACACCTCGGCCGGATCCTGCTCGGTCTTCTTGGCGATGAGGTCGAACGCGTCGTACATGACGCGCATCGCGGTCGACTTCTTGCCGTCGCGCATCACGAGGTTGGTAAAACGGGCAACGTTCTCGTTGCCATACTTCGGGTCGGGCGTAATCGCCCGACGTGTTGCGGCTTTGCCACGCATAGGTATGTGTTACGGCGCGACCGCGTCTTCCCCCTGCGTGAGGGGTACTGCGTCGCGACGGGGATTAAATCGCAGACGAAAGCCTGCGGCTACTTCTTGGCCTTCGGCTTCTTCATGCCGTAGAGGGAGCGGCCCTTCTTGCGGTCCGCGACGCCCTGGGTGTCGTAGACACCGCGGACGATGTGGTAGCGGACGCCCGGAAGGTCCTTCACGCGGCCCCCGCGGATGAGCACGATGGAGTGCTCCTGGAGGTTGTGGCCCTCGCCCGGGATGTAGGCCGACACTTCCGTCCCGTTGGAAAGGCGAACGCGCGCGATCTTGCGAATCGCGGAGTTCGGCTTCTTCGGGGTCATGGTGGTGACCTTCACGCACACGCCGCGCTTAAAGGCGGACCCCTTCGAGAGGTTGGTGCGCTTGCGGTGGAGGGAGTCGAGGG
>CAYRYG010000077.1:0-5053 GCA_964428465.1 uncultured Gammaproteobacteria bacterium
GAACCCGCCTCGCCGCTCCTCATCGCCGGCGACGCGTTCGGCGGCCGGGCCGTCCTGCACTTCGCCGAGCTCGCACGCGCGCGCGGCGTCGAGACCCACGAGGGGTTCGACCCCGGCGCCCGCACGCTCACCGACGTGCGCGCGGCGCTGACCATGATCCGCGACCGCCCCGAGTTCGCCCGCGCCGACCACGTGCTGCTCGTCACCGACGACTGGCACGCCACGCGCGCCATGGCCATGCTCTTCGGCGAGCGTCGGCATCTGCTCCCGGACCGCGACGTTCGCTTCCACAACCGCTCGACGGACGCGGGACCGCGCCCGCCGCCGTGGGTGAAGGAAGGGGAGGTTCGCGGGGTCCAGGACTACCTCGCCGGCCGGCCGTACCGCCCGTTCGGGGAACCCTTCGGCAAGCCGAGGCACCCGAACGACTCCAACAACTGACCCGCGCCCATTCCGAAGGGCAGGGTCTTTTTTTGCGACCTGGTACCAGGCGCCATGGTACAATCGTGTCTCATGAACAACCGCGTCTTATGAAGACATGGAAGATGGTCACCATTGCCGCGTTGCTTGTCGCCGGAGGTGCCGGAGTCGGCGTGGGAGCGTTCCTATCGTTTTCAGACACGGGCGATACCGTCGACCGGGACGACGTGACCTTTGAGAAGACCGTGGCCGTGACGCCGGACGACACGTATTCCTACGGCGCGTTCTGCCGGGTGAACTCGATGCCGGACGGCGACGGGTTCTTCGTGACGTTCGGCGGATCGAACCGGGACGTCCAGCAGTCGGCGAAGGCATCGCCGTTCGGGGGCGCCGAGGGAGGAAACGGGTACTCGTACAAGATTTACTCCGACGACTTCGAATACGCCGGCGAAACCGGCGTGATCCACTCCGGCGGCGGGGACGCGGCATCCGTGATGGCGGGCGACTATTACTATTTCCTTGCGGGAACGCCTCCCGACGACTGGATTGTCAAGAGGATCGACCCGGGCACGTGGGAGACCGTCGACTCCGCGGTATTGGACATGGATCGCCCGCGCGAGATCCTCAACGACATGATGCTCGCGTACGCGAACGGGAAGCTCATTGCCAGCGGGCTGTACGACGAGGACGCCTCCGCGGACGGTGACCAGAAGAAGACCGACCCGACCGCGGGCTTTGCCACGCACAATCGTATCCTCGACGAGGACCTCTCGCTCACGGATCGCTTCGTCCTTGACGACGTCCCGCATATCAACGGCTCGTACGTCGTGTTCGCGAACGGCCTGTACCACTACGTGACGTCCACGGCCTTCTTCGGCGACCTGATCGTCATGCAGTACGACGAGGACTGGGATTTCGTCGGGTCAAAGACGCTCGATGCGGGCGCGCAGTGGTCGCAGGGAGCCGTCTACGACGGGGCGACCGGCCGGTTTTACGTCGCCTATCTCGACCTGCCGCTGACGGAGGAGAACAGGATCGCCCGCGGCGAATCGGTCAACGTCGCGCTCGGCGTCTACGACGCGGAATGGGATCTCGTCGAGAAAATAAACGTGACCGGGTACGACGCCGCGGACGCGAAGGCCCCGGGTCGTCCGTCGGTCATTCTGGATGAGGGGAAGCTATACGTGTCCTATGACGCGTCGACCGCGGCGAAACCCGGGGCGGAGGATCTGCTGGACTGGCAATGCACGGTTGACATCTTCGACGTGAGCGGCTCCTAATTCGTCGCGCTCACATCAGCCGGAACAGCTTGGCGATGACCCCCATGCGCTCGGGCTTCGGGGTGCTTTGCGGGACGAACGCCACGGTTTCGCCCGCCTGAAGACGTTTTCGCAGCTTGTCCATCGCGAGCAGGACGCGCTTGGCCTCCTCGTCGAGGTGCGGGTTCCTGTATGCCCAGACGAACCGGTGGTTTCCCTCGCCGCCCAACGTCGCCTGGTCGAGATGCACGTTGATCACAAAACCGCCTTCCGGCGTTTCTTCCACCCTGGCATGGAAACGCGGGAAGGCGGCGTCGTGGGCGTTACGGATAAACGTAAGGCCCATGCCGGCCGTATGGTGCTCGGCATAGCCGAAGTGGCACATCAGCGTGTGGGTGTCCGTCGGGAGCGGCCCGGCGATCATGCAGCGCATATAACACCAATATACGGTGGTTGCGAGAGCTGTCAAGCGCTAGTAGACGAGGGGGACGAGCCGTTTGACGCGGCGCTCGTACGCGGGATACGCGTCCGGGAACGTGCGGCGCATGAGGTCTTCCTCCCGTTTGAGCTTGAGGACGAAGCTGACGAGGACGACCGCGAACCCGACGAGCGTCGCCGCGTGGCCCACGGCGAGCGCGGTTCCGAGGTACATGAGCAGGATGGCGGAATAGATCGGGTGGCGGACAAGGGCATACGGCCCGCGTCGCACGAGCTCGTGCCGCTCCTTGAGCGCGATCGACCCGCTCCAATTGCGCCCGATCGCCGCGCGCGCCCAAAGTGCGAGCAGGAGCCCGGCCAGCGTCAGGACGAACCCGGCGACCACCGGCCCGCGCGGCGGCTGCATGGCCGCGAAGAACAGCGTCCCGAAGGCGGCGGCGAGGAGCAGGAAATACGGGACGCGCCGCGACGCCGGCCAGTCGCTCACCGTCCGCTTGGTGTAAAATGCGCTCACGAGCCACACCATCCCGAACACGACCCAGCACCAAAGCGTCAGTTCAAAGAGAAGCATAAGACGCACCCATCATACGAAAAGAAACCATCCCAGGCAATCTGGGATGGTTTCTGGCGGAGAGGCAGGGATTTGAACCCTGGATACCTTGCGGTATACTCGCTTTCCAAGCGAGCGCACTAGACCACTATGCGACCTCTCCACGGTGTCATCGTACGACCGGCATTATAGAGGATGCCCGTATTCTTGTCGAGACACGAGCCTCCCGGCTCTAAGAGCCGGGAGTTTCGGATTCCAATACCCGGTATTGGATGAGTTAGCAAAAACCCGCCGTCGTGGGCGGGGGAGGTCACTCGAGGACGGTCTACTCCTCCTTCGAGATGACGTAGGCGCTGTCGCCCGTGCGGGTGATGACGATGCGGTTGCCCGGGTACAGCGGCTCGAGGATGGTGACCGCGTCGTGATGGTCCGACGTGAACCCCATGCCGGCGTCGTAATTCACGTAGAACAGTCGACGGTGGAGAAGTTCGCTTTCGTCCGAGTAGATGAGCGAGATACAGGCGGCGCAGTCACCGCCGTAGCTCTCGAATTGGATGAACGTCCCCCGTGCTGCCACCTCGGGGTACGCGGGCGTGGCCGCGATCGGCGCGCTCGGATCGCCTTCGCACCCCAGGATGAACGCGCCCATGAGCGCGAGGACGAGGAGCAGTCGCATCTTGATTCCCTCCGGAGAGATACCCTAGGGCAAAGCGGCGCGCGTGTCAATGCGCCGATAGAAAAACCCGCCTCTGTGTGGGCGGGGCTACTCCAGCTTGTCCACGACGTACTCGTGGCTGCGGAGCTTCGTGATGCGGATCTGGTCGCCGGGGAACGGGACGCCGTTGAACCGCACGTGGTCCTGGGCGCTGTTGTCGCCGCCGGTCTGGCGGTACGCGGTGTCGAAGGCATCGCCCGACACGTTGCCGCTCGCGTCGAGGTAGTCGATGATGAGGTACTGGCTGCTGCTTCCCGCGCGCGTGATCGCGAGCAGGGTTCCCTCGCCGACGAGCCCGTTGTCCGGGATGTTCTCGCGCGCGCTGCACGCGGCGAGGGCGAGGATGAAGAGCAGGGAAAGGGCATGCATGGTCACATCTCCTCTTCGGACTTGACGATGTCGTAGTTGCCGTACGCGTCGCGCGTCATCCGGAACCGGTCGCCCTCGTGGAGCGGCGCGCTGATCCGCACGCGACGGGCGTGCAGGTTGTTCTTCGAGAGGTCCGCCGTGATGTCCGGCCCGATGAACGCCTCGGTGCGCAGCATCCCGTCGTCGTCGAGGTACGTGAGGACGGAGTACTGGTAGTTCAGGTTCGGGTGCTTCCCGAACGAGATGACCGTCCCGCTGATCTTCTTCGTCGTGTCCGGCTCGGGCGCCGGCTCGACGTGCTGCTGGTCGGACATGGCCGCCACGCGGGCATTCCGGCAGCCAGGCAGGACCAGCAGGGCCGTGAGAAGGAGCAGTCGCATCTTGATTTCCTCCGGAGAGCCACCCTAGGGCAAAACTGCGCGCATGTCAATGCCCCGATAGAAAAACCCGCCTCTGGGTGGGCGGGGCTACTCGGCCGGCTTCGCGAGCGTGAAGGCGTGCGAGTCGGTCTGGGTGAGGACGAAGTGGTTGCCGGGGTAGAGCGGCTCCGGGATGGTGACGACGTCTCGGCCTTTGAACGTCGCATATCCGTGCACGGAGGTGTCGAAGACCCATTCGGTCAGGTGATCCGACGTGTCCGTGTACGCGAGCGCGAGGTACGCGCCCCGGTCGCCGTACGGGACGACGGAGACGTAGGTCCCCTCGGCGACGACCCTGGGGTACTCCGGCTGGGAGGAGGCGGTGGGGCCGTTGCCTCCGCATGCGAGACACAGGGCCGCGAGAAGGGTGGGGATCGGCCGCATGGCTATTCCTCCTTCGTGATCGCGTACGCGGCGTCCGCGGTTCTGGTGATCAGGATGCGGTCGCCGGGGAAGATCGGCGCGGGGATGCTCACCACGTCGCGGATGATCGTGGACCCGGCGCAGTCGTGGCTCGCGTAGCAGGTCTGGAAGTACTGCTGCGTGAGGTTGCCCGCGTCGTTGGTGTAGACGACCGCGAGCGCGCCCTGGCCGTTGTCCGTCGTGAACGCGAGGAACGTGCCTCGGTCCACGGTCGGGTAGCTCCCGGCCGCGGGCGTGGAGAGCTGCGGCGGCGGGGGAGGCGAGACGATCTTCACGGACGATCCGTGGCAGTCGCCGCAGTACATCGACAGGACCATCCCGAAGATGATCCAGGTGAGAAGCGAATCCTTCATCGGTTCCTCCGGAGAGTCACCCTAGGGCAAAACGTCGCGCGGGTCAAGCGTCGAATGAAAGGGTAAGTTAAACATCTGCCACCAGCCCGGTGGCGGTTTTGTTTTCA
>CAYRYG010000078.1:0-5043 GCA_964428465.1 uncultured Gammaproteobacteria bacterium
CATATCGACCACGGGAAGTCCACGCTCGCGGACCGGCTTTTGGAGATCACGGGGACGGTGGAGAAGCGCAAGATGAAGGAGCAGATGCTCGACTCCATGGAGCTGGAGCGCGAGAAGGGGATTACCATCAAGCTCGCGCCCGCGCGCATGGAGTATGCGTTTGGGGCGCATGAGGAACAGGGGGCGCATACGGCGCATAAGGAAAATTCCCATGCGCCCAATGAGCCACATGCGCCCCATGTCCCCCCTGGAACCTACACCTTGAACCTCATCGACACGCCGGGGCACGTGGACTTCACCTACGAGGTGTCGCGCTCGCTCGCGGCCGTGGAGGGCGCGGTGCTGCTCGTCGATGCGACGCAGGGGGTTCAGGCGCAGACCATCGGCAACTTGTATCTGGCGATGGGCGAGGACCTCACCATCATCCCGGTGCTCAACAAGATCGACCTGCCGAACGCCGACGTTACGCGCCGCACGGAGGAGCTGGTGAAGCTGCTCGGGTGCGACCCGTCGGAGATCCTGCACGTGTCCGGGAAGACCGGGCTGGGCGTGCCGGAGTTACTCGACGCCATCGTGGAGCGCATCCCGCCGCCGTCCGGATCCGAGACCGCCGCGCCGCGCGCGCTCGTGTTCGACTCGAAGTACGACGACTACAAGGGCGTGGTCGCGTATTGCCGCGTGGTGGACGGAACGTTCCAAAAGCATGACAAGATCGTCATGATGGCGACCCGCGCCGAGGGCGAGATTTTGGAATTGGGCGCGCTCACCCCGGGATACGCGCCGATGCCCGAGCTCGAGACCGGGCAGATCGGCTACGTCGTCACCGGGCTCAAGGACATTCACGCGTGCGGCGTCGGAGATTCGATCACGGTCGCGAACCGGCCCACGCGCGAGCCTCTGCCTGGCTACAAGCAGGTGAAGCCGATGGTGTACGCCGGCATCTTCCCGAAGGAAGGGAATGACTTCGAGCACCTGCGCGAGGGGATGGAGCGCCTCAAGCTCAACGACGCCGCGCTCACGTACGAGCCGGAGCACTCGCCCGCGCTCGGCTACGGGTTCCGCTGCGGGATGCTCGGGATGCTCCACCTGGAGATCCTGAAGGAACGCCTGCGCCGCGAGTTCAACCTCGACCTCATCGTCACGGTCCCGTCGGTCGCGTACCGCGTGAACGTGAAGGGAAAGGACTCGATCGTCATCAAGAGCCCGGTCGAGCTGCCGGACCCGTCGTCCATCGATTCCATCGAGGAGCCGTGGGCCAAGGTGGACCTGGTGACCCCGTCCGAGTACGTCGGCGGCATCATGCAGTTCTGCCAGGAGCGCCGCGGCATCTATAAGGATACCGAGTATCTTTCCACGCAGCAGACGATTCTCCACTACGAGATGCCGCTCTCGATGCTGATCGTGGACTTTTACGACAAACTCAAGTCCATCACCTCGGGTTACGCGTCGATGAACTACGAGCTGCTCGACTATCGCGTCGCGGACGTGGTGCGGCTCGACATCCACGTGGCCGAGGAGCCGGTGGAGGCGCTTTCGACGCTCACGTATCGCGACGACGCGGAGCGCGTGGGACGCCGCGTGCTCGCCTCGCTCAAGAACGACATTCCGCAGGAATGGTTCGTGATCAAGCTGCAGGCCGCCGTGGGCGGAAAGATCGTGGCGTCGGAGCGCATCAGCGCGATGCGCAAGGACGTGACCGGGTACCTGTACGGCGGCGACGTCACGCGCAAGAAGAAGCTGCTTGAAAAGCAAAAGAAGGGCAAGAAGAAGATGGCCGAGCTCGGCAAGGGCAGCGTGGATATCCCGACGGACGCGTACCTGAACGTGCTAAAAAGGGGATAGACAGGTTGGACAGGAAAGACAGGTCAGACAGGATACCCTGAGTAACCTGTCAAACGTGTCAAACCTGTCTGACCTGTCAAACCCGTCATATAGCCCCACATGGAAAAACGTTGGGACATCGCCGAGCCGGTCGCGGATGCGTTCCGCCAGAAGTTTCCGGAGATGCATCCGGGCGTGTTGCAGTTACTGTGGAACCGGGGGCTTCGGACGCAGCAGGACGTGGATTTGTTCTTGGGGCCGGATTGGAGCCGGGACGTGTATTCGCCGTCGTTGTTTCGGAACATGGACGCGGCCGTGGCGCGGGTGTTTGACGCGCTCGAGCGCGCGGAGGTGATCACCGTGCACGGGGATTACGATGCGGACGGGGTGTGCGGGTCGGCCGTGCTGATTTTGACGTTGCGTGACCTGTGCCGCGCGCTGAAGTACGACGAGACCAAGGTGACGTCGTTTATCCCGGACCGCGAGAAGGACGGGTACGGGATGTCCGTGGCGACCATGGAGCATTTGCACGCGCATGAGCGCACCGGGCTCGTGGTCACGGTGGACTGCGGGATTTCCAACAAGCCGGCGATCGACCGCGGGAAGGAACTCGGGATCGACACCGTGGTGTGCGACCACCACGCCATGCCCGCGGAGCTGCCGGAGAGCGCGATTCTCATCCATCCGCTCGTGCCGGGGGAGACGTATCCGAACAAGTCGCTGTGCGGGACCGGGGTGGCGTTCAAGCTCGCGTGCGGGCTGATCCGCGAGGCGCGGCGGCGCGGCGCGGCGTTGCCGGACGGGTATGAGAAGTGGCTGCTCGACCTGGTGGCGATCGCGACCGTGACGGACGTGATGCCGCTCATCGGGGAGAACCGGCTGCTTGAGACGTTCGGGCTGGTGGTGCTGAACAAGACGCGTCGGCCCGGGCTGCGCAAGCTGATTGAGATCGCGGGCGGCACGTTTGGCGCGCTCGACACGTACTCGATCGGGTTTCAGATTGGGCCGCGCATCAACGCGGCGGGGCGCATGCACCACGCGAGCGCGGCGCTCAACGTGCTGTTGGAAGAGGACGAGGCGCGCGCGGGGGTGCTGGCCGAGGAGCTAAACGCGGCGAACGTCGCCCGGCAGCGCGCGTCGGACGCCATGTACCAGGAGGCGCTCGCGCAGGTCGGGGAGCTCGGCGACCGCAAGCTCATCGTGGCCGTGTCCGAGGGATGGAGCGCGGGGCTGGTCGGGTTGGTCGCGGGAAAGCTGGTGTCCGCGTACGGCTGCCCGGTGTACGTGGTCGGGAAGCAGGGGGAGAAATTCGTCGGGTCGGGTCGGACCGTCGAGGGATTCGACGTTACGGACTGTTTGCGCTCGGCCGCGGAGCATCTCGACAAGTTCGGGGGGCATCCCCAGGCGTGCGGGTTCTCGGTCACGGGCGAGGATCGGTTCGCCAAGGCGGCGGCGGCGATGAACGCGTACGCGGAACGGGCGCTGGTCGGGCGCGAGCTGGTCCCGACCGTGCGCGTGGACGCGGAGCTCGACCTGTCCGCGGTCACCTGGTCGCTCTATGACGAGCTCGAGCGCTTCGCTCCGTTCGGCGAGAAAAATCCCAAGCCGGTCTTCGTCTCGCGCGGGCTTACCGTGTCCGGCATCTCCACCGTGGGCGCGGACGGGAAGCACCTGCGTCTCTCCGTCACCTCCGCGCGTGGTAAAATGGCAAAAATGATCGGGTTCGGCTTCGGCGCGTGGACGCAAATCGCCAAGCTCGGCGACCGCCTCGACGCGGCCTTCGAGGTAAGCGTGAACGAATGGAACGGGAACCGAGAGCTGCAGTTGAGAATCGTTGATTTGCGAAGGTCACTATGAGGGTACGCGTGTATACGGACGGCGGATCTCGCGGCAACCCGGGCCCGGCGGCCTCGGGCGCGGTGATCAAGGCGCTACATGGCGACAAGGAAGGCGAGATTCTCGCCCGCGTTTCGCGCTGGCTCGGCCGCGACACCAACAACCAGGCGGAGTACACCGCCATCATCATCGGGCTTGAGCGCGCGAAGACGCTTGGCGCGGCCGAGGTGGACATGGTGATGGATTCCGAGCTCGCGGTGAAGCAGCTGAACGGCATCTACCGGGTGAAGAACCCGGAGATTGGCAAGCGGTTCGTCGAGGTTCACAACCTGATGCAGGATTTTCGCAAGGTCACCTTCCGGCACGTCCGGCGCGAATACAACAAGGAGGCCGACGCGCTCGTGAACGAATGCATCGACGCGCACTTGTGATATACTAGAGCCCATATGGGACTTTTTGGAGGCAAAGGACCGCACACGTATCTTGGCGTCGACATCGGCGCCTCCGGGCTGAAGCTGGTCGAGCTCGCCAACGAGCGCGGCCGCGCGAAGCTCATGACGTACGGGTACACGGAGCGCAAGCCGGGACAGCCGGCCCTTTCGCCGTTCGACGACACGAAGGCGACCGGGGAGCTGCTCGCGAAGCTGTGCAAGCAGAGCGGCACGAAGGGAACGAAGGTCATGGCCGCGCTCCCGCTTTCCAGCGTGTTTTCGGCGATCGTCAGCGTTCCGCGCCGCAAGACCGAGAAGGAAATGCAGCCGCTCGTGGAAGCGCAGGTGGCGAAGCTGACCCCGATCCCGCTCACCGAGATGGTGACGTACTCGACGTTTATCGATGGGATTAAGGGCGCAGGGGGCGCAGAGGGCGCAAGGGGGAAGAAGAAAGAAGAGCCGAAGCCCGGCGACGCGAAGCCGGAGAAGCCGTCGGACCACGTGCGCGTGCTCGTGACCGGCGCGGCGAAGTCGCTCGTGCAGAAGTACATCGAGATTTTCCGCGCCGCGAAGCTGGAGCTGCAGGCGATTGACACGGAGGCGTTCGCGCTCGTGCGCTCGCTCATCGGCAAGGACAAGAGCCCCATTGCCATCCTGGACATCGGCGGGACGCGCACCAACGTCACCATCGTCGAGAAGGGCGTGCCGGTCTTGACGCGCTCCATCAACATCGGCGGGAACGCGGTGACGCGCCGCGTCATGGACCAGATGAGCGTGCCGGAGGCCGAGGCCGAGCAGATCAAGATGGACCTCGGCAACATGGCGGGGGCCTCGACCGGCGTCGGCGGGCTGCCGGCGGTGCTCGACGCGGTGATGCAGCCGATGCTCAACGAGATCCGTTACGCGTTCCAGCTGTACGCTGGGATGGAGCTGACCGAGTTCAAGAAGGTCGAGA
>CAYRYG010000079.1:0-5040 GCA_964428465.1 uncultured Gammaproteobacteria bacterium
CCCTGCAAGTGATCGCCGAAATGCAGAAGCTCGGCGGCACCGCTGCGTTCATCGACGCGGAACACGCGCTCGACCCGCAATACGCGCAGAAACTCGGCGTCCAGGTTTCCGATCTGCTGATTTCCCAGCCCGACACCGGCGAACAGGCGCTGGAAATCGCCGACATGCTGGTGCGTTCCGGCTCGGTGGATATCGTGGTGATCGACTCGGTCGCGGCGCTCACGCCCAAGGCAGAAATCGAGGGCGAGATGGGCGATTCGCACATGGGTTTGCAAGCCCGTCTGATGTCGCAAGCGCTGCGCAAGCTCACCGCGAACATCAAGCGCACCAACACCCTGGTGATCTTCATCAACCAGATCCGCATGAAGATCGGCGTCATGTTCGGCAACCCGGAAACCACCACCGGCGGCAACGCGCTCAAGTTCTACGCCTCGGTGCGCATCGAGATCCGCCGCAGCGCGCAGATCAAGCAGGCCGAGCGGATCATCGGCAACCGCACCAAGATCAAGATCGTGAAGAACAAGGTCGCGCCGCCGTTCCGCACGTGCGAGTTCGACATCATGTACAACGAGGGCATTTCCATCGCGGGCGACCTGCTCGACGTCGGCGTGCCGGCGGGCGTGGTGGGAAAGAGCGGGAACTCGTACTCGTTCGGCGAGGAAAAGCTCGGGCTCGGGCGCGAGAACGCGAAGGCGTACCTGAAGGAGCACCCGAAGACCATGAAGGAAATCCGCAAGCAGATCGAGAAGAAGGTCGAAGCGGGAGAAACGCTCGTCGCGGCCCCGGCGACCGCGGGGGACGGGGAGTAATTCAACATAATCGGAGGATCTATGTTGGACAAAAATGATCTCGTACAGATTCGCGCGATCGTCACGGAAGTCGTCGAGGATGTCGTGCATCCGAAAATCGACGCGCTCAATCGCAAGCTCGATCGTCGTTGCGATGAGATCCTCGCGGCGTTAAACGAGTATGCGACCGTCACGGACCGCCGCCTCGCGCGCCTCGAGGCGTTTCACGCGTAAACAAAATTCCGGCCGTGTGGCCGGTTTTTGTTTACGGGACGATCCGCAGCTCGTCGACGAGGACCGCGGTATTCTTTTCTGCCTCGAGCACCACGCGGCGGTACTCGGTGGAGATGCGCGAGTAGCGCTTGGCCCCTTCCACCTTGATCACGTTCAGGCCGCGCTCGAGCGATACCGCGATCTCGAACGTGCCGTCGGCGTTGAGGAGCACGGGTTCTCCGTTCACTTTGATGGCAGTCCCCGGCTTCGTCTCGCCGCTTACCGTCACGGTCGCGTCCGTGGTCGCGAGCCCGTCCTCCGGGCCGACCACCACGAGCGGCGGGGCCGAGGTGATGGCGCGCACCTCGTTGCCGACGTAGAGCGACACCGCGAGCAGGATGGCGGCCACCCCCGCGACCTTGAGGAAGCGGCTGGCGACGACCATCGATCCCGCGCGCACGCGCTGGCGCGGGAGGCGCGACGCGTCCACGAAGTCGCAGGTGCCGCGGGCTTCCTCCCAGCGCTTCACGTAGTACTCGGGGTCCGTCACGCCGAGGCCGCGCAGGTACACGCGCAGGTAGTTGCGGGCGTAGAGCGGATCCGGGAGGTCGTCGCAGCGGTCGCTCTCGAACGCCTCGATGAACGCGCGGCGGATCTTGGTCCGGTCCTCCATTTCGGACAGCGTCAACCCGGTGGCGCGCCGCAGCTCGCGGATTTCCCCGCCCAGCGTGCGGGCGTCATTCAGTTTGCGAATCACGAACGGCATGGGATTGCGTTATCGGCAGGGATGGTTGTTCTGGGAATTCTCCCTTATCCTCTTCAGCTTCGTCTACTTCACCCGCTTCGTCAAGGTCGTCCTGCGCCGTCGGCATGGCCTCGATGTCGCCGCCGCCCGGCGGCCACTCGGTCACGAGTACCTCGCGCGGCTTCGCGCCCTCCCCCGGCCCGATCACGCCGTGCTCCTCGAGCAGGTCCATGATGCGCGCGGCCCGGCCATAGCCGATCTTCAGCCGGCGCTGCAGCAGGGAGGTGGACGCGCGCCCGGCCTGGATGATCGCCTGGATCGCCTCGTCGAGCAACGGGTCGCCGTCGCCGCCGTCGTCGAGCACCGTGCCCGTGCGCGCGGTCTCGATGATGGCGTGGTTGTAGTCCGGCACCCCCTCCTTCTTGAGGAAGCTCACCACGCGCTCGATCTCGGCGTCCGAGAGGTACGCGCCCTGGAGGCGCTTCGGCTTCGAGAGCTCGGCGCTCGTGTACAGCATGTCCCCGCGCCCGAGCAGCTTCTCGGCGCCGGCGCAGTCGAGGATCGTGCGCGAGTCCATCTGCGACGCCACCGCGAACGCGATGCGCGCCGGGATGTTCGCCTTGATCAGCCCGGTGATGACGTCCACCGACGGGCGCTGCGTGGCCAGCACCAGGTGGATGCCCACGGCGCGCGCCATCTGCGCGATGCGGACGACGGCCCCTTCCACCTCGCGGCCCGATCCGGTCATGAGGTCCGCGAGCTCGTCGATCACCACCACGATCTTCGGCATCTTCTCCTCCGCGCGCTCGTTGTACCCGGTGATGTCGCGCGCGCCGAACTTCGACAGCACGTCGAGGCGGCGTTCCATCTCGCGCACCGTCCACTTGAGCGCGTTCACCGTGTCCTCGGCCTTCGTGATCGGCGGGATGAGCAGGTGCGGGATCCCCTCGAACTGCTTCATCTCCACGCGCTTCGGGTCCACCATGATGAACTTCAGCTCGTCCGGGCCATTCTCGTAGAGCAGCGAGACGATGATGGTGTTGAGACACACGGACTTGCCGGACCCGGTTGCGCCGGCGACCAGGAGGTGCGGCATCTTCTCGAGCGCGGCGGTCCAGGTAATCCCGGACACGTCCTTGCCGAGCGGGATGGCGGTATTGTTGGAACGGCCCTTGAACGCCTTCGATTCCATGAGGTCGCGCAGCGACACCGTGGCGATGGTCTGGTTCGGCACCTCGATGCCCACCAGCGACTTGCCCGGGATCGGCGCCTCGATGCGCAGCGGGTGCGCGGCGAGCGCGAGCGCGAGGTCGTTCTGCAGCCCCACGATGCGCGCGAGCTTCACGCCCTGCGCCGGGCGCAGCGTGTACTGCGTCACGGTCGGACCGGTCGCGGTCTCGCCCATCTCCACCGGGATGCCGAACTGCTCGAACGTGCGGTAGATGATCTCCATGTTGCGCTCGATGTCGCCGGAGTTCGCGTTGTTCGCGCGGTACTCCAGCAGGTCGAGCGGGATCGCCACCTTGCGGATCTTCCTGATGGTGAGCGCCTTCTCGGGCTGCGCGCGCTCGGCCTCGATGAGCGGCTTCGACCGGAAGATCGGCTTCGCCTTTTCTTCATCTTCCTCCTCCGGCGCGTCGATGACTTCCTCAACGTCGTTCATCCCCCCGTCAAACTCCTCGTCGACCTTGTCCCCGTTGTCGACCTCGACGACTTTCCTCCGCATCCCGCGGTGCACCCATTCGCCGAACCATCCGGTGAGATGCTGGTGCACCCCCATCATGTTGCGCAGCGACGTGTTGAACGCGAGCATGACCGAGACCACGAGCAGGGAGCACGTCACCACGATCGCGCCCCAGAACCCGATGACGTTCGGGAGGATGGTTCCGAGGAACTGGCCGATGTATCCGCCGGCCGCCGTAAGGTCGTCGGTCAGCGGCTGCCCTGAGCCCGTCGAAGGGCTTACGAGGAGAAGATTGAGCAGCGCGTTGAAGGACAGGAAAAAGAACAGGAGCCCGAGATAGTTCCAGGTGGAAAGGCGCCCCCGGTCAGGGTACATCGCGGTCGCGCCGATCATGATGCAGATGAGCGGAACCAGGAACCGGTCCCAGCCGAAGAGCAGGGAGGCGTACCGGTCGATGTACGCGCCGAGCGTCCCGGCGATGTCGAAGAACGAGAGGAACAGGAGCGCGGCCGCGGCGAACAGCAGGACCGCCGCGATGCCCCGTCGGGTCTCCGGATCAAGCTCGACCCGCGGGCGTTCTTCCCGCCCTTCGTTTTTGCGCTTGCCTTTGTGTTTGCGTGCCATAAATCGACCATATTCTAACACATTTGCGGAAGGGGGTCGAAAATGGCGCAGGGGTTGGCCAAATATTGGGTTCAGGCGTTGACAAAAAGCCAATTTTGTGCTAAAGTACGACCTTTAGCGACCTCTTAAAGAGGAGAGAGTCGTTGAAGGTACAACGTCCAATTGGAGGATTTTCAGATGAATCCGCTTGTAGTCCTGAAAGGTGCGGCCGCGCACGCTACACTCGAGGAGTTCAAGGCGTGGCTGACGCGTCGCGAGACGTGGCAACTGTGGGCGATGCTCGCCGTGCTCGGTCTCGCCGACGTGGTGACCGCGCTCGTCGACTTCATCCCGCTCATCGACGACGCGATGCTCGGCGTCCCGGCGTTCTTCATCGGCCTGGAGCTCAACCGCCGCCGCAAGGAGGCGAAGGAGAAGAAGGCCGGCACGTGAACTGACGACGGGCGGCACGGCCGTGGTTCGTCTCTGGACCACGGCACCCGTTCCTGCGATCCGACGTTGTCGGGAGGCGGGATCGGGGATACGATCTACCGGTTTCTCGGCGAATGAACTCGTTGAAGACCACCCCTAACCCCTCCTGACTGACCAGGAGGGGAAACGCCAAGTTTCCTCCCCTCCGTGAGGGGAGGTTAGGAGGGGTCTATGCGACGAGTCCGTCCGCCGGGGAATTCGCCCCGATGCTTCGTCCGATCGTTTCACGCTTCAGAAAAATAGGAGTCAGACATGAGGTTCACCCTCGCCTCGCTCGTGGGCCAGCTGAAGGCCCAGTGCCCCGACGGCCTCGACGGCCGGATCAAGCTTCCGTGCACCCACCTGGGCTGCCGGGCTGGCAAGATTTCGCTCGCCGCCAACTTCAAGGACGCGGCGACCGGCAAGAACGTGTCGCTGCTGGTCCACGTGCACGGCGTCGACGGTCCGGTCTGCTACATGTGCTACCGGTCGTTCTACGGCGGCGAGGCCGAGGATTACGCGGCATTTCTCGTGCG
>CAYRYG010000080.1:0-4823 GCA_964428465.1 uncultured Gammaproteobacteria bacterium
TGAATACGTTCTCGGGTCTTGTACTCACCGCCCGTCACGTCAAGAGAGTTGGTAATGCCCGAACGTCGCCGTACGGCGGCGGAAGGCAGGACTGATGATAAGGACGAAGTCGTAACAAGGCACCCGTAGCGGAAGCTGTGGGTGGATCACCTCCTTTTTAAGGGAAATTCGTCCCACCTTAGGGTGGGACCATCCTAGGTCGAGATCAGCCTCGCTGATCTTCTAGAAATAGAATAAAACAAACCCTGAAAAACGACGTTGCAATCACAGAGCAGACAAATCAAAAAGAGCCCGGAAGGGCCTCTTTTTGTTTGACGGATTGACAAAACGGCAAAAAAGTTCTACGGTGATGCGTCGCTTTGACCCCTACGGCAGGGAGAGCCGCGCGACTCTTTCAAAGGAGAGACAAATGCCGGAAATGACAGCATTCGCCGGCAAAGCAGCCGGGGTTGTCAGCTTCATTGCTTTTGTCCCATATCTCATAGCCATCTTTCGCGGAACAACCAAACCAAACCCCGCGAGTTGGTGGATATGGACTATTGTCAGCGTGCTCCTCATGGCGAGTTACTGGTCATCCGGAGCAGAGCACACCAAATGGGTCCCGATCAGCTACATGGTCGGACCATTGATAACGGCAATCATCTCACTGAAATATGGCATTGGCGGATGGACAAAGTTTGACCGATTGTGCCTAATTGGAGCCGTCGGCAGTCTCATTCCGTGGCTTCTGTCGCAGTCGTCGCTCCCGACTTTGTTCATCAACCTGTTCATTGACTTTCTCGGACTCCTGCCAACGCTCCGAAAGGTTCTCCAAGACACGGAGGGGGAAGATCGTTTCGCATGGTCATTATTTACGGCTGGAAACGTTCTCAATCTTGCAGCAATTGATCGCTTTGAGGCTGGCATCATCGCCTATCCACTGTACATGTTTCTTGCAAGCGGATCAATCTTTTTTCTCCTAATGTTTCGACAACGAAAAACTCCCTCGCACACCAGCTGAACTGGTGTGTTTTTCTTTCCGGAAACGAAAAAATCCCATCTTCCGATGGAATTTTTTCATGGTGCCGAGGGTCAGAATTGAACTGACGACACGAGGATTTTCAGTCCTCTGCTCTACCACTGAGCTACCCAGGCACAGAAGCGGCCGTTTCATGTTACAGCCGTTTCCTTAAAAATTGTCTTCCGTATCCAGTTTTGAAGTACCGTTCCCTGTCCTCAGCTCCTTTTTTGGATAGGCAAGCTTCGTAATAAATCAATTGTATCGGCCTTCGGTTTTCTGTCGCGTTTACATGTCCAATCGTGTGTTCGTAGATTCTCCGCTTTAGATCACCAGTGCTTCCGATATATAACTTTTGATCGTTCCATTGGAGAACGTACGTATAGAACACACCTGGATATTCTATTTCTGTTCCTCTTCCGGCAGGCGCGGCAGGACGATGAGCGCGATGAGCGCCAGGATCGTCCCGATGACCGCGAGGTCGTACATGCCGAGGCCCGCGGCGACGCCGACGGCCGCGACGACCCAGATGCTCGCCGCCGTGGTCAGGCCCTTCACGGACGCGCCGGAGCGGATGATCGTTCCCGCGCCGATGAACCCGATGCCCGGAAGGATGCTCGACACGAGCCGTGATACGTCTACCGTTTCCCCGTATCCGACGAGCTTGATCGACGCGACGGTGACGATCGCCGTCCCGATCCCGACGAGCGCGTTGGTACGCATCCCGGCCGGCTTCTTGTGCGCCTCCCGCTCGAACCCAATCACCGCGGAGAGCAATCCCGCGACCAGGAGCCGCACAAGAATATCCAATGTGGAAAGTTCCGTCATATGTTTGGCCCTTCGACAGGCTCAGGACATTCGACCTCGCGTGGTCGCAGACCATGAGCGAAGTGAAGCCAGAAGCTGAACGAAGTCGAATGGTGGGCGTGCCAAGACTCGAACTTGGGACCTCGACATTATCAGTGTCGCGCTCTAACCACCTGAGCTACACGCCCGTTTGTGTCGATATTCTAATGAAATGGCGGGAATCGGTCAAGGGGACCGGGCAAAGGCCATTATAGCAAAAAACCGACGGATTAGCCGTCGGCGAGCAGGCGCTCGAGGAGCGCCATGCGGACGTACAGGCCGTTCGAGGCCTGCTCGAAGTACCTGGCCCGGTGGTTCGCGTCCACCGAGACGTCGATCTCCCCCAGGCGGGGGAGCGGGTGCATGATGACCGCGTCGGGCTTCATCAGGTCCACGTTCTCGGCCGTGATGGCAAACCGATTTTGGATTTCCCTGTGCATCCGGTCGCCGTGGTCGCCGTGCCCGTACCGTTCGCGTTGCACGCGCGTCTGGTAGAACACGTCCGCGTCCGGAAGCGCGCGGGAGAGACGGTCGGTTTCCTCGAACGGGATGCCCGCGAGGACGAGTTCGGCTCGGACGTCGTCCCCGAGCCGGATTTCCCCGGGGCTCACGAGCAGGATGCGGACGCTCGGGGGACCGCCGTACCGGATGAGGATGCGGCAGAGCGAGCGCACGGTGCGGCTGTGCTCGAGGTCGCCCGAGAGCGCGAGCGTGACGTGCTCGCGGCGCGTGGCGCGCAGGATGGTGTACAGGTCGAGGAGCGCCTGGGTCGGGTGCTCGTCGGCCCCGTCGCCCGCGTTGATGATGGGGATGGGCGACACGGCGGCCGCGCGGTGCGAGGCGCCGCCCATGGTGTGGCGCATCACGATCGCGTCGACGTCGTAGCCGGCGAAGATGCGCACCGTGTCCTCGAGTGATTCGCCCTTCGACGTGGACGACACGATGCCGGCCGCCTCCGTGACGGTCGTTTGCGCGCCGAGAGACCTCGCGGCGAGCTCGAAGCTCTTGCACGTGCGGGTCGACGGTTCCCAGAACAACAGAGCGATCATCCGGCCTTCCAGGGAACGGGGCCGGTTGGCGCGCGGCAGCGCCTTGAGCCAGTCGACCCGCTCGAACAGCTCCTCGATCTCCTCGCGGTCGAACTGCGTGGCGGAAAGGACATGTCGGACCATTGGGGTTCCTCCGGCGACACCCTACGCCCGGAGTGGAAAAAAGAAAAGAGACCGCTAGGCGGCCTCTCGGATTCGTTTCTGACGGTCGCGGCTCGCCTCGGCAATGCGCAGGAGGCGCTGCGTGTTCCTGATGTCCGTTTGGAGCGCCTGCACTTCCGCGACGTACTTTGCGCGGGCGTTCGCCGGCATGGGCTCGCGGCGCCGGCGGGTCAGGATCTCGGTGACGCTCTTGAGCCGCGCCTGTTCCTTGTCGGCCTTCGCTTGCAACGTCTGGACCGCGCGTTCCTGTACCGCGACCATCTCCTCGGCCCGGTCCGTTTCCCGTTGTTCCTTGCGCGCGGGCGTCCAGGTTTTCTCGTAGGCCGTCGTACCCGTGATCTTTTCCGGCGGTTTGGCAGCGGGGAAGAGCCGTTCCTTGAACGATGCCCATCCGGCGCGGACGCGGTCGGCGAGGCTTGGCGGGGTCACGGGCGTCGGCTTGGCGTGTTCCGTCCGCGCGGGGACTTCCGGTCGCCTTGGCGTCACGACCTCGAGCCGCGGGCGCGAGGCGAGTGCCTCCTGCTGTGCCTTCAGGAATTCGTATTCGTCCTGCAGCCGCTGGTCGAACGTGCTTGCCGTGTCAATGCGCCCTCGCACCTGTTCCAGCCGCTTACGCACGTGTGCCCCGACGTCCTCGTGGTTTCCGCTCGCCCGCACCATCGCCTCCACGAACCTCCGCGCGTCCTCGTCGCGCCGCGTCTTCTTTTCGTGCGCGCTCACGCCGACCGGCCGCGCCTCGGCACGCGCCGGGCGTTCCTGCCCGGCGCGCTCCCGCGCCGGCTCCTCCCGATAAGATTCTCCGCGCATGCTCATACCGAACCAGTATATCAAACGCGAAGCGACGGCATGAAAAAAGGAGCCGGTTGGCTCCAGGACTACTCGACGACCGTGGTCTGCCCGTTGCCGAACTTGCCGTGGTTCCACCCCGCGCCGTTGATCTCTTCCACCGAGTGGAGATGGATGCTGGCGACGTACGTGCAAGGCGTGCAGCCGTCGTTCGCTTCCCGGAGTTCCGCCCAGATCGGCTTGTCCGGCGGGACGTCGTGGTAGAGGTCGGGCGGCTTGTAGCAGAGGCCGTAGCCGCCGTACGTGTGCTGCTCGATGCGACCATCTGGCAGCGCGGTGAGCAGCGTGTACCTGCTCGGCTCGTGCATGAGGACGCGGGTCACGTTCTCGACGCGGTACGGATCCGAATACTTCGTGCACCCTGCCGCGAGCGCCAAGGCCAATGCCATGATCCTGATCATGCTCCCTCCTTCTCTGGGAGATGGGAAGATTAGCACGGCGACCGGGTCTTGTCAATGGATTGGATCGCTCCGAAAACCAAAACCCCCGCCCTTGCGGGGCGGGGGTTGCTTGATCTTCTCAACTGAATCTCCGAGCCATCGGAGTGTTGCAACCTGTGTGATTACAACGTCTACCTGCCTTCCATACCACGCATATACTCAATGCAGGTGAGGGAAGGGCTTAGATCGATCAATACGAGATTGATCTCGACCTAGGATCGTGGAAGCGCAAGCGCTTCAAAGTCCCTAGAAAGGAGGTGATCCATCCACAGCTTCCGCTACGGATGCCTTGTTACGACTTAGTCCCTATCATCGATCCCACCTTCCGCCGCCAAATGGCGACGTTCGGGTGTTACCGACTCTCTTGGCTTGACGGGCGGTGAGTACAAGACCCGAGAACGTATTCACGGCCGCGTAGCTGATCGGCCGTTACTAGCGATTCCAGCTTCATGAGGGCGAATTGCAGCCCTCAATCCGAACTGA
>CAYRYG010000081.1:0-4486 GCA_964428465.1 uncultured Gammaproteobacteria bacterium
GGACGGTCGGCTCCTCGGGAATCGACTGTCGGAAAAAGGCATAATACAGCCCCGCGGCGATCGCGAAGACCGAGGCGACGAAGCCGACGATGAGCAGGATGCGTTTCAAGCGTTCGGACATACGGTTCTATTAAATCGCTGGCAAGTCGATGAAAAAGGAGAAGATTTGCGTCGCGGCGTCCAGGGCGGCCAGCGGGTCGACCATGGCGTAGACGGCCATCATGACGAGTCCCGCCCACACCGTGCTCGCGATGCACAAGAGAAGAATTGCCCAGAGCGTCGCGATGTACAGCACCATGCGCGGCAGCGGGATGCTTATCTCACCCGTCCCCGCGGGAGAGAACGACTCCCACGTTAATTCCGGACAGTACGGGATCATGCTCTTATTTCCGGTAAACCCGTTGTACAGCTGGTAACCGAGATAGACCACGATGATGAAAAAGTAGATTGGCATCGTGAAGATCGTCGTGATAAACATGCATCCCGCGTCGAAGGCGAATAGCTCCGGAAGAAACTCGACGACGAGGTAGTGGTTGAGGGAGTTTGCCTTTTCTTGAATTTTTTCGCCGATGTCCCCGCTCCCGACGCTACCCCCGCCCTCGCCAGCCGCCTGGGCGAGTCCCGCCGCCGCCTGTCCCTGCGCCAGGCGTTCCACCGGGTCGAGCCCCTCGTCGGATCCGTCCCCCTCGTCCTCATCGATCTCGAGCTCCGGCTCCTCCTCCTCAACGGTGTCGCCGCCGACGCCAAACATGGCGGACTCTTCCGGACGGGCCGCGCCGGCTACGCTCCGGTAGAGCTGGTCCTGGCGCGAGCGCTCAATTTCACTTGGTCCTCCGTCGGGCATATTTTACATCAAGACCTTCTTTTGTGACACAGATCTGCAGCGCGGCCGCGGCATCCTCGGCGATCAGGTCCGCGATTTTGTCCTCGATGCGCGTCTGGATGTGGCGGCGGATGTCGCGCGCGCCGAACTTGGTTTCCACCGCGTCGGCGATGGCCTTCGCCGTGGCGGCGTGCGCCGAGAGCCGGATACCGCGCTCGGACAGGCGTTCCACGAGCTCGGCGATCTGCTTCTCCGCGATCGCCGCGAGCGACGCGCGGTCGAGCGGGCGGAAGAGGCTCGTGAGGTCCACGCGGTTCAGGAGCTCGGGGCGGAAGCGCGTTTCCAGCTCCTTGCGGATGTCCGCCGAGAGGGAACCGGACCGCTCCTCGTCGCCGCTCATGAACCCGATGCCGCCGGACTCGAACCGCTCGAGGCCGACGTTCGAGGTGAGGATGACGATGGTGTTGCGGAAGTTCACCTTGCGCCCGGTGGCGTCGGTGAGCTCGCCCTCCTCAAGCACCTGCAAGAGGAGGTTCTGCACGTCGCGGTGCGCCTTCTCGAGCTCGTCGAACAGCACCACGCTGTACGGCTTCGCCTTCACGCGGTCCGAGAGCGCGGCGCCCTCGCGGTAGCCGACGTAGCCGGCCGGCGCGCCGATGAGCTTGGACGACGTGAACCCTTCCGCGTACTCGGACATGTCGAGGCGGATGAGCGCGGACGGGTCGTGGAAGAACGCCTCCGCGACCGCGCGCGCGAGCTCGGTCTTGCCCACGCCCGACGGGCCGAGGAACAGCATGGAGGCGAGCGGGCGGTGGGGGAGCGAGAGGCCGGTCTTGGCGCGGCGGAGCGCGGCCGCGACCGAGGCGACCGCGTCGTTCTGGCCGATCACGCGGCCCGAGAGCTTCTCGTGGATGGCCGCGAGGTCGCGCTGGCCCTCGGCGAGCAGGTCCTCGAGCGGGATGCGCATGGTGCGCGAGACCACGCGGGCGACGTCGCGGTCGGTGATGATGGTGGGCGCGCTCGCCGGCTCGTTCTCCGACATGCCGCGCAGCGCCTCGCGGATCTTCGCCTCCTCGTCCTTCAGCTCGACCGCTTTCATGAACTGCTCCTCGACCACGGCCTGGCGCTTCTCCGCCTGCACCTCGGCGAGGCGGCGCGAAAGCAGCCGGCGCTGCTCGGCCGGCTCGGATTCCTGGCGGTGGACGCGCGCGGCGGCCGCGGCCTCGTCCACGAGGTCGAGCGCCTTGTCCGGGAGCCGCTTGTCCGTGAGGTAGCGCACGGACAGCTTCACCGCGGCGTCGAGCGCGGCGGGGGAGAGCCGGACGTTGTGGAACGACTCGTACTGCGACGCGACGCCGCGCAAAATCTCATGCGCGCGCTCCGCGGTCGGCTCCTCCACGTGCACGGTCTGGAACCGGCGCTCGAGCGCGGAGTCGGTCTCGATGTGCTTCTTGTATTCCGCCGGGGTGGTGGCGCCGATGCAGCGGATGTCGCCGCGCGCGAGCGCGGGCTTCAGCATGTTCGCCGCGTCCATCGACCCGCCGGCCGACCCGGCGCCGACGATCTGGTGCACCTCGTCGATGAACAGCACGATATTCCCGCACTTCCTCACCTCCTCCACGATCTGCTTGATGCGCGCCTCGAACTCGCCGCGGTACATGGTCCCGGCGACCACGAGCCCGAGGTCGATGGCCACGACGCGCTTGTCCGCGAGCGTCGACGGCACGCGTCCCTCGAGGATGCGCTTCGCGAGCCCCTCCACGATGGCGGTCTTTCCCACGCCCGGCTCGCCGAGCAGGAGCGGGTTGTTCTTGGTGCGTCGCGCGAGGATTTCCATGACGCGGTTGATCTCCTCCTCGCGGCCGATGACCGGGTCCACGCTGGCCTGCACCGCCTTGTTGGTGAGGTCGCGGCCGAAGTAGTCGAGCGCCGGGGTCTTCACCTCCTCGTCGTCCTTCGCGTCGGCGACCTTCGTCTGCGCCTCCTTCGCGGGAAGCTCGGCGACTGTGGCCGGGATGCTCTCGGCGAGCTCCGGGAACTTGGTGGCGGACTTCAGGACGAGCGCGATCTCCTCGCGCAGCCGCGCGGCGTCCACGCGCTCGCGCGTGAGGAACGCGTCGATCTCCGAGTTCGCGATCTGAAGCAGGCCGGAGAGCAGGTGCTCGGTGCCGACGTAGCGGTGCTCGTAGATGTTGGCGGTGAGCACGGCCTTCTCGACCGCGCGCTTCGCCGCGTCGGACAGGTACGGCGAGCCCGTCTTCGCGGACGCCGCGCCGCGCGGGTGCGTCTCGGACACGAGGTCGCGCAGGCGCTCGAGCTTCAGGTCCGACTTCTGGATGATCTCCGCGCCCACGGACCCCTTTTCCGTGCCGAGCGCCCACAGCAAATGCTCCGGCTCGACCAGGGTCTTGCCGTTCTCAACCACGAACACGAGCGCGCGGGTGAGCACGTTTTTCAAATGCGTCGAGAATTTTTCGATGATGTCATGGCTCATACGCCCATGCTGCGCAAGCGCTTAATGCGTTCTTCGATCGGCGGGTGGGTGGAAAACCACATTTCGAATTTTTTCGTCACATGCGGATCAAACGGGTTCGCGAGGAACAGGTGCGCCGTGGCGTGGTTCGCCCGGCGGAGCGGTCGGTCCTCGCGCGCGATCTTCTCGAGCGCCGAGGCGAGCGCGTCGGGGTAGCGCGTCATGAGCGCGCCCGAGGCGTCCGCGAGGTACTCCCGCTGCCGCGACACCGCGAGCTTGATCAGCTCCGCGAGGATGGGGGAGAGGATCGCGAGCACGATGCCGATGACGAAGAGGATCAGCCCGGCCTGCCCGGAGTCGCGGTCGCCGCGGCGCAGGAACATCCCGCGCAGCAGCCAGTCGGACAGCAGCATCACGATGCCCACGAGCACGACGACGATGGTCATCACGCGGATGTCGTAGTTCTTGACGTGGGACAGCTCGTGCGCGATCACGCCCTCGAGCTCGGCCTTGGTGAGCCGCTCGGCAAGCCCCGTGGTGACCGCGACGGACGCGTGCTCCGGGTCGCGGCCCGTAGCGAACGCGTTCTGCGCCGGGTCGTTGATGACGTACAGCCTCGGCATCGGGAGGCCCGAGGAGATCGCGAGGTTCTCGACGAGGTTCCAGAGCTCGGGCGCGTCCCGCTTCTCGACGCGCCGCGCGCCCGAGGCCGCGAGCGCCACCGCGTCGCCCTTGTAATACCCGACCAGGTTCATCGCCGTCGCGATCACGACGGCCAGGACGATTCCCGCGCCGGAGTCCCCGAGCTGCATGCCGAACGCCCAGCCGAGCGCGACGATGACGACGGTAAAGACGGCGATCAGCAGGACCGTCCGGCGCTTGTTGGAAGTAATCTGGGAGTACATGCTAGAACTGCACCTTCACCGGCTCGGCCGCGACGTCGGGCGCGTCGAAGAACTCGCGCTTCGCGAATCCGAACGTCCCGGCGATGAGGTTGGTGGGGAAGGTCTGCACCTTGGTGTTGAAGTCGCGCACGTTGCCGTTGTAGAAGCGGCGCGCGGCCTGGATCTTGTCCTCGGCGTCGGAGAGCTCCGTCTGCAGGTGCATGAAGTTGCCGGCCGCCTGCAGCGCCGGGCACGCCTCGGCCACCGCGAACAGCGACTTGAGGGTCTGCGAAAGCATGTTCTCGG
>CAYRYG010000082.1:0-4355 GCA_964428465.1 uncultured Gammaproteobacteria bacterium
ACAGCCGCCCGCATGGCATTCCATGCCCCCAATACACCACTTTTTTGGGGTTTTGTCAAGGTATGTGCCATAGGTTAGCCAAATTTCGTGTCATTTTCGCGCTTATCCACACGCAGCCAATTGACGGGAGGCGCCCCTTCGCCATAATGGCCACGGACAGACCTGTCTGGTTGCGACCGAATACGCCCCGTAGACCGAAAGGCCCGCGACGAGCAAAACGTGCGTGATATCTCGGTGTAAAGACCGTAACTCCACACGACCATCCGGCGGAATTCACCGTCCTGGCTCGCGAAGGAGGGCGTCATGCTCGGCAACCTGGATCAGATCAACTACCACTGCGGTCTCGGCGGCGTCAGCCCCCGGGTCGTTCCGCTGCCCATTTCCTGCCCGACGGCGTTTCACCCCTGGTGGCGTCCGGAGGATCGGTTCTGGGACAGCCAGCGGAAGGAGCGCGGCTGGGGGAACCAGCCCGTGCCGGAGGCGTAGGTCCACCCGCCCAGCGGACCCGAAAGGGAAGCGCAGGCGGTCCACTTCGCGGCGGAATCCGAACGGATGCCCGCCTTTTTTTTCCCGCGCCGCGCATCCGGGGTATAGTGTGTGCGAATCATCCCTCATATGAAAACGTCCTCCGCCGTCCCGCTTACCAGCGACCGCGTCTTCGTCCTCACGTATCTGTTCTGGATGTTCGCCGGGTGCGCGCTGATCATCCCGGTGCTCCTCGCGGCGATGGCTGCCACGGAGCTGTTCTCGGCGCGTTGGCGCGAGACGCCGGAGCTGTTCGTGTCCGGCGCGGTGGTTCCGTTCCTCCAGGCGCTCGCCGTGCTCGCGGCCGTGGCATGCGTGTCGGCCGTCGCGTTCCGCCTGGGGCAGCGCGACCGGGAGGTGACGCTGGACGGGAACGTCGTGTGGATTCGCTGGGGGACGCGGCTGCCGGTGACGATCCGGCGCATTCTGGCCGCGTCGCTCGTCGGGTTCAAGGTGGCGCGGGAGGCCCGGTACGCGCTCACTCCGCGCGCCGGCCGATACGGCGTCCAGTCCCGGCCGGATCGCTGGCGTCTAACCGCGGTCGCGAACGGGAAGCCGGTCGACCTTGGGAGCTTCGAGACGGAGGAGACCGCCACCCGCGCGGCCGCCCGAATCGAGGATGCCGGCCGCCAGGCATAGGCGGGGGTTGCGGCGCGCTCAGAGTTGCGGCATGATGGGGCGGTATGATCGACCTGAAGATTCTTCGCGAGCAGACGGAACAGGTGAAAACCGCGTGCCGGAACAAGAATTCGGACGTGGACATCGACCGGATCGTCTCGCTCGATGCCGACCGCCGGAAGCTCCAGGGCGAGCTCGACGCGCTCAACGCGGCCCGCAAGGAGGCGGCGCAGGCGAAGGACATCGAGAAGGGGAAGGCGCTGAAGGAACAGGCCGTCGGGCTTGAGGCCGAGCTTTCGCGCGTCGAGGGCGAGGTGAACGCGCTGCTGCTCCGCGTCCCGAACCTTCCGAGCGACGACACGCCGGTGGGCAAGGACGATTCCGAGAACGTGGTGCTCCGCAAATGGGGCGAGCCGCGGGCGTTCGGGTTCGAGCCCAAGGACCACATGGCGCTCGGCACCGCGCTCGGGATCATCGACAGCGAGAAGGCGGCCGAGGTTTCCGGCGCGCGCTTCACGTATCTCAAGGGCGACCTCGTGCTCATGCAGATGGCGCTCGCCAACTTCGTCTTCTCCGTCCTGACCCACGAGGGCACGCTGAAGACCATCATCGAGAAGGCCGGCCTGCCCGTGCCTTCCACGCCGTTCGTGCCCGTCGTGCCTCCGCTCATGATCCGCCCCGAGGTATTCCAGCGCATGGCCCGCCTCGAGCCGCGCGACGAGCGCTACCACATCCCGTCCGACGACGCGTTCCTCATCGGGAGCGCCGAGCACACGCTGGGCCCGCTCCACATGGACGAGACGCTTCAGGAGGCCGAGCTCCCGCGCCGCTACGTCGCGTTCACGCCCGCGTTCCGCCGCGAGGCCGGCTCGTACGGCAAGGACACCAAGGGCATCCTCCGCCTCCACCAGTTCGACAAGGTGGAGATGGAATCGTTCGCGCTCCCGGAGGCCGGCATCGCCGAGCAGGACTTCTTCGTGGCGATCCAGGAGCACCTCATGCAGGCGCTCGGGCTCCCGTACCAGGTGGTGATGACCTGCACGGGCGACCAGGGCGACCCGGACGCGCGCCATCTCGACATCGAGACCTGGATGCCGGGCGAAGGGAAGTACCGCGAGACGCATTCCGCGGACTACATGACCGACTTCCAGGCGCGCAGGCTCGCCACCAAGGTGAGGCGCGCGGACGGCGGCAACCAGTTCGTGCACATGAACGACGCCACGGCCGTGGCCATGGGCCGCACCATGATCGCGATCCTCGAGAACTACCAGGAGGCCGACGGCTCGATCCGCGTGCCGGAGGTGCTCGTCCCGCTTATGGGGAAGGATGTTATCAACAGCAAGACGTCGTAGGGACGCTGACAAATGAAACGGTGCGAAACGTCGCGGAATTTCCGCGCGTTTTGTTTTGTCCTGTCACGCGGACATAACAAAAAAATTTGCTAAAATTAGCCTAAAAATGGTTGACAATTACGCCAAAATCTGGTGAATTGTCTGTAGATCGCGACAACAACGGCCAATGACAACTGTCTGACGCGGGCCAAGGGATGGCGGATGAAATGCGGATGGAGTCCTAACGGTCCGGTCCCGCGGGGTCCGGCCAACATGGGAAGGAGGCGATCGTCCGGGGCGGCGGCACGGCGGGGATTGCTGGCGCCGCCGTCTCGGGCAGGGAGGAAGCGCGGTCGACCGTTCTCGCGAGACGGTGGACCATGGTGGAAAGCCGTTTCGGGCAGGTGTGCCCAAGGGACATTCACAATCGAGTGCAATCATGCGCATGCTTCTTCTGTTGGCGACGGCGTCGCCGTTCGGCTGCCACGACCCGTGCAATCCCGGCCACGGGATGGGCAACGTCTGCCAGGGCGCGGGGGAGGAACCCTCCCTCGCGGACGTGGGCGGCGGCGGGACGTCGATCTCGCTTCCGATCGCGGGGGGCGAGTCGGCGCGCTGCACGCAGGGGGTGGGCGGGTCGTACAGCCACACGGGCGATTCAACCGAGTTCGGCATCGACATCGACACGCCGAACGATTCCGACATGGAGCTCTACGCGCCGGTCGGCGGGACGGTCTACGTCCACACCGAGAGCGCGACGAGCGGCTTCGGGTACCACACGTCGATCGACATCGGCGGCGGGTTCTACGTCGTGATCGCGCACTTCAGCGAGATCTTCGTCGAGGATGGCTCCGGGGTGGCGGCCGGGCAGCTCCTGGGCTACGACGGGTGCACGGGCGCGTGCTCGGGCGACCACGTCCACGTCGGCCTCATGGAGGGCGACCCCGCCGAGATGGCGCAGTTCGCGGATTCCGTCGACGTCCTCATCCGCACCGCGGACATGGACGAGGAGGACCCCGCGTTCGGCGACGTCGCGGCGAGCGACTTCGTTTGCGGCACCTCGAGCGGCCACGTGTACGCCTCGGACCTCGCGGTCGCGAAGTGGCACCCGGACGGCACGCTCGTGATGGCGCCGAACGACCCGAAGGTGTACCTGGTCGAGGACGGCACGGCGCGGCACGTGGCCGACGAGACGGTGTTCTGGAGCCACAACTGGGACTTCGACGACCTCACGTACGTCTCCGACGAGGAGCTCGCGTGCCTCGGCACGGGGGAGGAGATCGCGGAGGAAGGGTCGGTGGCGGCCGGCTACGGCGAGGACGGCGGCGCGTGGCTGCTCGTGGAGGACACGGACGGCTCCGCGTGGAAGCAGCGCCTGCCGGGCGGCGCCGAGGAGGAGGTGATGGCGTCGTGGGGGCTCTCCGGCGATCTCGGGATGGACCCGATCTTCTCGGAGGACACGCTCGACGCGTACCTCACGCGCCTGGGCACCGCGCCCTTCCGCGACGGGACCGTCCTCAAGGAGTCGGGCCGCTCGGACGTGTACGTGGTGTCGGACGGCATCGCGCTCCCGGTGAAGGACTGGGACACGTACCTGCTGCTCGGCTTCGGCGGGCGCGACATCCTCGAGGTGGACGACGGGCTCGTCGTCGAGGTGATGGGCGGCGGGAGCGTCGGCTCGTGCGCGGCGGGGATCTGGTGCCTCGACGCGGAGGCGGTCACCGCCTGCGGCGGCGGGCTCGAGCTCGGCAGCGGCGGCGAGGCCGGCGGGGAGGAGTACGACACGGGCGCGACGGAGGACGAGGGAGACAGCGTCGACGAGGGCGACGAGGAGGAGATCGACGCGGACGGCGACGGGGTCGCGGACGCGGAGGACAACTG
>CAYRYG010000083.1:0-4177 GCA_964428465.1 uncultured Gammaproteobacteria bacterium
GGGTTGAAAACAAAACCGCCACCGGGCTGGTGGCAGATGTTTAACTTACCCTTTTATATGTCCAACGAGAACCGAACGGCCTTCACGATCGTCTCCGGCCCGACGGAGTCGCCATAGAACGTCCGAAGCGTGGCATACATCTCGTCGTCGTTCGCATACTTCTCATGTCCGACGAAGTCATCGCTCGTCAGATCCCCAAGCGTCTTCTCATACGCCTCACGCACCGTCGCGCGCCCAAACGTCTCCCCCGTCTCCCAATTCACCAGCTCCAACTCGTCGTCCGTCCGAATGTCTTTGTCATCAAACAACCGAAACGTCGTCGTCTTCTCCCCGCGCAAAATCATGTCGGCGAGCCAGGGGCGAAACTTGAGAATCTTCATAGCGGGTTAACGAGCCGTCTCGTAGCTCGTCGCGTCCAGCTGGTCACGATCAAGCCGCGCGAGGGCGACCAACTCTTCGCGCAGCGCGTCCGACTTGGTTTTCACGTCCTCGAACGAAGTGAGCATCGCGAGGGTTTCCGCGGACTTGAGGAAGCTCGGGTTTAGCCAGAACAACGGGAATCGAACTTCCCGCAGCGCGGGGTTTGCGTCCTGCAAGGCCGAAAATCGTCCGTACAGCTCCGACGAAATACTCCTGATCTTCTCGTATGCGCGCAATCGCTCAACCAGGTCCGCGATCCGATCGGCCGCCGCGCACCGTGCCTTCAACTCGCCGACGGTGGCAAGAAACGACTCGCGTTCGGGAGCGTCGGAGTCGCGCATGTTTCTCTCAAAGTCGTCCAAGCGCCCCAAAAACGTCTCACGATCGTACGTGAAATTCGTCCGGTCGTACTCCTCCGTGCGCGCGGCCATCTCCGTACGAACGCGCTCAAAATTTTCCCGCGTCAACGGCGAGGCGAGCAGCTCGTCCTGCCCGGCCAGCTCGACGACGCCGGCGAGCCCCTGGTGTTGCAGCCACGGAATCGCCTTTTGTTCCTCCGCGCCGAACAGGTGGAGCCCGTGGACGTTCGCGTTTGGCAGCGCGTCCTGCAACATCAGTTCCGTCAGCAGCTGGGACGTTCCCGTTTCCGAATACTCGTCGACGACGAAAATCTTCTCATCCTTCAGGTCCGCGTACCGCCCGGCAAGCTCGCGAACTCGCGCGTCGTATTCGTCGCGCACGCCGTGTCCGTCCTCAAAAAGCTTTTCCTTCGCGAACTGCGCAAGAAGGTCGGCGCCGGAGACAATCTGCATTGGCGCGCCATAAATTTCCCGCAGCCGCTTCCCTCCCCAGGGGCTGGTTTCCGTGACAAGCGTGTCGCCCAGATCCTGGTGAAGGACAATCATGTCCGTCTCGCCTTCCAGCATCTGCCGCCGCCCGACGGCCGCATACCGCACCCGCGGAACCGGACGATCCGGAAACCGGTGCTTCCAGCGCGCCCGAAACATCCAGGAAAGCGGCCGCGCGCTCTTGTCGAGAAACATCAGGACCGGCGTCTGAAACCGCTGGTTCGCGACCCCGTCCACAAGCCGGTTCACGCGGTCCCAAAGCAATTCGCGAACTTCCTTGTCACGGAGGATCTCAAAATTCTTCTCTTCGCCTTCGTGACTCTTCTCGACTTCCGACCCGTCGATGGATTTTTCACCTTCTCTCATAACATGACCAACGTAACATGCAGCCCGCATGCGCTACAACTCGCTTTCTTTCTTCAGCAGATAAGACGTGGCCGTTTCGCCTCCGTCCGCGACGACCGTCGTGCCGTTCACGTACGCGGCCTTTTCGGACAAGAGGAAACAGACGACGTTCGCGATGTCCTCGTACGTGCCGAGACGCCTCAGCGGATTGAACTTCCTGGCTTCCTCAAGAATCTCCGGCGGCGCCTGCATCCCGTCGCCGATCCATCCGGGGGCCACGGCGTTCACGCGGATGCCGCGCGGCGACAGCGCGTTCGCCAGGCTCATGCTCACGTTGATGAGCGCGGCCTTGCTCGCCGCGTACGCCATCCCGGAAATCGCCCCGGTCATCCCGTCCGTGCTGGAAATGTTCACGATCGACGCGCCGTCGACCAGCTGCTTCTGCAACCCCTGGATAAGCGCGAGCGGCGCATGGACGTTCACGTCGAACACGCGGTCCCAGGCCGCCATGTCGAAGTCCGCAAAGTCCGTCGCCACAAACACCCCGGCGCTGTTCACGATCCCGTCGAACGAGACCCCGGCCAGCTTCCCAACGAGCCCAACCACCTGCCCGCGATCCGAAAAGTCGCACGCGATCATCTCAACCTTCCCAAGCGCCACCTTCATCCGGTCGGCTTCTTCCTGGTTGGTATTGAAAACGCCATACACAAAGTGCCCCTCCGCGACGAGCATCTCCGCGATCGCCTTTCCCATCCCACGGGAAGCGCCGGTTACGAGGTAGGTTTTCATAGGCAGATGTTCGGTTTACTCAACAGAGTTCATTGTATACTTCCACCCCGGCTGCCACGACCATGGCGCGGGGACGATCGCCGCGAGCGGGACACCGTTGATCCAGTGCTCGAGCGCGTACTGCGTCGCGCGATGGCCAATGATCATCACACGCTTGCCGTCGTAATCATGGGCGAGATCATCAAGAAACGCCTTCATCCGCGCAGACGACTGCTCATAGCTCTCCCCGTTCGGAAACGGAGAATCAATGCACGACGGCTTCATGGCGGTCACCTCGTCCGCCGGCCGCTGCGTCATGTCCCCATAATCAACCTCGCGCAACCGAGCATCGCGAATGATCGGCACGCCAGAACCAGCAAACGCGATCTCACCAGTCTTGTACGAGCGCTGAAGATCCGAACAAAAAATCGCATCAAACTTCTCCCCACGTCGGCGTTCAGCAAGTTCCTTTGCCTGCTCGATACCAAGCGGAGAAAGTGCGACGTCGTTGTGTCCAGACGAGAGATGGTTCTCGTTGTCGAACGTGGTCGCGTGTGACTCGAAGATGATCGTGACGGACATAGCACTGCTATTTTTTACGTGTCCATGCATTTGGAAGGAGTGCAACTGCCGACACAGATTCATTCTCACTTAAAATAATTTGCGCGTTCGGACTATAGGTTAGATACAACTCACGACACAGCCCGCATGGGGGATAAATCTCATAATTACCTTCCGCGTCTCGATGGACGGCCACGGCCATATCGATCTCGCTGCCTGACATGAGGGCATGAACGACAGCCGACCACTCGGAACATAAGTCGAGTTTTTGTCCCTTGACCGACACGCCGGTAAACACATTGCCATTCCTGGTTCTGACCGCCGCCGCGACCGTATGTCGCGACCGATCAAAATACTTCTCAATGGTTTCTTTCGCTTTCTGAACGAGCGTTTCCATACTACGCCCCGTGGCACTTCTTATACTTCTTTCCCGACCCGCACGGACACAAGTCGTTGCGGCCGATGTTGGCGGTGTTGATGATGGGGGAGAGACCAGGGGGAGAGACGCTGGCCTGGGTCGGCTTGCCCATGGTCTTGGCGGCGCCTTGCATCTGCATGCCGGCGCGCTGAAGGAGCGACTGGCCGAGGAGGGCCGCCGCGCGGGCGTCGGAGATGTGTTTGGCGTGCTTGAAGAAGCTGTACGAGATTTCCTGGTTGATGAAGGCGAGCAGGCGCTGGAACATCTGGTAGGACTGCTTCTTGTACTCCACGAGCGGGTCGCGCTGGGCGTAGCCCTGGAGGCCGATCGAGTGGCGGAGCGCGGTCATGGCCGAGAGGTGCTCGATCCAAAGCGTGTCGATGCCGCGAACGATGACCGCGCGCTCGAGCTGGCGGAGCTGCTTGGGGTCCTCGAACTTCTTTGCGACCTCGTCGTATTGCTCGCGGATGATCGCCATGACGGTCTCGATGACCTTGGTGCGCTCCTCGGCCACGTGCAGCTTGTCCTTGGCCGCGCCCGTGGTGAGCTCGGACAGCCTGGCCTTCTGCCCGTCGGACAGCGGGACGATGGTCTGCATGACCTCCACGATTTCCTTCGCGTCCTCGTTTCCCTGCGGCCTCGCGGCCTCGCGGCCTTCAACGCCTCGTGTATGAAAGAGGACCACCTGCTCCACTTCCCCCTCGATCACGTCGAGCACCACCTCGCGCAGCGCGGTCGGGTTCTCGGTGGCGTAGGCCTCGAGCACGTCGCGGCGGCGGCGATAAATCACCTCGCGGTGCTTGTTGAGCACGTCGTC
>CAYRYG010000084.1:0-3959 GCA_964428465.1 uncultured Gammaproteobacteria bacterium
GAGGAGCCGCTCGAGCACGTCGCGGGCGCGAGACCCGATCATCCGCATGAGGCGCATGGGGAAGATCCGCGAGTCCTTGCCGTGGTCGAGCACCAGGGCGAGCCCGATGACGTTGCCCTGCTCGACGCGCCTGGCGAAGCGCTCGAGCCCCTCCGTGATCTCGCGGATCGCGTGCGCGATGCGCTCGGCCATGGGCTTGAGCGAGTGTCCGACGTGGTCCTCGATCTCGAGGTAGACGCGAGGGACGTCGCGGGTCGCGCGCACGGTGGCCGCTCGGATGAAGTCCGCGATCTTCCCGCGCACGCCCCGGCGGAGCGTGTACTGGAACTCGGCGAGGACCCTCCCCTCCGGGCGGTCCAGAACCGCGAGCTCGACGCGCTCGATGCGCGCGTAGTCCTCGCGGTAGTCGATGAGCCGGTGCGGGACGCCCAGGCGGCCGAGCCGCTTGGCGACGGCGCCCTGCAGCAGGATGCCGAACCGTCGTTCGACCTGTTCGTCCGACTGGCCGCGCCTGAGCGCGCGGCGCTCGTGTCGTTCCCTCCGTTCGGTTCGTGACTGCTTGGAGCCGCTTCGGCGGCGAGCTTCGGCGTTGTTGAAGGACGATCCGCGTGGAGCTCTCACCCAACCTCCATGGTACGGGAGCGAATTCATCGTAGCACGGGGCCGGGTGGTTGACAAAACCCTCCGGACGGCGTATGCTGGCCCTCTTCAGCAACCCGAACCGGAGGTGCCAAATGCTGGCCCTGCTGATGCTTGCGGCGGCGGCCCGGGCCCAGTGCCCGGAGCGCCTGCCAGACGAGTACGCCGACGACGCGCGCTCCTCCGGCCGGGTCTTCCTGGTCGTGAAGGAAACGCGCGAGGTCGGCGTGTACGAGGACGACGCGCTTGTCTCCGGTGCCTGCTTCACGGTCCAGCTCGGATCGGCGGCGGACCAGGGGCCGAAGGCGAGGCGCGGCGACATGCGCACGCCCGAGGGGTGGTACGCGATCTCGCATCGCAACCCCCAGTCGCAGTTCTACCGGTCGCTCGGGATCAGCTACCCGAACGAGGACGACGTATTCGCCGGCATCGTGTCGGGCACGATCGACAAGGATACCGGCAACACGCTCATGGCCGCGATCAACGAGAAGAAGCTGCCCAGCCAGCGCACGGCGCTCGGCGGGGACATCTTCCTCCACGGCAACCCCGGCGCGTGGACGAACGACTGGACCTGGGGGTGCGTGGCGACGAGCAACGCCAACATGGACGAGCTCTACCGCCTCGGCGACCCCGGGACGCCGGTGCTCATCCTCCCGCGGCTCCCGTAGCGCAGGCGGCCCGATACGTCGGACCGCTTTTTTGATAAGAAACACCGGGTGTCAGGGGAAGACACCCGGTGCTGATGGGTTAGAGCAGGTCATTCAAGTCGTATCCAAGCTCCGTGGTCACGACCACGGTCGATCCGCCGCCAACGCCGTAGGTGTCCGCGAGCGCCTTGACGTCCTCGCTGAACGTGGACAGGCATCCGTGGGTACGCCCGGGGAGAAAGTCGCCCGTATCCTCGTTCGGCTTCGAGTGGATGTTGATGTTCGTGCGCTGGCCGTCCCCCGTGTTCAGCCGCATTGCCATGGAGCCAAAGTCGTTCCATTTCCACTCGGTCGGCATCTCGCCGCCATTCCGGCCCAGAATGTCCTCCCTCGTCCATGTCGTCGGGACATACGCGGCGCTGCCGTCCGGCGACTTGTGCGTCGCCGCGCGGATCAGCCCGACATCCATCGGTTCCACCTTCTTGTCAAACGGCCTGAGGACATGGCCGTCCCGGTCCGGGAAAAACCCCGCGTTCGGGCCGGTCAGGTCGTACCATTGCTTCGTGGCCGGGTGTTGGTATTGGAGTTCGTCGCCCGCCTCCCGGATCGGTGCCCCCTGTGGGACCCACGAGTTGTGCCACGACCACGACGTTTTCGCCCGGTCCACGTACGCCACCTTCATGACCGTGTCCGGCACATGGACGAACTCGCTCCCGGACGGCTTTCCCGCCACGCTCATCTCGGGTGAGTTGAGCGGGCCGCCGATCGCGGGGAAGGAGTCGATGAGAATGTAGGAATGGTCGACCTTCCGGATGACGCGCAGCTCGCCGCGCGCCTGGTCCATGTGCACGATGTTTTTCTTGCTCCTGCCGACCAGCGACACCGCGTCGGCCACGCCGATTTCCCGGACGACCTCGAGGACGGGATGGTCCGGCGGCAATTCCGCGGCAAGCCGCTCGGTTAGCCGTTCCACGTGCGCGAGCCCGACCTGCTGGCCGATGGCGAGCACGAGCGTCTGATATTGGGCGGCGGCCTCCTTCGGATCCATCGTCGGCGCATCCGCGACGAACAGGTCGATGGCCTCGTCCGTCAGGAACCGATATTCGTTCGAGAACCGGAACTCCCGCTTCGCGACCGAGAGCATCTCCGGGTACGAGGAGAGGAATTCCCGCGCCGACAGGTTTCGATATTCCGGGTGGAGCTCCGTGAATCGTTCCTGGACCGGGGCGTCGGCGAAGAGCGACCGCTGGTAGGGCGTCCACTCGGGCCGCCCGACGCGCGCGTAATATTCCGGCGCGGCCTGGCCGTCCTCGATGGCCCTGCCGACCTGCGCGACCTCCCACAGATAGAATTGGTCGGTCTCGGGGGACCGGGCCTCCCACATGGCCCGCTCCTCGATGGGCGAAAGTTTGCCCGGGTGTTCCTCGGCGAGCTGCCGCACGAGTCGGTTGAGCGCAAGGACCGACTCGTCCTCGGGCGTTTCTTCCGCCACGGCGCGCTCCGGCGCGGGATTCGGCGTTTCGACGTCGATCATGGCGACGACTTCCTGCGGCTCGGGCGTGAGGGACGGCGTTTCGAGCTCGGTGGCACTTGCGGACAGCGGAACGCCCAAAAAGAGCGCGGTGAGCCGTTTCATCGGTCCCCGGAGCCATTTGTTCTCGCGCATCTTCACGAGCCAGCCGCCAAGTTCGCGACGCGCGGCCTTGCGCTGTTCCTCGTCAAGATTCCCCCGGGCTTTTTCCACCGAGCGGCGCGCGGCGGAGATCGCCTCGTCCCCTCCGGGTCGAACCTCCATTTCTCCATCCATAATGACGAAATTATAGCATGGTGGATAAGTTTGCGCGACGCGCGGTTTGTCAAAAAAGTCTGACGCGCGAAAAAATGCTCAACGCACGCGCATCGGGCGCGGGAACGGCGGCCGATGTTATCCGGATATGACAAAACGCTTGAAATCTTAGCGAAAATTTGATAGATTGTCGTCAGCAGGGCGTTCTGTTACCCTGTGATGACTGATCCCGTTGAACACTTAGGGGCGTTCGCCCACACATGTATGGCAAAGCAGGTATTGGAGGAGGTCAGCGCCGGCGACGCGCGCGCGAAGGCGGCGCTCGAGGCCATCTCGCAGATTAAGCAGAAGTTCGGCGACGGGTCGATCATGCGGCTCGGCGAGGCGAAGACCATGCAGGTCGACGCCATCACCACGGGGTGCCTCTCGCTCGACCTCGCGCTCGGGGTCATGGGCGTGCCGCGCGGCCGCATCATCGAGATTTACGGCCCGGAGTCGTCCGGAAAGACCACGCTCGCGCAGCACATCGTCGCGGAGATCCAGAAGGTGGGCGGCCTGGCGGCGTACGTCGACGCCGAGCACGCGCTCGACCCGGAATATGCCACCAAGATCGGCGTGAACATCAACGAGCTGTTCATCTCGCAGCCGGACAACGGGGAACAGGCGCTCGAGATCGTCGAGACGCTGGTGCGCTCGAACGCCGTGGACGTGATCGTGATCGACTCGGTCGCCGCGCTCACCCCGAAGGCGGAAATCGAGGGCGACATGGGCGACTCGCACATGGGGCTCCAGGCGCGCCTCATGTCGCAGGCGCTCCGCAAGCTCGCGGCGATCATCAACAAGTCGCACTGCACCGTGATCTTCATCAACCAGATCCGCATGAAGAT
>CAYRYG010000085.1:0-3886 GCA_964428465.1 uncultured Gammaproteobacteria bacterium
GTGAGCCCGTCGAACGGGCGCCAGGCCGTGAGCCCGTCGAACGGGCGCCAGGCCGCCCCCGAGCGTCCCGCGGCCCCCGCCCCGCGCCCGGCCGTCCAGGCCGAGCGCCCCCAGGCCCCGGCCCCCCGCGGGTCGCGCCCGCTCCCGCCGCGCCGGCCCTCCGGCCAGGCGGCGTTCGCGGGCGGCGACACCCGCCCCGCGGCCCCCCGTCAGGCCGTGAGCCCGTCGAACGGACGTCAGGCCGTGAGCCCGTCGAACGGGAGCCCCCGCGGCCCGTCCCGCCCCGCGTGGACGCCGCCGCTCCCGAAGGGCGTGAAGCCCCAGGGGTCGAGCAAGGTGACCCTCGGGGACGCGCTCGGCGCCCTCAAGGACATCAAGCCGCAGTTCGCCACCGACGCCGCCCGCAAGGCCGCGGAGGCCAAGCGCGAGGCCGAGGCCGACCAGAAGTGGCTGGCCGACGTCTGCGCGTGCGGCACCTACCGCGCGTCGGGCAGGCTCCACGAGGGCGACGGCATCGTCCTCATCGTGGACAGGCAGCCGGTGTTCTACCCCGGCGGCATCACCGGCGTCCGCGTCGGCGCCGCGGTGAGCTACGTGGGGACGACCGACGACACCGTCGCGCTCGCTCCGATCTCGCTCGAGGAGCTCGCCACGCTCCGCGCGGCCGGGTGGAAGCACTCCCGGACCGTCGAGAAGATCGGCAACGGCAAGCCGACGACGGTCGCGCTCTGCACGGCGGACGGCGTGGTCGAGCACGCGCTCCAGTCCGAGGTCAAGGCGAGCTGGTTCCAGTCCCCGGAGACCCCGGCCTGGAAGAAGCAGTTCGTCCCGACCGAGGACGCGGGGACCGTCGACAACGCGTCCGGCGGCCCGCGACGGATTGGGTTCGACGGTTTCGTGGACTACTTGGTCGCGGCGATCGAGGCCACCAAGTTCCAGGAGCAGGAGGACCGGATCCGCGCGACGGTCAAGGTCGCCGGCCTCGTCCGGATCGGCAAGCTCTGGGACATGGCGCTCGACTGGAGCGCCGCGCTCGACGAGCTCGACCCGAGCCGCGTCGCCAACCACCGGCTGTCGGAGGAGATCCGCGCCCGCCGCGCCTCCGCCAGCGCCGAGGAGCCGGTCTCCGAGACCGACTCCGCCGAGGCCGCCATCACCGTGGCGTAGCCTCCCTCGGGGTCCAGTCGCCTCACCCGCGACCCGGACCCCTCTTTCCTTCCGACCACGATTTTCACAGGGCCTTTAGGCCCGTCGAGACCAGACGCCCCTAAAGGGGCTATGAACATCGCGGATGGAAGGGAGGATTAGCATGGCAGACGTCGTCTTTCTCGCGCGTCCGGGCATCGATGCGAAGCCGTTCGCCGGCCGCCTCGGTCCGCGCAAGCACCAGTCGTTCGAGCACGGGCCGTTCCGTGTGTCGTATGTGGTGAAGGGAAGCTGGGAAGGAGACCTCGTGATCGAGGCCGGCTCGGTCTCGGTGAGCGTCCCGCTCGGTCCGACCTCCAGTGTTCGGCTGCGCCTCACGGTCGATGGCGAGGTGTGGGAAATTCTTTCCATGCCACATCACTTCAAGCGCAGGCCGCCTCGTTTCGTCTTTGAGATGTGGGAGGGGCGCGGAACGCTTCTCGGGTCCCCGTCCCGCTGACGGAAGGAGAGGTTCGCATGGCTCGTCGAATCCGCAAGGACGCGACGCTCTACTCCGTCTCGTACTTCCAATGGGATTCCGACATGGTTCGACCGCACACGTTCGCCCTTCGCGAGGGAGAATGCCGAGCCGTGTTCGTCCGCAAGCTGCGGTTTCGCATCGAAGGCGGGCTCGTCTGCGTCGAGAACCTGCGCAGACGCGACTGTCTTCGCCGGTTCCCGTCCGACCTCTACGACGTCGGAGTCGTGCTGAAGGCGGACGGCGGCAAAGCCCATATGGAGGCCGGGACGTTTGACCGCTTCGAGATCGGATCGCACGCGCCAACGAGCGATGGGCTGATGCACTACTACCGCCTTCGCTGGTGTCCGAAGGTCGATCGCGAGAATCGCTCGCGGAACATGGCCGCGTTCAAGCGTTTCATGGCCAACAGGACATCGCCTCGGGTCTGAAACGACCCCTCTTTTCTCCCTCCCAGAACCAACTTCTGGACGGAAGAAAGGAGTGAGAGTAACCTGTTCTTTGTAAGAAGACCCTCGGAAGCTGCGAGGGATGGCACGATCTTGTCAGGACGACGTCGCGAGCGTTCCCTGGTGCCTACGGGCGTCGGGAAAAATCTCTCTCCTCTCGCTCAAACATGGCGTCTTGGCTCTTCGTAATCGTGGCCGTGCCTTGCAGCTTCCGGGGGTCTTTTGTTTGCTTGACAGGGGTCGGAACGGGTGTGGATAAGTTGAGGCTAACGGTCCTTTGACAGGGGACAGGAAAATAATTTTTCTCTCAACACAGCCAAATCATATCCGGTCTTGACAATCCACCGGATACACACTTGACGAAATTTGGCTCTGTTGATATCATCCGCGTGCAACTCACCCCGTTTGTCGCTGAATTGTCCAGGGGTGCCGACAGAAGAAGGAATTAATCCCCCTCCATGTCGCACCGCACTGCAATTCATTAATGGAACTCACCGAGGCGATCGGTGACGTTTTTGTTTCTTAACGTGTCTATGCCAACCTACCGTCGTCAATATAAGACGGAGCCCGCCCGGAAATACTTCCCGGGTTCCGTGCCGGACGCGATGGAGCTCCCGGACCTCATCGAGGTCCAGCTCCGCTCGTACCGGTGGTTCTTCGAGGATGGGCTGAAGGAGCTCTTCCACGAAATCTCCCCGATCCGCGACTTCATCGGTCGCGACCTGGAATTGTCGTTCGAGGAATATTTCCTCGACGAGCCGAAGTTCGACGAGAAGACGTCGCGCGACAAGAACGTCACGTACGAGGCGCCGCTGCGCGTGCGCACCAAGCTCGTGAACAAGCGCGCCGGCACCACGAAGGAACAGGAGATCTACCTCGGCGACCTGCCGATCATGACGCCGCGCGGCACGTTCATCATCAACGGCATCGAGCGCGTCATCGTGGCGCAGCTCGTGCGCTCCGCCGGCGCGTTCTTCACGGCCGACGTGTACCGCGGCCGCCGCTACTACGGCGCCAAGATCATCCCGAACCGCGGGGCGTGGTTGGAATTTGAGACGGACCCGAAGAACGTTATCTGGGTGAAGATCGACCGCAAGCGCAAGGTCGCGGTGACCTCGCTCATGCGCGCGTTCGGCATCACCACGGACGAGGAGATCCTCGAGATCTTCAAGGACGTGGACACGCACCCGACCAACCACTACATCGAGGCGACCATTGCCAAGGACGCGGCGAAGAACGAGGAGGAGGGCCTCACGGAAGTGTACAAGCGCATCCGCCCGGGCGACCTCGCCACGCCGGACAACGCGCGCGGCCTCATCCACTCGATGTTCTTCAACTTCGACCGCTACGACCTCGGGAAGGTCGGCCGCTACAAGTTCAACCTGCGCTTCAACCTCGACTCGTCCGACGCCGCCGTGGGCCCGGAGGAGAACCGCATCATTTCGAAGGAGGACCTCGTTCACATCGTGAAGGAGATCATCCGCCTCAACATCACGCAGGAAGACCCGGACGACGTCGACCACCTCGGCAACCGCCGCGTGCGCGCGGTCGGCGAGCTGATCCAGGGACGCTTCCGCGTCGGTCTCGCGCGCATGGAGCGCATCATCAAGGACCGCATGTCGACGCTCGACATGGAAACGCTTTCTCCGGGCCGCCTCATCAACGCCCGTCCGGTCATCGGCGCGGTGCGCGAGTTCTTCATGTCCTCGCAGCTCTCCCAGTTCATGGACCAGACCAACCCGCTCTCCGAGCTCGAGCACAAGCGCCGCCTCTC
>CAYRYG010000086.1:0-3822 GCA_964428465.1 uncultured Gammaproteobacteria bacterium
CACTACCCGCGCGTCACGGGCGGCGACAAGAACAAGATCTTCGAGAAGCTGAAGTCCTACGTCGGCTCCGTGTTCTCGGTGAAGGTCATCGATGCCAACGAGCAGGACGAAAAGCTCATCGTCTCCGAGAAGGCGGTGTGGGAGGAGCGCCAGAAGAGCGTCATCGCGCAGTACCGCGTCGGCACGACCATCGAGGGCGAGGTCACCGCGCTCGCGGACTTCGGCGCGTTCGTGCGCTTCGGCTCGCTCGAGGGCCTCGTGCACATCTCCGAGATCGCCTGGCAGCGCATCGACCACCCGCGAGACATCCTGAAGATCGGGCAGAAGGTGGATGCCGAGATCATCGGCATCGAGGGAAGCAAGATCTTCCTCTCCATGAAGAAGCTCGTGAAGGACCCGTGGTCCGACATCCAGAAGCGCTACAAGGTCGGCGACGCGGGGGAAGGCACCGTGCTCAAGGTGAACCCGTTCGGCTTCTTCGTGGAGCTCGACCCGGAGATCCACGGCCTCGCGCACGTGTCCGAGCTCTCGAACGTCCCGGGCATCGACGTGAACACGCTCGCCAAGTCCGGCGACAAGATGACGTTCAAGATCATCTCCATCGAGCCGACGGAGCACCGCCTGGGCCTCTCGCTCAAGGCGCTCGACGCCAAGGCCGAGGAGAAGGCGGAGGAAAAAGTCGAGGAGAAGGCGGAGGAAAAGGCGGCAGAATAACGCGGAAACAGGGACGCCCCGGCGAACGTCGGGGCGTTTTGGTTTCGTTCCTTGACGAAACGCGCGGGAACGTGGAAAATCGTCCGTGGCCATCACAGGAGCCAACATGCGCGTTCTTCTCGTCTATGCCAAGTTTCCGGAAACGTTCTGGAGCTTCAAGCGCTCGATGCGCCTCGTCGGGCGGCTCGCCGCGTTCCCGCCGCTCCCGCTCATCACCGTCGCGGCCATGCTGCCTCGGGAGTGGGAGTACCGCCTGGTCGACCTCAACGTCGAGGAGCTCGGCGACGATGACCTCGCGTGGGCGGACGTCGCCCTCGTCTCCGGGATGATCGTGCAGAAGCGGTCCATCCGGGAGGTACTCGAGGCCTGCCGCGCGGCCGGCGTGCCGGGCGTGGTGGGAGGGCCGTTCGCGAACAACTCGCCGGACGCGCCCGAGCTCGCGCTCGCGGCCTCGGTCGTGGTCGGCGAGGCGGAGGACGCGGCGTTCCTCGCGGAGTTCGTCCGCGACCTGCGCGCCGGGACGCTGAAGCCCCGCTACGCGGCCGGGACCAAGGCCACCGACGTGTCGGCGAGCCCCACCCCGCGCTACGACCTGCTGAAGCCGGACGCCTACTACTCCATGCAGATGCAGGTGAGCCGCGGCTGCCCGTTCAAGTGCGAGTTCTGCGACATCTGGGTCACCTACGGCAACAAGCCGCGGGTCAAGGGCCGCGAACAGATCGAGGCGGAGCTCGACGCGATCCTCGCGACCGGGTTCCGCGGCTCGCTCTTCGTCGTCGACGACAACTTCATCGGCAACAAGAAGCGCGCCAAGGACGTGCTCCGGTGGTTCGCGCAGTGGCAGGAGGCGCGCGGCTTCCCGTTCCGGTTCTTCACCGAGGCCGACATCCGGCTCGCGCACGACGAGGAGCTCATGGACCTCATGCGCGAGGCGGGGTTCGAGAGCGTGTTCATCGGGATCGAGTCGCCCTCGAAGGCCGCGCTCGCGGAGACGCGCAAGACGCAGAACCTCACGAAGGACATCGACGTCGTCCGCGACGCGCGCACGCTGCGCGAGCACGGGCTGTTCCCGCTCGGCGGATTCATCCTCGGGTTCGACGCGGACGGTCCGGAGGTGTTCGACGCGATGGTCGAGCTCGTGGAGGGCGCGGGGATCTACTTCGCGATGGTGGGGCTGCTCATGGCCCTGCCCGGCACGATGCTTGAGACCCGCATGCGCAAGGAAGGGCGCCTGATCGCGGTCTCGGAAGGCGACAACTTCCAGCCCACCAACATCCGCACCGTGCTCCCGGAGCACGACCTCATCCGCGGGTTCATCCGCGTGCTCGAGCGGCTGTACGACCCGGACGCGTACTACGAGCGCGCGTACCTCGCCATCTCGCAGTGGAACATGGCGCGCCGCCGCAGGGCCGAGCGCTACGAGTGGCTCGCGGGCGTCCGGTCCGTCTTCTACCAGGGGTTCCGTTCCCCGGACCGCCGCGCGTACCGCCGCTTCATGGCCCGCGTGGCCCGGCTCGACCCGGCCAAGATCCCGAGCGCCTTCGCCCTCGCGATCACGGCCCACCACATGCTCGAGTACGCCCGCGAGGAAGTCCTCCCCCGCCTGCGCGCCTACGCGGCCACCCTCTCCCCCGCCTGATTCTCGGGCGGTTTTTTCTTACGGCCGCACGCAGACCCCTCCTAACCTCCCCTCACGGAGGGGAGGAAACGCATTATGCCGACGACAAGCTTCCCCTCCTCAAGTGAGGAGGGGTTAGGGGTGGTCTACATGCTCGATTCCTAAAGACGGGCAACGATTGACTCGGAGGCGCGATTTTACTAAACTGCCCCTGTGTTTACGTCCGTAATTCTGTAGCGGTCCGTAGGTCCGTATCAACCCTTATGAAACCCCTTTCCAAAAACGTCATCATCGCGCTCCTTGCCGTCATCGTGCTCGGCGTCGTCTTCTCCACGTACACCGTGAACGGCACCAAGCCGACCGAGGTTTCCGTTGGCGAACTGGCCGGCCGCGTCCAGATGGGCGAGGTTACTTCCGTTACCGTCGAGGGCGACACGCTCACCGCGGAACTCACCGACGGGAGCAAGGTCAAGGCCGCCACGCAGGGCGACGGCACGGTCGAGGAACTGCTGGTAAGCTACGGCGTCACGGCCGACCAGCTGAAGGCCGCCAAGATCACGGTCAAGAACGACTCGGTGGGCGGGTACCTGCTCGGGTACATCCTCCCGTCGCTCCTCCCCATCGTGCTCCTCATGGTGCTGTTCTTCTTCATGCTGAAGCAGATGCAGGGCGCTAACAACAAGGCGATGTCGTTCGGCGCGAGCGGCGCGCGCGAGTTCACGGACAAGAAGCAGCAGGTGAAGTTCGCGGACGTCGCCGGCGCCATCGAGGCGAAGGAGGAACTCGCCGAGATCGTGGAATTTCTGAAGAACCCGAAGAAGTTCTCGGACCTCGGCGCGAAGATCCCGAAGGGCGTGCTGCTCATGGGCCCGCCGGGCACGGGCAAGACGCTCCTCACCCGCGCGGTCGCGGGCGAGGCGGACGTGCCGTTCTTCTACATCTCCGGCTCCGAGTTCGTGGAAATGTTCGTCGGGGTCGGCGCCAGCCGCGTGCGCGACCTGTTCGCGAAGGCCAAGAAGGCCGCGCCGTGCATCATCTTCATCGACGAAATCGACGCGGTCGGCCGCCAGCGCGGCTCCGGCCTCGGCGGATCGCATGACGAGCGCGAGCAGACCCTCAACCAGATCCTCACCGAGATGGACGGCTTCGAGCCGAACCTCGGCGTCATCGTCATCGCGGCCACCAACCGGCCGGACGTGCTCGACCCAGCCCTGCTCCGCCCGGGCCGCTTCGACCGCCGCGTGACGCTCGACCTCCCGGACATCAACGAGCGCGAGGCCATCCTCAAGGTGCACGCCAAGGGCAAGCCGCTCACGAAGGACGTGGACCTGCGCCGCGTGGCCCAGCGCACGGTCGGCTTCTCGGGCGCGGACCTCATGAACCTGCTCAACGAGGCCGCGATCCGCGCCGGGCGCGCGAACGCGAAGGAAGTCACCGGCGAGGACGTGCTCACCTCCATCGAGAAGGTGATGCTCGGCCCGGAACGCAAG
>CAYRYG010000087.1:0-3815 GCA_964428465.1 uncultured Gammaproteobacteria bacterium
CTCCCGGGGTGTTTTTCAGCTTTCCCTCACGGTACTAGTTCACTATCGATCAGAACATGTATTTAGCCTTACCACATAGTCGCGGTAGCTTCCCACAAGATTTCTCGAGTCTCGTGGTACTTAAGGAATGTCACCATGGTCATGAGGAAATATTTTGCGTACGGGACTATCACCCTCTGTGGTTCCACTTTCCAGTGGACTCCGCTATACGCCTCATGGACCACCCGTGCCTGGAAGGACACGACGTAACCCCTTACAACGCCGATCTTGCAACGACTTCCATCTTTCATCACCGATCGCATTAAGACTTGCGTCCGCTTGTTCTCGATAACTTCACAAGACCGATTTAGGCTGTTCCCCTTTCGTTCGCCACTACTTAGGGAATGGACTCACACAATGAATTCATATGTGCGAGCAATATCTTTTTCTGTTCCTCTGGGTACTGAGATGTTTCACTTCCCCAGGTGCCTCTCACTGCGCCTATGTATTCAGCGCAGGATAATGCGGCATTCCCCGCATTGGGTTTCCCCATTCGGATATCTCCGGATCAAAGGTTGCTTGCCACCTCCCCGAAGCTTTTCGCAGGCTGCTACGTCCTTCATCAGCACGTTCTGTCGAGCCATCCTCCGTATGCCCTTATACTCTACAACCACTGTCAATCTGGATAAGCGGTGATGAGTTTACCGCTATCAGAACAGTGATCGTCACTTTCATATTGGATCTCTGTCGTTCAATTGTGAACGTGCGGCCGAATGGCACATATAAAACCGCGAACGAGCGCGGCCTTCCCTCCATCCCTCAGTAGGCATCAGATCAGTCCTAGGGACAAAGAAGGTGTTTCCAATCGGTTGTGCGCGCAATTTTATAGAACTTCAGAAACCCTGTCAAGGGGTCTGTCCACGATGTGTCCACAGTTCGACTTCGCTCACTGTTTTCAACAGGAAAATCAAAGAAAAAAGCCCGCCGAAGGCCCTGAGCAGGGTCGAATGGGCGGGCTAGCGGAGGGTGTAGGGCATCTCCTCCTCGGACTTGCGCGCCTTGGCCGCGTAGAGGGCCAGGTCGCCGGTTTCGACGAAGATGCGCGCCGCGTGCGCGAGCGAGGAGCGGCTCGACGTGCCCCCGACGTCGAGGTCTCCCACGTGGGCGCGGCCGTCGCGTACCGAGAGCGTCGTCCCGCCGATGGAGACGCGCACGGGGATGTGCGCGCTGCCGTCGATCACGTTCGTCGCCTCCAGGTTCCTGATGATGCGCCCGATGACCACGCACAGGCCGAACGCCGTGCACGCGGGAAGCAGGACGCAGAACTCGTCGCCGCCGACGCGGCACACGTGGTCCGTGGGACGCACGGAGTCCTTGAGCGCCCCGGCGAGCGCGCGGATGACGCGGTCGCCGACCAGGTGCCCGCGCGTGTCGTTCGTCGCCTTCAGGCCGTTCAGGTCGACGACCAGCAGGCCGAGCGACTCGCCCGCGCGCAGGGTGTGCGCGACGAGCGTCGCGAGCTGCTCGTCGAACAGCCGCCGGTTCCCCGCCTGGGTGAGCTCGTCGACGTACGCCATCGCCTCGAGCGCCCGGATGCGCTCCGCGCCTTGCGCCGTCTCCCGGAGGAGGCGCGCGCGATCGATCCCGAGAACGACGCAGCCGAGCACGGCGGCCGCGAACGTCGCCATGAACGCGTAATCTACCATTCCGTCCTCCACGGAGGGATGGACGCTACCAGGGAACCGGCCGTTTGTCAACGGAGCCCCGGTCGCGTATCGTGGCCATATGTACCGGTTCCACATCGTCACGGTCGGCGGCATGAAGAACGGCCCGCTCGCGGAGCTGGTTTCGCATTATCAGAAATTGCTGCGGCCGTTCGCGAAGGTCGAGATGACGGAGGTGAAGGAAATCAAGCGCGTGGCAAAGGACGCGTTTTCCGTCCTGCTCACCGAGCACGGGAAGGAATACCTCACGGGCGACTTCGCGGAGCAAGTGGCCGGCTGGAGCGAGCACGAGACGCGCACCCTCGAGTTCGTGGTCGCGGGGCCGTTCGGCGTGGACAAGACGATCGAGAAAAACTTCGACGCGACGCTCTCGCTCTCGAAGTTGACATTTCCGCACGATGTCGCCACCATGCTGCTGTACGAGCAGCCGTACCGCGCGATGACGATTCTCGCCGGCAAGACGTACCACTACTAGGAGGAACGCATGCACACGCTCCTGCTAAACGCGTTCGAGATACCCGTGGGGATCATCCCCTGGCAGCGTGCCGTCCAGCTCCTGCTCGACCGCGCCGTCGACCCCGTGGCCGCGTATCCGGGACGCGAGGTGCGCTCCGCGTCCGTAAGCATCCCGTGGCCCGCGGTGGTGCGCGACCGCGCGCGGCTCGTCGGGATCGGGCTTTCCCCGAACCGGCCGAACGTCCTCGCCCGCGACCGCTACCGCTGCCTCTACTGCGGGCTCGAGCCCCGCACGCGCGCCGGCCGGCCGAACCCGGACCCGCTCACCATCGACCACGTCATCCCGCAATGCCGCGCCCCGTACGGCTACGTGGAGGCGCCGTGGCGCGACGGGGACCTGGTGCCGGTCGGAGACTGGGAGAACCTCGCGACCGCGTGCCAGCCGTGCAACGGGCGCAAGGGCGGCCGGACGCCGGAGGAGGCCGGCATGGCGCTCCTCGCAACGCCGTTCGCGCCCGGCATGCTCACCAGCATCCGCATCGTGGTCTCCCGCGCGCGCGTCATCCCTTCCCCGTGGGAGCCGTACCTGGACTTCTGACCTTGCCGCGCGCGGGGTCTTTTTCTTGCGGGTCAGATTCCAAAAACGGAAAGAGGGAGTACTTGAGCGTCCCGAACAACGGAAGCGTCTTCACGGACGCAAGGTCGTCCGCGAACGCCTCGAGGACGTCCTCGGTCACGGCGACGACGTCCTGCGCGTTCTCGACCTCGACGCCGAGCTCGAAGTCCCACTCCCCGATCCCCTCCACGAAGTGGACGATCCTCGGGTGCGTCTTCGCGAACGCGAGCAGCCGTTCCGACAGGTTGGCCCGGACCCCCTTGGCGTGCACCAGCAGCTCGAACGACTGCAGCCCGAGCGCACGCGCGCTCACCTGGTAGAAATCCCCCGCGACCACCCCGCGCTCGCGCAGGCGGGCGAGACGGTTGCGCCAGGTGGTGTACGGGATCCCGAGCCGCGTCTGCGCCTCGCGCTCGGTGGCATCGCGATTCTGGCCGAGCGCGGCGAGGATGCGACAGTCGACGTCGTCGAGTTCCGCCGGCGGGTGGACGGCGTTCCCGAAGGAGAGCGAACGGGCGGGCTGGCCCGCGAGATACCGGCGGTTGAGCTGGGTGAAGTTGGTGCGCACGTGGACGGACTGCTGCGCCAGGACGTTGCCAAACGTCTCCGAGAGGCGCGAGAGGAACCCGGAGACTTCCGCCGGCGTGCGGACCGTGAGCGCGACGGCATATTGGAAGTCGCCGCCAAGCTCCGCGAGCCAGGACACGGACGCGGACGACGCGAGGAACTTCAAAATTTCCTGCTTTTGGGACTTTGACTGCGGCGAAAGGGAAAAATAAACGGCATACGTCACGTAGCCGAGCGGATAGGTGTCGATGAAGGTCGCGGGACGGATGATTCCGCGGCGCTCCATGGACGCGATGCCGTACCGGACGGTGTGGCTTCGGAACCCCGTCGCCTTCCGGATGGCGGCGACGGGCATGGCAGTATCCATTTCGATCACCGAAAGCAGGATGGACTCGTTTTTAGAAAGTGTCATATTTAACCAAAATGGTAGCAGATTTGGTTAAATATGACAAATATTTGCCTATTTTTATCAA
>CAYRYG010000088.1:0-3710 GCA_964428465.1 uncultured Gammaproteobacteria bacterium
ACGGCCTCGTCTCCCGGCTCCGCCTTGAAAAACGTCACGCTCGCCGGAAGCACTTTATACGTCATCTGGCCGCACACCACAACGTGGGTCCCTGTGGACGAGTCGAGCGCCACGCACCCGGTCGCGCGACGGCGCTCCACCGGTCCGATTTGCTTGAAAATACGCGTGCCGTCCGAGCGGACCGTCATCTTCATGACGTCCCCCTCCACGAGCCGCGACTTGGACGCGTAGTTGGGCGGGACCGCGTACGCCTTCCCGTCCGGGCCCACCATGGCCAGGCCGTCGAACACCCCCTCGATCACCCGCGTGCCGGACGCCTCCTCCTCGAACCGCGCGGCCTCGCGCTTGGCCGTGACCAGGTCCACGAGCATTCGCGACGCCTCGTCCTTCCCCGCCCCCTCCAAAAGCGCGATCGCGTGGCCGAGCGCCTCGTGCGTCTGCCGCAGGATGCGAATCGCAAGCTCCGTCCCCGCGCGATTGTTCGCCGCGGACGGCTTCGGCCCCTCCTCGACCGGCTCCGGCTCGAAGGAAGGAGCGTCGAGATCGATTTCATCATCAAACGCCATACGCCGATCCTGTTCCCTAAAGTCGCCAGCCCTGCCCCCTGCCTCCTAAAAGATCGATTCGCTCGCCACCGGCTGCGGAGTCCCGCGGTCCGTGGACCCGAGCTGCGTGCGTTCCATGATTTCCGCCTCGACGATGGCCTTGTCGCGCCCGAATTTGAGCCGCGACAGTTCCTTGATCGCCTCCGCGAGCTCGCGGTCGCCCTGCGGCGCCATGGTAAAGTTCAGCGTGAACGGCCGCGTGGACGCGTTGTCGACGATCATCTTCACATACCAGGTCACCTTGTCGGAGTTGATGAGGTCGTATCCCGAAAAGTCCGGCCCATACACCTTCTCGAGCGTTTCGACGTCCTCCGGCCCGATGCGCGCCGTGAACATGGTTCCCGCGTTCCCGAACACGGCCTCCTTGATCTTGGTGTCGTTATTCTTCACGAGCTGCCCGATGTACTGGTGGGCGATGATGAGGCACAGCCGGTATTTGCGCGCCTCGGAAAGGATCGTCGCGATGGAATCCGTGACGAAGTTCTGGAACTCGTCGATGTACAGGTAGAAGTCCTTGCGCTCGCTCTCCTCCATGTCGGCGCGCCCGAGGGCGGCCATCTGCAGCTTGGTGACAACGATCATGCCGAGCAGGTCCGCGTTCACGTCGCCGATCTTTCCCTTCGACAGGTTGCACAGGAAGATCTTCTGCTCGTCCATGATCTTGCGGAAGTCAAACGCCGAGTGCGACTGCCCGATGATGTTGCGCATCATCCCGTTCTCCACGAAGCGCCCCACCTTCGAGATGAGATACCCGAGCATCTCGGACTTGTGGAAGTCGCTCGTCTTCGCCATTTCCTTCTCCCAGAACGCGCGTACCACCGGGTCCTTCACCTTCGCCACCCACGAGTCCGCGAACTCCTGGTCCGAGAACATGCGCGGGATCTCCGCGATGGTGCCGGGGTTCTCCGCGTCGGACATGAGGGTGAGCATGACATTGCGCATGTTGTGCTCAAACATCGGCCCGATCATCTCCGGCGGAAACAGCTTGTAGAAAATCGACACCATCTCGCTCGCGGCCTTGTCCTTCTGCGACTCCGACGCCCCCGCCTCGAGCATGTTGATGCCGATCGGGCGCTCCTCGTCGGCCGGGTTGAAGTGCACCACGTCGTCGATGCGCTCCTTCGGGATGTTGCCGAGCACCTGCTCGACCAGGTCGCCGTGCGGGTCAACGACGGCCACGCCGTGGCCCAGCCTGATGTCCTGGATGATCATGCGCGCGATCATCTGCGACTTACCGGTCCCGGACTTGCCGATGATGTACATGTGGCGCTGGCGGTCCCCCTCCTTCATCCAGATCGGCGTCCGGACGCCGCGGTACAGGTTGTAGCCGAGGTCGATCTGTCCGCCCATCTCCGGGCCGGTCGGGACGTTGCTCGGGGCCGCCCCCTTGCGCGCGCCCAGCCACTTGATCCCCGGCGTCTCGGTCCACGCGGTCGGCAGATGCCAGACGCTCGCGAGTTCCTCCGCGTTCAGGACGATCTTGTTTCGCTCGTCGAACGAGCGATAGATGAACCGACGAATCAGGCGCTGCTTGAACGGCGGCACCACCTTCACGAAGGAGTTGCCGTACTGGTAGATGTTGTACGTGGAAAACGCGTTGATCATCCCGGCGAGCGTGGTATGCGCGCTGTCCGCGCTTTTCGCCGCGACCACCAGGCGGATGCACACGTCGAGCCCGGCCTTGCTTGCCTTTTCCTCGAGCCCCTTCACGGTCTCCTCCTCGAGCGGCGACAGCTTGTGCTGCTCCTCGGGCTTCTTCTCCTCCGCCTTCGAGAACCCGGTCAGCTCGCCGATGTTGGTCTTCGACTTCTTCGCGCCCTTGATGGCCTCCTCGAGCGTCATCCCCGAGAGCATGCGCTGGGCGATCGCGATGCCGCGTGAGCGCCAATGCTTCGGCGCGGAACGGACGACGAACTGAAACGCTGCCCCCTCGCCCTCCGGCACCTTCGACAATACGTTGGTGATGGCGTCGAGCGGGTCCTTGTCCATCTTCCGGAAGGTCTTGATCGGGAACGCGTGCTCGCGCTTGAACACGAGGTAGCTCCCCAGGATGACCGAGTCCGGCGCGAAGATGTTGTAATCCTCCACCGGCTCCGGAAACGCGTCCGGGTATGCCGCGGACAGCTGCTGCATCACGGTCTGCTCCATCTCGCGCGGCATGGTGACGTAAAACCGGATTTCCTTGTTGATGGCGACCACCTCGAAGGACATCTCGTCATGGCGGCCGAACAGCCACGGATGGAACCCGTGCTCGGCCTTGAGCCCGCCGATCGCGCCGAAGAACGATTCGGCCGACGCCAGCGCCTCCTGCATCTGCTCCTTGGTTCCGGCGCGCTCGGTCTGCTCCTTGTGGCGGAACCGCGGGACGGTCACGAGCAGCGTGGTGGTCTCGAACGTGCCGTGCTGTGCCGTGGCGCGCCAGCGGAAAAAGACGCGCAGGGTCCAGAGGACCGCGAGGATCCCGAGGAGAATCCCGACGCCGACGAGGATCCAGACGGCATACCGCAGGTCGTTCTGCCCGCCGTTCACGACCAGGTCCGGGATGTCTTGGGTTTGCTCAAGTCCGAATTGAAACAAGGTCATGGCTTTAGGCGCAAAATTTTGTCCGTTTTGATTTTTGCCTCCTGCTCAAGGAAAAACTTGTTCACGCCCGGAATGAGCTTGAGCCAGTCGCGGATGAGGTCAAAAATTTTCCGCGCGTTGGTCTTGGCCTGCTCGATCATCTCGCGGATCTTCCCGGCGGTTTCCTCGCCCTTCTGCTTGAACTGCGCCTGCGTCTCCGGCGTCATCTTCAAAAACGCGTCCGTCAGGTCCTCGGAGAGCACCTCCTCGATTTGCGCGGTGACCGGATCCTTCGCGGAAACCGCCGGGGCGACAGCGACCGGCGCGGGCGGCGGCGGGGCCTCCTGCGGCGCCGCGACAACTTCGGGCGCGGCATCGACGGGGGTTTCGACCGTCTCGGTTTCCTTCACCGGTTCCGTCTCGGGAACGACCTCAACGGGACGCGGCGCCTCGGGCGGCGTCTGTTCAACCGGCGTGGGTTGCAATTCGGCAGGTTTGTTCGGAAGGTCGGCCATAACATCAACAGTATAGCACGGAACGTTT
>CAYRYG010000089.1:0-705 GCA_964428465.1 uncultured Gammaproteobacteria bacterium
GCAACGCGAGCGCCGGAAGCTGGTAACACAACGACTTGCCCCCGCCGGTCGGCATGAGCACGAGCGCGTCGCGGCTCTCGAGCGCGGTACGGATAATCTCTTCCTGCAGCGGCCGGAACGCGTCGTATCCGAAATGGGTCTTAAGGAGGGTTCGCACAGGGCAGGTTATGAGATCTTAATGGACAGCTTCGCCCCGAGTGCCTTGGACATCTTTCGCAAAAACTCGAGCGTCGGGTTCTCCGTCCCCGATTCGAACCGAGAAATCGCGGACTGCTTCGTCCCGATCCGCCTCGCGAGCTCGGCCTGGGTGATGCCGTGCTTGATACGATAGGCAATCAATTTTTCAATTAAGGCGTATTCCGCCTCGAGATCGTCATAGGCCTTTTTTAAAAGTGGATCTTTCGCGAACGCCTCCTTTTTGTATGCTTCGAGGGAAATCATATGGTATAAATATAACTTATACGCTATATCACGTCAAGCATTGACATTCGTTTTTTCGCGACAAATAGCTCATGATTTGGAATCCGCATCGATTTTTTGACAAACCCGTGAAGGATATAGATCTTTGGCTCACGAAACGTAAAGAAAAATCGCACTTCCTGCCTTCCATGAATTCGCAATTCAAACAATCCGCGATCAATTTGTTTGACGTGCGGCATTCTAAGATGATGGCCGACGGTTCCCAGCAACACCATTGATCGAACC
>CAYRYG010000089.1:715-3686 GCA_964428465.1 uncultured Gammaproteobacteria bacterium
GACCTGGCTCTGGCCTCGCGCGATAACGAATCCAAAAATTCACGCGTCTGTTCGTATTTGATGAGTACCTCCATATTGGAACAAACAAAAACCGCCCGGCGCGCGGCCGGACGATTCTTAATCGCTTATCTGAGTTGAGTTTACCCGATTTTTTCACGTTTGTCAAACGCTTTCCTATGGAAAAACCGACCGATGGCCCGTGGCCCCCGCGGACGACTAGAGGCCAAACCCAAGCGGAAACAACGGCGCGGATCTGTCGGCGGAAACCCCGTCAGGCGAATAGGGAAGCTGGTCCAGCGTCGCGGGCCACGGCAGAGGAAGTTTGCCGGAAAACGGCCGCGTCCCGAACAGGACGTCCGCGACGCCGCCGCCCTCGCTGCCGGGAAGCCACGCCGCGACGATCGCGTCCCACTGTTCCGCCTCGTCCGGCAATAGGAGCGGCCGGCCCGAGACGATGACCACCACTAATTTCTTGCTTGCCTTCCGAAGGGATGCGATCGCCGCGAGGTCCTCTTCCGACAGCGTCGGATTCTCGTCGTCCCCGAACCCCTCGGCATAGGGCGGCTCCCCGACGATCGCGACGCCGACGTCCGCCAGGCCGTCTTCCGCCTCGAAGCGCGCGTTCGCGTCATACGCGACCCGCGTCCCCGGCCCCGCGGCCTCCCGAATGCCGGACAAAATCGACGTCGCGCCGGGGATGGCATTGCCGTCCACGCCCTGCCAATAGATCGTCCATGCGCCCGACTGCCTCCCGGTGTTGTCGGCCGCGCTTCCCGCCACGAGGATCCGGCCCGTGCCGGAGGAAAGCGGAAGTGCCCGCCCGTCGTTCTTCAGCAGGACCAACGACCGAGCGACGGCCTCGCGCGCCAGGGCGCGATGCTCCTCGGACCCAATCTCCTCGAGACCGACGTCCGGGCCCCCGTCGAACAGCCCGACCGCGAACTTCGCCCGCAAGATTCTCCGGACGGCATCGTCGATCCGACCCTCCGAGATATCGCCGACCCGAACCGCGGCGTTCACGTTGAGCATGAACAGCCGGTAGTCGAACGGAAGCATGACCATATCGATGCCGGCGTTGATCGCCGAGACCGTCGCGTCGTATTTCCATCCCGGAAGCTGGTAGACCCCGTACCAGTCGGATACCACGAATCCCCGGAACCCAAGCTCGCCCTTCAGCACGTCGGTCAGCAGATACTCGCTGGCCGAAATTTTCTGGTCGCCGTACGTATTGAGCCCGGCCATGACGGAAAGCGCGCCCGCGTCCACGGCCTCCCGGAAGGGCGGGAGGTAAAACTCGCGCAGGATTTCCTCGTCGGCCGCGGTCGTTCCCTGGTCGATCCGGTAGTCCGTGTCGACCGGGCTCCCCCACGCCATCCCGCCCGCGCCAAGGTAGTGCTTCGCCGTCGCAAGCGCGACCGGCGCGGCCGCATCGGTTCCCTGGACCCCGCGCACGTAGGCGGCCCCCAGGGTCGCGTTGATTCGCGCGTCGCTTGAGAACGCCTCGTAGACGCGTCCCCACCGGATGTCCTGCGGCGCGTCGAGGTTCGGCGAGAAGGTCCAGACGATTCCGGACGCGGCGACCTCCCGCGTGGTCGCCCGGGCGACCGCCTCCACGAGGTCCGGGTCGTTCGCCGCCCCGAGGCCGATGGCGTGCGGGAAAACCGTGGCGCCCGGGACGTTGCTGTGCCCATGGACCGCGTCCACGCCATACAGAATCGGGATGCCGAGCCGTGACGAACGAGAGGCGTCCGTGAATCCGTTCACCATCTCCAGCCATCCCTCGGGCGTGTTGTCGTCCGGATGCGCTCCCGAGCCGCTGAGCATCCCTCCGAGCCCGAAACCGGGGATGTCGCTCGGGACCCACACGCTGTTCTTTTCCACCAGGGCCATCTGGCCGATCTTTTCGTTCAGAGTCATTTGGGAAAGCAGGATGTCGATCCGCTCCTCGACGGGGAGGTCGGCCGAACGATAGCGCGCGTCGATCGGCGCGGACGGCGGCACGTCGCCGCGTTTGAAAATAACAAACGCCGCCCCGAGGACGAGGAAGACGGCGGCGAGCAGGATCAATGGCCGTTTCATGTCCAAATCCTACCACAAAACGCGGACCGCGTGGTCCTTGCCCTACGGCCACGCCTCCCCCATAATGAAGCCGTATGATCGAGCGCAACGAGATGGAACTGCCGGAGCGGGTGGTGGGCGACGGGGCGGACGCGCCGGAGCGGGACTTTGAGGTCGGGCTGCGACCCCGGACGCTCGGGGAGTTCGTGGGGCAGCGGGCGCTCAAGGAGAACCTGAACGTGGTGATCGAGGCGGCAAAGAAGCGCGGGGAGCCGCTCGAGCACGTCCTTCTCTATGGCAACCCGGGGCTCGGGAAGACCACGCTCGCGAACATCATCGCGGGCGAGCTCGGCGCGCAGATCCGTGTCACCTCGGGCCCGGCGCTCGAGCGCGTGGGCGACCTCGCCGCGATCCTCTCGAACCTCGGCAAGGGCGACGTGCTGTTCATCGACGAGATCCACCGCATGAACCGCACCATCGAGGAGGTGCTGTACCCGGCCATGGAGGACTACGCGCTCGACATCGTGGTGGGCAAGGGCCCGACCGCGCGCACGCTGCGGCTCTCCCTCGAGCGCTTCACCATCATCGGCGCCACCACGCGCCTGTCGCTCCTCTCCTCCCCGCTGCGTGACCGCTTCGGCATGACCTACCACCTCAACTTCTACGAGCACGACGACGTCGGCCGCATCATCGAGCGCAGCGCCAAGATCCTGAACGTCGACGCGGACCCCGAGGCCGTGCGCATGCTCGCCGAGCGCTCGCGCCGCACCCCGCGCATCGCCAACCGGCTCCTGAAGCGCGTCCGCGACTTCGCGGAGGTCCGCGCCGACGGCCGCGTCACGCGCCCCGTGGCCGAGGACGCGCTCGCCATGCTGAACGTGGACGCGCACGGCCTCGACGACGTCGACCGCCG
>CAYRYG010000090.1:0-3465 GCA_964428465.1 uncultured Gammaproteobacteria bacterium
CTGCTCGGCCAGACCGTCAACTCGTACCGCGCCCCGGACCCGTCGCAGTTCTCGCCGGGCAACCCGTACGCGGACCACTTCGCGGCCCTGCTGTGGGAGGTGAACCAGGTGCCGGGGATCTCGCGCCTGCACTTCACGGCCCCGCATCCGCTGCACATGCATGACGAGGTGATCGACGCCATGGCGCTCCCGGCGCACCTCAACTACATCCACCTGCCCGTGCAGTGCGGCGACGACGAGGTGCTCCGCCGGATGAACCGCCGTTACACCGCTGCGCAGTTCCTCGACGTGGTGCGCCGCCTGCGCGCGAGGATCCCGGGCATCGCCATCGGCACGGACATCATCGTCGGGTTCTGCGGCGAGTCACGCGAGCAGTATCTGAAGACCGCCGAGCTGTACGAGGAGGTCCGGTTCGACATTTCCTACACCGCGCGGTATTCCACCCGCTCGGGCACCGCGGCCTGGCGCGCGTTCCGAGACGACGTGGACCGCGACGAGAAGAAGTGGCGCTGGCAGCACCTGCAGGAGGTGCAGGAGCGCATCGTGCACGAGAAGAACCAGGCGTACGTCGGCAAGACCGTGAGCGTGCTCGTGGAGCGCCACGAGGAACCTGTCGCGACGGATGAAATGCTGGCTTTGCCAAATATCCTCAATCACCTCAATACCCTCCCCGGCACCTGCCTCGGCAACTCGCGCGAGATGAAGCTGGTCCGTTTCCCGGGCGGCAAGGAGTTGGTGGGACAGATCGTGGATGTTAAGATTGAGAAGGCAGAAAAATGGATTCTCGACGGTCGGATGGCTTGACGCCGGCCTTATTTTCGTGTAGAGTAACCGTCCATTCAAACAGGGAGATCGAATGGAACCCGCATTCAATGACACCGACCGCGCCGTCCTCGCGATCCTGCGCGATGGCAAGCCACGTTCTCTCGACGAGATCGGCGCCCTCTACGAGGGCGTCGTCTCCGGGACGACCGCCTCGAACCTGATCGGACGCGCCCGCGCCCTGCAGCTGGGACGCGACGGGTACGTCACGTTGCGGCCGCGGCATCTTGGCGACCAGTCCTACGCGATCAGTCCCGTCGGCCGCGAACGGCTGACCGGCTGATCCGCCCCTCACGCGCCGCGTGGGGTTTTTCTTTTCGTATGGAAGACCAAATTGCAAAAAGTATCCGATCGGGTTATTCTACAAATAGTATGAGCGTGAGACGGACGGGAAGGGCATTGAAGGAAACCACGAAGGCAACCGTGTCGGTTGTCGGTTCGATTCTCCTGGACCTGCTCGACGATATCGGGAAGGCGACGGAGGTGATCACGTATCGTGCGAAGAGCTACGAGCACGTTCTTCGCATTCGCGCGGGAAGAGAACGAAAGAGCCGCTATCAGGCGATTCAACAGCTCAAGCGGCGCAAGCTGATCGAGATTCGAAAGACAGCGACGGGATTGTCGATTGCCCTGACGGCGAAAGGGCGGGCGAAGGCCGTGCGGGAACAGTTGCGGGTGAACAAAGCGCTTCTTCCGAAAGGTCAATCTTGCATGGTGGTGTTTGATATTCCCGAACGGGCGAAGTTGAGTCGCCAGACATTCAGGAGATTTCTCAAGGATTCTGGATTTCAAATGATTCAGTTGAGCGTCTGGGAAACACGACGCGATGCATTTGACCTTGTGAAGGAGTTCATTCATCATGCCCAAATCAGGCAATGGGTGACGGTCGTTCAAACGACGCGGAAGGCATAATGTGTATGGGGAACGGAAAACAGAGAATTTTGGTGATTGTCGGCCCGACGGCAAGCGGCAAGACGCAGCTAGGCATCGACCTCGCCAAACGGTTCGACGGCGAGGTGATTTCGGTTGACTCGCGGCTCGTGTACAAGGGGATGGACGTGGGGACGGCAAAGCCGGAGGGGGAGTGGGTCGAGGCATCCATCGAGCGGGGGAGCATCACGCAGCTGTTCGGGACGCGCAGGACGTTCCTGGTGGACGGCGTTCCGCACTGGGGGATCGACCTCGTGGAGCCGAACGAGGAGTATTCGGTCGCGGAGTTTAGGAAATACGCGGACGCGAAGATCGCGGATATCCTGAAGCGCGGGAAGCTGCCTATTTTGGTCGGCGGCACCGGGCTGTGGGTACGCGCGGTCGTGGACAACCTGAACCTGACGGAGACGCCGCCGAACAAGGAGCTGCGCGAGAAGCTGGAGGCTCGGCCCCTCGACGACCTGTTCGCGGAATACAAGCGGCTCGACCCGGACGGCGCGGAGGTCATCGACCGGGACAACAAGCGGCGCGTGGTCCGCGCGCTCGAGGTGACGCTCGCGACCGGCAAGCCGTTCTCCGCGCAGATCCGGCGCGGGGCCGGCACATACGACCCGCTCGAGATCGGCCTGCTCGTGGAGCGCGACGAGCTCAACGAGCGCATCAACATGCGCGTCGAGGGGATGGTCGCGAACGGGCTGGTGAACGAGGTCCGTCGGCTGCGCGACGCGTACGGCTGCGACACCGAGGCCATGACCGGCATCGGCTATCGACAGATTTGTCGTTGGCTCGATTCGGCCATGGGGGCGGAGGAACAGGGCTCCCGTCGCCCGGAGCGAAGTGAGGACGATGGGATGTTCCGCAGCAGGGGCCCCATGGCCGGGGGATCGCTCGCGGACGCCGTCGAGGAGACCAAAAAGGCCACCCGCGCCTACGCGAAGCGCCAGATGACCTGGTTCAAACGCGACGACCGGATCCAGTGGATCCGGTCGTCGGAAGAGGCGTTCGGCCTGGTTACTCGGTTTCTAACTTGACCAGCAGCATGTTGCGCGCGACCTTCGCGTCCACCGCGCCCTCGGTTTCCTTCATCACCTGGCCGATCAGCACCTGCAGCAATTCCTTCTTGCCGCCGCGATAACGCTCGACGATGTCGGCGTTATTTGCGATCACGCGGTCCACCACCTCGGCGATGGCGCCCTCGTCCTCGATGGCGCCCAGGCGCTTGTCCTCCATGACGTGCGACGGGTCCGCGCCGGAGTCGAGCATCTCGCCGAGCACGGTGAGGCCCGAGGCGGAGTTTAGCTTGCGCGAGGCGATGAGCGTGACGAACTCCGCGAAGTTTTCCGCGCTGACCTTCATGGTGCGCACGTCGATGCCGCGATCGGCCATGAGCCCGCCGAGCTTGGAGAGCAGCCAGCCGGAAACGAGGTTCGCCAGCTTGCGCTTGTCCTTCGCGTCCTCCGCGCCGCTCGTCTCCATCCACTCGGCCAGCTCCGAGAACACGTGTTCCACGAAGTCCGCGAGCGCGGGGTCGTCGCAGATCTGCCGCGCGTCCTCCGGTCGCAGGCCGTATTCCTCGCCGAAGCGCGCGCGTCGCGCCGCCGGGAGCTCCGGCAGCCGCGCGCGTTCCTCCTCCGCGAGCTCGGTGAGCTCGAGCACCGGGATGTCCGGCTCGGGGAAGTAGCGGTAGTCGGCCTCGGCCTCCTTCACGCGCTG
>CAYRYG010000091.1:0-3355 GCA_964428465.1 uncultured Gammaproteobacteria bacterium
GCGCGACCGTGGTGGCCGCGTCGAGGCGATGGTACGTCGGGGACCAAGTTTGCTCGCGGTGCGGCCCGCAGAGCATGAGGACGAGCGTGGACACGATTGACTCCGTAGTGGTTTGGCAATGGGGGGAATTACAGATTTGGCTTACGGATGTACCGATATCTGTATATCCGTAAACTAAATCTGTAATTTCCCCCATCTGTACCCCCTACGCGAGCGACTTCCACAGCGCGTCGAAGATCATCTCCTGCGTCGCCGCGATGGCGGCGTCCTCGATGATCACCCCGAACAGGCGCTTGTTGGCGTCCATGGAAATGTACGCCGTCTTGCCGTGATAGATGGCAATGTACGTCGGCGCGCTCTCGCCCTGCGAGAGCCAGCGGCGCTCGTCGAGGCCGGCCGTGGTGCCGCCCTTGCCGATGGCGATGGCCTTCACGCGCACGCCGCGCCTGATGCGCTCCTTGCTGAACGACGGCCACGCCGCGTCCTTCGCGACGCGGATCGTCGCGGTCGAGTACACGCGGTAGGTCCTTGACTCCGCACGCTCCGTGACCTCGAGCACGTCCGTCAGGATATCGCGCACGCCGGCGTCGCCCTCGTAATAGCGGACGGCCGGGCGGTATCCGGACTCTCCCCTCAGCGTGTCGAGCCCTGGAATGAGATCGTCGAGCTCCAGCGCGGCTTCGCGCATCGCCACCTCGCGGCGGGTCGCGAGGCCACGGAGCTTGTGCGGATCTTCGGCGGTGAAATACCGGTGGGTCTTCGCGTCCACGTAGGACACGAGCCCGACGTCGAGGAGCCGCTTGAGGGCGTCGTACGTCGTCCCGCGGTTCAGGTTCGCCTCCTCCGCGACGCGTCGCAGCGGGGCGCTCCCGAGCCGGAGCAACGCCTGGTAGACGTCCAGATCCTTCCGGGTAAGCCCCAGAAGTTCCAGCACCTCAGGTGACAAGATATCCTTGTTTGGCATATATGGCCATTTATTGGCTTCATGATTGTGGATAAATACAAAAATACGCTATTTGTAGCTAATTTGTCAAGCAGACATTTGTCAATTTTATGCCGACAGATACTAAGAAAAAGACGCCCAATTGGCGTCAGTGTCGAGAACGCTGTCGACGCTCGAGTTCGGCGTGGAGAAAAACGGCCTGGATCTGTTGCCTCTCGTTCAAGCTACGCGCCCACTCAGGATCGTCGCCAGTGACCTGGTCCCGGGTCATGTCGTCCCACTTCAAGGGCCCACCCCGAGGATCCATCCCCCTACGGTCGATGGCCCGGGTGCGGTCGAAGTCAGCCAGATTTTCCTCCAGCGACTTGGTCCTGTAGGGCCGCTGATTGGCCAGGTGATGGCCAATTTCTTCATCGGTCGCATCCTTATGCAACTTGACTTGACAGTCACGGGTGTACAGCACCACCCGCCTCGCCGACTCCCAGAGAACGCCGTAGGCGCGAATAAGGTCGGCGATGCGCTGCTTGCGCGGATCGAACTCCAGCTCAAGTTCGAGACGGACGATCTCCCTGGCGAGCTCCAACTGGCTCATGGAATGGGGTGACCTGTCGCTCATGGTTTCTCCTGCGTGACGGGAAGAAAATCGTCACGATGCATACGTTACTGTTAGACAAAAAAATAGCCAATATTTTATCGGCAAAATAGATACACTGTGAAATTATTATGCGAACGCCAGCGGATTTTCAATAACAGAAACTGTCATCTTTTTGCCTGCTTTTTGTAGATGATGACGGATCCAACGATCATCGCGATCGACAGATACTGCGCCGGGGTGAGGCCGAGGTAGCGGGCGTCGATGACGCGGAGAAAGTCGGTCGCGAAGCGGAAGAGGCCGTAGGTCGCGAGGAACGTGACGATGTACGTCGGTGGCTTTGCGTTGCGGCGCGCGAGGACGAGGAAGACGATCGCGAGGACGAAGCCGTAGATCGACTCGTAGAGGCCGAGGTCGTGGCGGACGGAGCCGTCCGGGTATTTGATGCCGAGGATGAAATGCGTGAGCGTCCCCGGATGGTCGTGGATGAGGAAGCACCCGATGCGCCCGATGCCGATGCCGACCGGCAACCCGTACACCATCGCGTCCGCGTACTGCCAGATGTCCAGCTTCCGTCGGCGCATGAACCAAATGCCGGCCGCGAGCGCTCCGGCAAACCCGCCGAACATGCTCATTCCTCCCTCCCAGATCGCGACGACGGAGAGCGGGTCCGCGAGGTATCGCGCCGGGTCGTAGAACGCCACGTGGAACAGCCGCGCCATCACCATCGCGCCGATCACGATCCACACCGCCGCGTCCCACACCGCCGACGGGTCGAGCCCGCGGCGCTTTGCCATGCGCGCGCCAACCCACGCCCCGACGAAAATCCCAAGCGCAACCATCAACCCCCACGCCTGGATGGTGAGGGGGCCGAGCGGGATGGTCTTGAGCTCGAAGTACGGGATCATGGCGTTCGCGTATGCCAGTCCGTGGCCGTCTGGTAGAACGCGCCGGCGCGGAACAGGGCCTGCTCGTTGAACGGCTTTGCGAGCAGCTGGAGGCCGACCGGGAGACCGTCCACGAACCCGCACGGGATGGACATCCCCGGGATCGTGGCCATGTTGGCGGACACGGTGAACACGTCCGCGAGATACATGGCGAGCGGGTCGCTCGACTTTTCTCCGATGGGCCAGGCGACGGACGGCGAGGTGGGCGTGGCGATGACGTCCACGTCCTTGAACGCCTCGTCAAAGTCGCGCTTGATGAGCGTGCGCGCCTTGAGCGCCTTCTTGTAGAACGCGTCATGGTATCCCTTCGAGAGCGCGAACGTGCCGAGCATGATGCGGCGTTGCACTTCCGGGCCGAACCCTTCCCCGCGGGAGCGCTCGTACGTTTCGAGCAGCGTCTGCCCCTCCGACGAGTATCCGAAGCGAATGCCGTCGAAGCGGCTCAAGTTCGAGGATGCCTCGCATGGTTGGACGACGTAATAGGCCGCGATGCCGTATTCCGCGTGCGGGAGAGAAACCTCGACGATGGTCGCGCCGGCCTTCTCGTACGCCGCGACCGCGTCCATCACCGCGCGGCGCACGTTCTCGTCCATGCCGTCGATGAAATACTCCTTCGGCACGCCGACGCGCATTCCCCTCACGTCCTTGTCGAGCAGCTCGGGAACGCTCACCTCGGCGCCCGCGACCGTGGTCGAGTCCATGGGATCGTCGCCCTGGATGACCTCGAGCGCGAGCGCGGCGTCTTCCACCGTGCGCGCGAACGGGCCGATCTGGTCGAGGCTCGACGCGAGCGCCATCAGCCCGTAGCGCGAGACGCGCCCGTAGGTCGGCTTGAGCCCGACGATGCCGCACAGCGACGCCGGCTGGCGGATG
>CAYRYG010000092.1:0-3267 GCA_964428465.1 uncultured Gammaproteobacteria bacterium
CCGCCGCGCAGGTCGACGTGCTCGAGCCACTCGAGCGCGCGCTCGGGAACGAGCACGCGCGGCGAGACGCCGTTCGCCTGGCAGACGCGCAGGGACGCGAGTTGCTCGCGCAGGTCGTCGGGAAGCATCCGCATGCTCACCTCACGAACAGGGTTGCGGGGTCGTCGGCGAACGGGGGCATCACGAGGTTCACGCGGAACACGTAGTCGCGGAACGGCTGGTGGTCCTCGGTCGCGACCGCGAACGGGTCCTCCGGGTTCCATGCCGCGTCGAACCGGTAGACGCGCAGCTCGCGGATCTTCACGGCGTCGACGCCGGGTATGAAGTCCATGTACACCGGCGTGCGGTCGGTTCCGGGTTGGAGCGCCAGGCGGACCTCCCCGCAGCGGAACTTCGACGTGTCTCCGCCAGAGGCGGATCCGGCCCCGCCGGAGAAGGCGAACAGCTCGGCCTGCGCGTCCACGCCGTCCGGGTTCGTCCGGTGGAGGAACACGAGGCGGTACGGGTCGTGCGGCGAGTCGTCCGCGAGCACGGCGCACGCGCGGACCGAGCGAAGCTCGTAGCGCGTGTGGGCATCGAGCTCGTTGAGCGGCGTTCGGTCGTCCGGACGTGAGCAGGCGAGGCAAAGGCAAAGGAACATGGGTACCTCCGCCCGGACGATACCCTCGAACCGGCGCGCTGGCAACAGTCCTCCATTTTTTCGCTAACCCATCCAATACCGGGTATTGGATACGTTTGCTCCCACAGGGCGGGACGCGTTAGTTGGCAAGAACCGCCCGGTTTGCTAGGATCTATCCGTTATGGAAGACAAAAAGCTTACCTCCCGCGCGGAGGATTACAGCCAGTGGTATTTGGACGTGATCGCGGCCGCCGACCTTGCCGAGCATTCGCCGGTGAAGGGGTGCATGGTCATCAAGCCGACCGGATATGCCATCTGGGAAATGATGCATGACGTGCTCGACAAGGCGTTCAAGGAGAAGGGCGTGGAGAACGCGTACTTCCCGTTGTTCGTGCCGAAAAGCTTCTTGGAGAAGGAGGAGGGGCATGCCGAGGGGTTCGCGAAGGAGTGCGCGATCGTGACGCACCACCGGCTCAAGGCGGATCCGCAGAACCCCGGCAAGCTCATTGCCGACCCGGAGGCGAAGCTCGACGAGGAGCTGGTCGTGCGCCCGACCTCGGAGACGATCATGTATGCCACGTTCAGCAACTGGATCCACTCGTACCGCGACCTGCCGCTCTTGATCAACCAGTGGGCAAACGTGGTGCGATGGGAAATGCGCACGCGCCTGTTTTTGCGCACGACGGAATTCCTGTGGCAGGAGGGGCACACGGTGCACGCCTCGGCCGAGGAGGCCGACCAGTTCGCGCGCACCATGCTCGAGGCGTACCGCCGGTTCGCGGAGGACACGCTCGCCGTGCCGGTCGTCACCGGGCGGAAGACGGACAGCGAGCGGTTCGCCGGCGCGCACACCACGTACTGCGTGGAGGCGATGATGCAGGACGGGAAGGCGCTGCAGTTCGGCACCTCGCATTTCCTCGGCGACAACTTCGCCAAGGCGTTCAACGTGAAGTTCACGGACGAGAACAACGCGGAGCAGTACGGCTGGCAGACCAGCTGGGGCGTTTCCACGCGCATGATCGGCGGGCTCATCATGACGCACGCCGACGACCAGGGGCTCGTGCTCCCGCCGAGGATCGCGCCGATCCAGGTGGTGATCGTCCCGCTGTGGTTCAAGGACGGGCAGAAGGAAGTCGTGCTCCCCGAGGCCGAGGAACTGGCGCGCAAGCTGCGCGACGCCGGGATCCGCGTGAAGGTGGATGCGCGCGACCTGCGTCCCGGGGAAAAGTTCTTCCACTGGGAAAAGAAGGGCGTGCCGGTGCGCGTGGAGCTCGGGCCGAAGGACCTGGAGGCCGGGACCGCGGTCGTGGTGCGCCGCGACGAGAACGAGAAGCGCGTCACGAAGCTCGACGAGCTCGCGGACTCCGCCCGCGACCTGCTCGACGAGATCCAGTCCTCGCTGTTTAATCGCGCCAAGGCGTTCCGCGACCGCAACACGGTGCAGGCGGACACGTGGGACGAGTTCAAGGCGGCCATCGAGGACGGGAAGTTCGTCCTCGCCCACTGGGACGGCACGGCCGAGACCGAGGCCGCCATCAAGGAGGAGACGGCCGCGACCATCCGTTGTATCCCGTTCGACCGCGTTGCCGAGACCGGCGCGTGCGTCCGTTCCGGGAAACCGTCGGAAGGCCGCGTGCTCTTCGCCCGTTCGTACTAACCATTTCCTATGAAACGACTGTTCGCCGCCCTCGCCATTCTCGCCGTCGCCGGGTTCGGATGCACGAACGCCGGCAGCGACGTTCCCGCGGCCGTTGATCCGAGCTGGACCGTCTACGAAAACGGCCAATACGGGTTTTCGTTCGCGTATCCCTCGAACATGGAGGTGCGGCAGCGCGAGGAGGACGTGCGTCCGACCCAGTACCTTGGGGTCGACGCCGATTTCTTCATTTCGCTGCGCGACACCGTGCGCGACGCGAAGCCGACCAACGTCGCCTGGTTCTACGGCGCCTCCGGGCTGACCGTCAAGGCGTTCGAGGCCGCGCTCGTCGCGTCGAACGCGAATGGGGCCGTGCAGGTGAAGTCGTCCGAGAAGGTGACCGTGAACGGGCTCGAGCTGACGAAGGTGGTGAGCACCACGGAGCTGGGGACGGACAAGGTGCACTACCTCGTCGACCGCGACGGGACGCTCGTCATCGTGTCGGTGTTCCTCGCCGAGGAAACCGCGTGGGAGCCGGTGCTCCGGACGATGCGGGGGTTGTAAAAAGAAAAGAGCCGGGCGAGAGATCGTCCGGCTTTTAGGTTGCGCGGGGCTTGCCGCAGCCGCCGCAGTGGTGGTGCTCGCGCTCGACGGCGGTCCCGCACGCGCAGACCGTCCCGACCGACTCGCCGGGCACCAGCTTCTCCTGGCAGCCCGGGCAGAAGACGAACTCCGGGCTCAGCCTCGTGTGGCAGCGGCCGCAGGTCTCCTGGGTCGCGTCGCCGGGACGCCGCACGTCCGCGATGGCGCGGCCGCAGCGCGGGCATCCGCGATAGCCCGGCTCGAGCGGCGTCCCGCAGCCGACGCAGTGCGTCGCGCGGCGCGTCGAGGCCAGCGCCCGGACGCGCCGCGCGGGGCCGAGCGGAGGGGGAGAGAAGTACGAGGGCGAGTCGTCGTTGTACCAGTTGCCCATCAGGCGCCTCCGTGGATGGAATGCGGATCGCATCCGCAC
>CAYRYG010000093.1:0-3245 GCA_964428465.1 uncultured Gammaproteobacteria bacterium
CACATGCTGATGTTCCTGCTGACCCTGGCGGTCGGGGAGGCGCGCGCCGCGTGCGACGCGCCCACCGACGTCGGAACGCTGTCCGGCGCCGCGCCCCGCGCGCAGCTCGCCATGGGCTCGCTCGACGCCGCGGGGTTCACCGCGGCGGTCACCGAGGCGCGCGCCGCGCTCCCGTGCCTGGCGCAGCCCCTCACCCCGCTCGACGCGGCCGGCTACCACGGCCTCGAGGCCCTCGCCGCGTTCGCGGACGGGAAGACCGAGGACGCGGCGCTCGCCTTCGCGGCCGCGGTCGCCACGGTGCCGGACTACCGGCTCCCGGGGATGATCGCCCCGCCCGGCGGTGACCTCGACGCGCTGCTCACGCGCGCCAAGGCCCTCCCGCCCTCCGAGATGCAGGCCCTCCCGCCCTACGACGGCGTCGTGGTGGTGGACGGGATCCGCGCGCTCGTCCGGCCGACCGGGCGACCGTGCATCCTGCAGCTCGTGGGCGCGCGCGGCGACGTGCGCGAGACCCACTACCTGCGCGGAACGGACCCGCTTCCGAAGTGGGACCCGCCCCCGACGCTCCTTACGCGCCTGCTCCCCGAGCCGCGCGCGACGCCGTCCGTCCCGTTCGCGGTGGCGGCCGGCGGAACCGCGCTCGCGGCCGGCGGGCTCTACGTGCTCGGCGGGATGTCCCACGAGAAGTTCGTGGACCCGGCCACGCCCTACGAGGACCTGCCCGGCCTGCAGGCGCAGACCAACGCCGCGCTCGGAGGCTCCATCGCGCTCGGCGTCACGGCCACGGCGCTGACCACGCTCACCTTCCTCAGGTGGTGAGCCCTCCCGACCCAACCCTGGGTCGGTTTTTCATTGCCAAAAGGCGTTGACAAGCGCCACGCGACGTGATAGCGTCCTGGTCCGGCTCTATCACTCAACAAGGAGGTGATCATGGGCTCGGGAAGCAGCTATCGTGGAACCACAAGCACGTACGACACGTACGAACGCCCTTCCTCCTGGAGCGCCCCGCCCCCGCCGGATCCGGCCGAGGCTCGGCGCGCCCGGGAGGCAGAGGAGGCCGCGGAGGCCGAGCGCGAGACCGCCCGCAGGCGGCGCGTCGAGGAGGCGCGCAAGCGGACCGAGTCCGCCAAGCCGCCCCCGCGCTCCGCGCCGCGCGACGACAAGCGCAGCCTGTACGACGCCTCGCTGGCGCGCAACCGCATCACCAGGCCCGACCCGCTCGCCGAGTCGGCCACCATCGTGATCGTGGACAACTCATCGTCCAACTCCGAGGTGGCGACGCGCATGCGGGAGACGTCCGGCTACATCCTGGGCGTCCTCGGCAAGGTCGCGGGCGAGCGCTCGCAGATGGCCCTGCTGTTCGGCAGCGACCACTGCGACGGCCACGCCATGCGCTACGACGTCGACTTCCTCGCGCCGAGCGAGCTGGGCGAGCGCGTGATGACCTCGAGCATCTTCCACGTGCACGGCGCCGGCGGCGGCGACGACGCGGAGGCGTTCGAGTGCTTCCTTCACGACGTGTGCGACGTGGACTTCGGCGGCGTGGCCAAGCCCGACCGCCACCTGATCCTTGCCACCGACATGGTGGCGCACGGGATGGGTCTGCGGGAACGTGGCCTCGGAAGCGACCACGGCTGCCCGTCCGGGCGCGACTGGCGCGCGTCCGTCCGTCGCGTGAACGAGACGTTCGGCACGTTCCAGGTGATCGCCACCGGCACGTCCTCCGGGATCGCCGAGCTGCAGAGGCAGTTCCTGTCGCGGGAACGCGTCGCGTTCGACCACATCGACCTGTCCGCGGTCCGCGAGATGGAGCACCGCCTGGGCATCGTGCCCAACGTGGTGCTGTTCCTCGCCGCGCGCAACCGCTTCGGGAGCCAGGGAGCCAAGTTCTTCCTGAAGTTCCTGTACGAGAAGTGGCTCGACAGCCCGATCTTCGGGCAGGACACCGACATGCGCGCCCGCGACGCCATCAGCCGCTTCTTCAAGTACGTCGAGGGGATGAACCCCGAGATGGAGCGGGAGTGGCAGAAGGACATCTTCGCCGACTGACCGCCCCGCGCGGTTTTTTTCATCCATTCCGTCCTTTGGAGAATCCCATGTTCCAGGTTGACCGGGACCGTCTGGTCCGCTGGTCCGCGCTCGTCGCGGATGCCGCGCGGCCGGGGTCGCGGCTCGTGGACGCGCTGGGCGTCACGGGGGACCGCGAACTGTGTCTCGCGGCGCGCCTTGCCTGCTTCACGTTCGACGGCAACCACCTGCCGTTCGCGCGCGACCACGCGGTCGCGTTGGGGCGCGAGGCGCTGGCCGAGGAGATCGACCGTCTCGGCCGCCTGTACGCGCCGACGCCCATCGTCGTTTCGACCCATCGGTACGCCGAGGACGCGTTTCTCGACTTCGCGGACGCGAATGGGATCGAGATCCTGCGCGTGCTGCAGGAAGGCATGGACGGCGAGGACACGAAGCAATGGGTGTTTCTCGGCGTCGGGCCGGATGGCATCGCGAAGACGTGGAAGGAAGTCGACGACCGCGCGTTCGACGCGGAGCGTTGGAGGCAGGTACTCCCGAGCGAGGACGAGCTGTTCGTCCGCGCCGGGAAGGTCGACGGCCTCGCGCGCTTCTATGGCATCGAGGAGCTCGGCGACGTCCGCTTCCTGCGTCGCGCCTACGTGTACGGCCAGTCGCTGCTCGACTTCGTGCGCGACGGCCGGCATCTCGGAGCGGCCGAGGCGGCGCAGCTCGTCGGGGATCTCGCGCGAACCCTCGCGGCGCTCCACGCGCGCTCAGTCGTCACCGGCGACCTGCGCCCGCAGAACGTGCGCGTCGGGACCGACGGCCGTCCCGCGCTGTTCGACCTCGGGCTCGGCTACGTGCTCGGCGACGACCCGCTCGCGGACCACGACGCGTTCGTGACCGACCCGCGCTACCTCGCGCCGGAGATGGTCTGGCGCCACCGCCTCGGCCGGCATACGGAAGTGTTCCAGCTCGGGATGATGTACCACCAGCTCCGGTACGGAAAGACGGCGTTCGGCGCCACCGCGTTCCCCGAGAACCGCGAGTCGTACCAGTCGCTTACGATGACGCACGGCCTCCCGAGCGCGCTCCTCGCCTACGAGGGCGACGACCCGCTCCTGCGCCGGATGCTCGACCCGGACCCGGCCGCGCGGCCGACCATGGACGAGGTCGCCTCCGCGCTCCCCCCGGGCGCGCACGTCTTCGTCCCGCCCCCGCCGCGCCGCGAGACCCCC
>CAYRYG010000094.1:0-2938 GCA_964428465.1 uncultured Gammaproteobacteria bacterium
CCGCCATCGCCATCGACACGATCATCAACCAGAAGGGCCAGAACGTGAAGTGCATTTACGTCGCGATCGGCCAGAAGGAATCGAAGATCGCCAAGATCGTCGCCAAGCTTGAGGAGGCGGGCGCGATGGAATACACCACCATCGTGCTCGCGGGCGCCTCGGACCCCGCGTCGCTCCAGTTTATCGCGCCGTACGCGGGCTGCACCATCGGCGAATATTTCATGGCGAAGGGCGAGGACGCGCTCGTGATTTACGACGACCTTTCTAAGCACGCGTGGGCGTACCGCGAGGTGTCGCTCCTGCTGCGCCGCCCGCCGGGCCGCGAGGCGTACCCGGGCGACGTGTTCTACCTGCACTCCCGCCTGCTCGAGCGCGCGGCGCGCGTCGACGAGAAGAACGGCGGCGGCTCGCTGACCGCGCTGCCGATCATCGAGACGCAGGCCGGAGACGTGTCCGCCTACATCCCGACCAACGTGATTTCCATCACCGACGGGCAGATTTACCTTGAGACAGACCTCTTCTACCGCGGCATCCGCCCGGCGCTCAACGTGGGGCTCTCCGTGTCCCGCGTGGGTTCGGCCGCCCAAACCAAGGCCATGAAGAAGGTGGCCGGCAAGCTCCGCCTCGAACTCGCGCAGTTCCGCGAGCTCGAGGCCTTCGCCCAGTTCGCCAACGACATGGACGAGCGCACGCGCGCGCAGATCGAGCGCGGCCGCCGTCTCACCGAGATCCTGAAGCAGCCGCAGTACCAGCCGCTCCCGTTCGAGGAGCAGGTGGCTTCCATCTTCGCGGTGACCAACGGGTACCTCGACAAGGTGGACGCGAAGGACGTGCGCGACTGGGAGGAGAAGTTCCTGGCCTACATGCGTTCCTCCGGCGCCAAGGCGCTCGACCTGCTGCGCGAGAAGCGCGAGCTCACCGACGAGGTAGTGGAAGGGCTGAAGAATAAACTTGAGGATTTTAGGGCATAGGAACTAGAGGGGCCAGGCCTGCTTCCTGAAGCCGCCAGCCCTAATTCCTAACTCCTCCTATGGCCCTGCAAACACGCGCAATCAAACGCCGCATCAAGTCGGTCAGGAACACCCGCAAGATCACGAAGGCGATGGAGCTGGTGGCCGGATCGAAGATGCGCAAGGCGGTTTCCGCCGTGCTCGGCACGCGTCCGTACGCGCGGCTGGCTTGGGATACCGTGCAGAAGATCGGCTCGGTGACCGATACCGCGTCGCACCCGCTGCTGAGGCGCCACGCGAAGGTGGAGCGGGTGATGCTCATCCTCATCACCTCGGACCGCGGGCTGGCCGGCGGGTTCAACGCCAACATGATCCGCAAGACCCTGGCCGCGATCGCCTCCTACGGCGACTCGGTCCATGTGGACGCCATCACCATCGGCAAGCGCGGCGCGGACGCGATGCGCCGGGCAAACAGGCCGGTGCTCGCCGCGTTCACGGACGTCACCAACAACCCGAGGTTCGAGGACGTGCTCCCGATCGGACGGATGGTGGTGGACGAGTACGCGAAGGGGGCGTACCAGAAGGTGGTCGTCGCCTACACGGACTTCGTCAGCGCCATCACGCAGAAGCCGATCATCCTCGACCTGCTCCCGCTCGGGAAGCCCGGGGACACGCATGAGATCGGGGAAGTAGCCGGCCGAGACGCGGAACCAAAAACCGAAAACCAAAAACGAAAAACCGAGTACCTCTTCGAACCGGACCCCCGCGCGGTGCTCGACCGCATGCTCCCGCGGCTCGTCGAGACCATGGTCTACCAGGCCGTGCTCGAGTCCGCCGCGTCCGAGCATTCCTCCCGCATGATGGCGATGCGCAGCGCGTCGGACTCCGCGGGCGAGATGATCGACGCGCTCACCTTCACCTTTAACCAGGCCCGCCAGGCGGGGATTACCCAGGAGATTGCCGAAATTTCAAGCGGAAAGGCCGCACTTGACGCATAGTTATGAAACCAATCATCGCTCAAATCATCGGCCCGGTGGTGGACGTCCGCTTCGAGGGCGAGGCGCTCCCGGCCATCAACACGGCGCTGACCGTGAAGAAGCCGGACGGTTCCGTGCTTACCCTTGAGGTCGCGCAGCACGTCGGCGGCGGGATGGTCCGCGCGGTCGCCATGTCCTCGACGGACGGGCTCGTTCGCGGCACGGAGGTGGAAGACACCGGCCGTCCGATCTCGGTCCCGGTCGGCCCGGAGACCCTCGGACGCATGTTCAGCGTGATCGGCGAGCCGATCGACAACATGCCGCAGATCAAGGGAACGCGCCGCGACCCGATCCACAAGCCGGCCCCGGACTTCGCGGACCAGTCGACGAAGTTCGAGGTGTTTGAGACCGGCATCAAGGTCATCGACCTCATCTGCCCGTTCCTGAAGGGCGGCAAGACCGGCCTCTTCGGCGGCGCGGGCGTGGGCAAGACCGTGCTCATCCAGGAGCTCATCCACAACATCGCGACCGAGCACGGCGGCTACTCCGTGTTCGCCGGCGTCGGCGAGCGCACGCGCGAGGGCAACGACCTGTACATGGAAATGAAGGAATCGGGCGTGCTCGAGAAGACGTCGCTCGTGTTCGGCCAGATGAACGAGCCGCCGGGCGCCCGCGCGCGCGTGGCGCTGACCGGCCTGTCGCTCGCCGAGTATTTCCGCGACGACGAGGGCCGCGACGTGCTGCTGTTCATCGACAACATTTTCCGCTTCACCCAGGCCGGTTCCGAGGTGTCCTCGCTGCTCGGGCGCATCCCGTCGGCCGTGGGCTACCAGCCGAACCTCGCCACGGAAATGGGCGCGCTCCAGGAGCGCATCACCTCCACCAAGAAGGGTTCCATCACCTCCATCCAGGCGGTGTACGTGCCGGCGGACGACCTGACCGACCCGGCGCCGGCCACCACCTTCGGCCACCTCGATTCCACCGTGGTGCTGTCCCGCGCGCTCACCGAGC
>CAYRYG010000095.1:0-2884 GCA_964428465.1 uncultured Gammaproteobacteria bacterium
GGATGAGAAACCACAATCTGCCGACCCCCCCTCATCCTCTCCAGCCGCCAATTCCCCACCGCCCACCTCAATACCTCTTCCACGTTTCCGTCCTGCAACTCTGCGGGAGGTTGCTGGCGCAAAAACTCCAGCACGGAAATCAGCGTCGCGACCACATTATCTGTCGTAATAGCCGGCGCAAGCGTCTGCTTGCTGAGTTTCTCGCCCTGCGCATTCACCGCGATCGGCAGGTGCATGTAGCCCGGTGTGGGAAGCCCGATCAGGCGTTGCAAATAAATCTGGCGTGAAGTGGAATGCAGCAGGTCGGTGCCGCGCACCACATGGGTGATGCCCTGGGTTGCGTCGTCCACCACCACCGCAAGCTGATAGGCGTACAGGCCGTCGGCGCGCTTCACCACAAAATCACCGATCTCGCTTTCGAGATGCTGGGCAACATGGCCTTGCAGCGCGTCGTCGAAGCTAACGGGGGTGTCGTCTGTGCGTACCCGCCATGCCGGTGTTGCACGCTGATGGGCCATGTCATTGCGGCAGGTGCCGGGATAAACGAAACCTTCGATGCCGTGCTGCGCCGAATCGGCTATCTCCTTGCGCGTGCAGCAACATGAATACACCGCACCAAGGGTTTGCAGCCTGTGCAGTGCCTCGTCGTAAGCCGCAGCGCGCTGGCTCTGATAAATAATTTTCTCGTCCCAGTGCAGACCGAAAGATTCGAGCGTTTTCAGAATGCCATCCGCCGCGCCCGGCACGCAGCGCGGCGTGTCGAGGTCTTCCATGCGCACCAACCAGATACCGTGATGATGTCTTGCGTCGAGATAGCTGCCGACGGCGGCGGCAAGGGAGCCGAAATGCAGGGGACCGGTGGGTGAGGGGGCGAAGCGCCCCCGGTAAACTGACTCAGGCAGGAATGACCTCTTCCGCAAACTCCAGCTTGACCTTGCCGTCGGCATTTGCGTCAACCGTCACCTTGCCGCCGTTCGCCAAACGACCGAACAGCAGTTCGTCAGCCAACGCGCTGCGGATGGTGTCCTGGATCAGGCGCGCCATCGGGCGGGCGCCCATGTGCGGGTCGAAGCCGTGCTCGGCGAGATAATCCTTGAGCGCATCGGTGAATACCACTTCCACCTTCTTCTCGTGCAGCTGCTCTTCCAACTGCATCAGGAACTTGTCCACCACGCGCAGGATGACCTCGCGATCCAGCGGTGCGAAGGAAATAATGGCATCCAGCCGGTTGCGGAACTCCGGCGTAAACATGCGCTTGATGTCGGCCATCTCGTCGCCGGAGGCGGATACTTTAGTGAAGCCGATTTGCGTCTTGTTCAACGCCTCCGCACCCGCATTGGTGGTCATAATGATGACCACATTGCGGAAGTCGGCCTTGCGCCCGTTTTGTCGGTGAGCGTGCCGTGATCCATCACCTGCAGCAGGATGTTGAAGATGTCCGGGTGCGCCTTCTCGATTTCGTCCAGCAGCAGCACACAGTGCGGCTGTTTGCTGATCGCCTCGGTAAGCAGGCCACCCTGGTCGAAGCCAACATAGCCTGGCGGTGCGCCAATCAAGCGCGACACAGCATGGCGCTCCATGTATTCGGACATGTCGAAGCGGTGCAGCGGCATACCCATCGCATAAGCAAGCTGGCGCGCGACCTCGGTCTTGCCAACGCCGGTGGGGCCGGAAAACAGGAAGCTGCCGATCGGCTTTTGCGGGTTGCCCAGACCGCTACGCGACATTTTGATCGCGGTGGCGAGCGCGTCAATGGCCGTGTTCTGGCCGAATACGGTCGCCTTCAAATCACGATCCAGACTCCTCAATACATTGCGGTCATCGTGCGATACGGTGCGCGTCGGGATGCGCGCAATCTTGGCAATAATTTCCTCGATTTCGTGTTTGCCAATGATTTTTTTCTGCTTCGATTTCGGCAGGATGCGCTGCGCGGCGCCCGCCTCGTCCAGCACGTCGATGGCCTTGTCCGGCAGGTGGCGGTCGTTGATGAAGCGCGCGGAAAGCTCCGCCGCGCTGGTCAATGCCGCGGCGCTGTACTTGACGCTGTGGTGCTCTTCAAAGCGCGATCTCAGGCCGCGCAGGATCGCGATGGTTTGCTCCACCGACGGCTCCGGCACGTCGATCTTCTGGAAGCGGCGCGACAGCGCGTGATCCTTCTCGAAGACGCCGCGATACTCCTGGTAGGTGGTTGCGCCGATGCACTTCAACTGCCCGTTTGACAATGCCGGCTTGAGCAGGTTGGATGCATCCATCGTGCCGCCGGAAGCTGCGCCGGCACCGATCAGGGTGTGAATTTCGTCGATGAACAGCACTGCGTTGGGCATATTGGCCAATTCCTTCAACACCGCCTTGAGGCGTTGCTCGAAGTCGCCGCGGTACTTGGTGCCCGCCAGCAGCGCCCCCATGTCCAGCGAATAAACGTACGCGTCTTTCAGAATATCCGGCACATTACCTTCGGTGATACGGCGCGCCAAGCCTTCGGCAATCGCCGTCTTGCCGACCCCGGCCTCGCCCACCAGCAGCGGGTTGTTCTTGCGGCGGCGGCACAGTGTCTGGATCACGCGTTCCAGTTCAAGGTCGCGCCCGATCAATGGATCAATCTTGCCTGCCAAAGCCTGCGCATTGAGATCCAGCGTGTAGCTCTTCAGCACGCCATCATCACCGACAGGCTGTTCGGTTTCATTGTCACTCTGCGCCGGTGAGGCGCTGCCGGCCTCGTTTCTGGCGATGCCATGCACGATATAATTCACCACATCGAGGCGGCTGAGGCCGCGCTCCGTAAGGAAATGCACCGCATGGGAGTCTTTCTCGCCGAACAGCGCGGCGAGGATGTTGGCCCCGGAGACTTCCTTTTTATTGGTGGATTGCACATGCAGAATCGCGC
>CAYRYG010000096.1:0-2772 GCA_964428465.1 uncultured Gammaproteobacteria bacterium
CAGCCGATGTTCGCGCCGCAGAAGCCCGCCCCGCAGCCGATGCCGGCCCCCAAGCAGGCGAGCGAGGAGGAAGAGATCGAGATCCCGGCGTTCATCCGCAAGAAGATGATGTAGAGTGGTATAATGAAGTGGCTGAGCGATCGGCCACTTTTTCTATGCGCTGTCCCGTTTGTAACCAAAGAGACACCAAGGTCATCGACTCGCGCCTGTCCGTGGACGGGATGAACATCCGCCGTCGGCGCGAATGCGAGAAGTGCGCGTTTCGGTTTTCCACGCTCGAGGAAATGGAACTGCTCGACCTCACGGTGGTGAAGCGCGACGGGAGGCGGGAGAGCTATTCGCGCGAGAAGCTGATGCGCGGGCTCGAGAAGGCGCTCGAGAAGCGCCCGTACACCGAGGCGAACCTCCAGCAGCTCGTGCATAAGATCGAGCGCGACATCCAGAAGAAGCGCCGCGGCGAGCTCACCACCAAGGAGATCGGCGAGATCCTGATGAAGAACCTGCTCGGGTTCGACAAGATCGCCTACATCCGGTTCGCCTCCGTCTACCGGTCGTTCGACGACGTGAAGACGTTCGAGCAGGAGCTGCGCTCGCTGTTGTCGCCGACGAAGGCGGCCAAGGCGCGCCGCAGGACCAAGAAGAAATAACTATGGCCAACCCACGCCTTTCCGGAATCCACCAGACCATCCTCGTCGTCGCGGTCACCGCGGCCGCGGTCATCGGCTCGGTCGCGGGCGCGGTCGGCGCGGTCATCATGACCGGCGCCATCAACGCGTCCGACCTGTTCGGCCGCCTCTCGGTCGGCGACGACATGCCCGGCGTGGACCGGCACATCGTCGAGCTCATCGAGGAGGAAAGTGCCACCATCTCCGTGGTGGACAACGTGGCGCCATCGGTGGTGAGCGTCATCATCCGCCGCCCGCGCGCGGCCTTTTACGCGGAGGACGACGAGGCGTATTTTTTCGACCCGTTCTACCTTCCCCCGGAGCTCACCGAGGAGGAGGCGAACGAGCTCGTGGAGGTGGGAGGCGGCACCGGGTTCTTCATGTCCGACGACGGCTACGTGGTCACCAACCGCCACGTGGTGAGCGACCTCGACGCGACGTTTACCGTGGTGACGAACGACGGGGTGGAGCTTCCCGCGGCCGTGGTGGCGCGCGACGCATACCTCGACATCGCCGTGCTCGACGTCTCCGGCGACGGCTACCCGGTCGCGACGCTCGGCGACTCCGACGACATCCGCATCGGGCAGACCGTCATCGCCATCGGCAACACCCTTTCCGAATATCGCAACACCGTCACCAAGGGCGTGGTGTCCGGCATCAACCGCCGCGTGGTCGCGGGCGACTACGGCTCCGACGAGGTCATCGAGCGCGCGATCCAAACCGACGCGGCCATCAACCCCGGCAACTCGGGCGGCCCGCTCATCAACCTGCTGGGCGCGGTCATCGGGGTCAACACCGCGGTGAGCTACGAGGGGCAGTCCATCGGGTTCGCCATCCCGATCAACGACGTGAAGAAGGTGGTGGAGGACATCGAGCGGTACGGGCGCATCGTCCGGCCGTGGCTCGGCGTGCGCTACCTGCCGGTGGACGAGGTCGTCCGGGAGGAGTTCGGGCTCGCGTACGACACGGGCGTCCTGCTGGTCGCGGGAGCGGACCCAGAGACCGACCCGGCCGTGTACCCTGGCTCGCCTGCGGACAAGGCGGGCCTCGCGGAGGGCGACATCATCCTCTCGGTCAACGACGTCGACATCGACGAGAACCGCTCGCTCGGATCGCTCATCGGCGACCTGGAGCCGGGGCAGGTGATCGTCCTCATGGTCGCGCGCGGCGACGACGTGCTGACGCTCAACGCCACGCTTGAAGAACTAGAAGCCGAATAGCTATGAAACGCACCAAGATCGTCTGCACCATCGGACCGGCCTCCGCGAAGCCGGCCACGCTGTCGTCCATGATCCGGTCGGGAATGAACGTGGCGCGCCTGAACTTCTCCCACGGCACGCACGCCAACCACGCGCAGCTGTTCCGGATGGTCCGCGCGGCCGCGCGTAAGGCCGGGGAGCCCGTCGCGATCCTCGGCGACCTGCAGGGGCCGAAAATCCGCATCGGGGCGCTGCCGGAGAAGGGGGTCGAGTTGAAGAACGGGGAAACGGTGACGCTTCCGGTCACCTACGCCTCGCTGTACAAGGACGTGAAGAAGGGCGAGCGCATCCTGATCGACGACGGGCTCATCGAGGCCGCGTACGTGAAGGGCGCGCCGGGGAAGGTGACGATCAAGATCGTGAACGGCGGCATCGTGACGTCGCACAAGGGAATGAACTTCCCGGACTCGACGCTGCGCGTCCCGGCGATGACGGCCAAGGACAAGGACGACGCCACGTTCGCGGTGAAGCTCGGGGTGGACTGGATCGCGCTGTCGTTCGTGACGAGCCCGAAGGACGTGGTTGCGCTCCGACGTCTCCTCGAGGCCTCCCGGCCTTCGGCCTCGCGGCCTCTCCCGCTCATCATCGTGAAGGTCGAGAAGCACGAGGCGCTCGACCGGTTCGACGAGATCCTCGCCGTGACCGACGCGGTGATGGTGGCCCGCGGTGACCTCGGGGTGGAAACGCCGGCCGCGGACGTCCCGGTCCGCCAGAAGGAGATCATCGAGAAGTGCCGCCTGGCCGGGAAGCCGGTGGTGGTCGCGACGCAGATGCTCGACTCCATGATCCGCAACCCGCGCCCGACGCGCGCCGAGGTGTCCGACGTCGCGAACGCGGTGTGCGACCAC
>CAYRYG010000097.1:0-2704 GCA_964428465.1 uncultured Gammaproteobacteria bacterium
GTCGATCTTGGCCGCCAGGTGGAATACGACGTCCGGCTTGATCTTGGCGACCAGCTTCTCGAGGCGCGGATCCAACACGGACATCTTATAAAACGTCGCGTTCGGGTTCAGGTTCGACTTTTTCCCCGCGGACAGGTCGTCGATCACGTACGTCTTGATGCGCCGCTTGATAAGCGCGTCGACGATGTGGCTCCCGATGAACCCCGCCCCGCCGGTCACGAGCGCCGTCTTGTACTTTGGCATAGGTGAGTGCTACGAGGAAATTACAGATTTGGCTTACGGATATACAGATATCGGTACATCCGTAAACAAAATCTGTAATTTCCATTATTGCCTCTTCAACTGATGACGCAGATATGCCTCCATGAACGGTTCCAGGTCGCCGTCGAGCACGCCGCGCGTGTCGCTGGTCTCGTGGTCCGTGCGGTGGTCCTTCACGAGCTGGTACGGCTGGAGCACGTAGCTGCGAATCTGGTTTCCCCAATCCGCGCTCGTGTACTCGCCGCGCAGCTCCGAGTGCTCCTTCGCGCGCTCCTGCATCTTGATCGCGAGCAGCTTGGCCTTCAGAATCTTCATGGCGGTCTCCCGGTTCTGCAGCTGGCTGCGCTCGTTCTGGCACTGCACCGAGATCTTCGTCGGAAGATGGACGATGCGTACCGCGGAATAGGTCGTGTTCACGCTCTGCCCGCCGTGGCCGCCGGCCATGAACGTGTCGATGCGCAGGTCCTCGGGCTTGATCTCGACCACCTGGTCGACCTCGTCGAGCTCGGGAAGCACCTCGATGAGCGCGAACGTGGTGTGGCGCATCTTCTCCGCGTCGAACGGCGAAATGCGCACCAGCCGGTGCACGCCCGCCTCGCTTTTCAGATATCCGTACGCGTACCGCCCGGTCACGCGCAGGGTCAGGCTCTTGTAGCCCACCTCCTCGCCGCGCGACTCGTCGAGGATCTGCACGTCCCATTCCTTCCCCTCGCAGAAGCGCATGACCATGCGCATGAGCATCGCGGTCCAGTCGTTCGCCTCGGTGCCGCCCTGCCCCGCATGGAACGACACGATGGCATTCGCCTGGTCGTACGGGCCCGAGAACATCGTGGCGAACTCCATCTTCCTGAACCGTTCCCCGATCTCGGCGAGCTTCGCGGGATCCTCTTCCCCGAGCTCCGAGAGCTCCTTCAGCTCTTCGAGTTCCCTGAGCAGCGTCTCCCAGTCTCCGACCTCCTTCTGCAGCTCGCTCGCCCGCTTCGAGAGCGCGCGCGCCTCCTCGGGGCGGTTCCAAAAGTCCGGGCGCGCCATTTCCCCCTCAAGCCGAAGAACCTCGGCCTTCACGGCATCGAGGTCAAAGTAACCCCCACGTACGTACGGCACGTTCGTGGAGGGCTTGGATTTCTCGCAAGAGCTCGGTCATAGGTACCTAAGGGGGAAATTACAGATTTGGCTTACGGATGTACTGATATCTGTATATCCGTAAACAAAATCTGTAATTCCCCCATTGCCACTTCCGCTAAATCTTGATTTGTTTCGCGTACTCGCCGAGCACCGGCATCTCCCACAGCTTCCCGTTGAAGGCGTTCACGATCCCGAGGATCATGAGGATGAGCAGCAGCACCGACCCGACGGCCCAGACGATCTGCCCGAGCACCGGGATGATGTTTCCGACCCACAGCAGGCACCACGCGATGAGGAGCACGAGCCCCTGCTTGCCGTGATGCTGCGCGAACGGGGAGTTCTTCTTCAAGAGCAGCGGGAGCAGGCAGAGGATGCCAACGTACCCGAGCGCGGCGATGACCTTGTCGTCTTGGATGTTGTTTTCCATATACCCGCAGTTTAGCGCCAAAAAGGGGCGGACACAAGGCCCGCCCCTTCCCCTTAGTACATTCCGCCCATGCCTCCCATGCCGCCGCCGTGCCCGTGTCCCGCTTCCGGCTCTTCCTTCTTCGGGATCTCGGTCACCGCGCACTCGGTGGTGATGATCATGATGGCGATCGACGCCGCGTTCTGGAGCGCGGAGCGCGTCACCTTGGCCGGGTCGATGACGCCGGCCTTCACGAGGTCCTCGTACACGTCGGTCGCGGCGTTGTAGCCCATGCTGCCCGTCTCGGACCGCACGCGCTCCACCACCACCGCGCCCTCCTTGCCCGCGTTCGAGGCGATCATGCGCATCGGCTCCTCGAGCGCGCGGCGCAGGATGTCGAGGCCGACCTGCTCGTCGCCGTCGGCCTGCACGCCGTCGAGCACGCCGATCGCGCGAATAAACGCGACGCCGCCGCCCGGGACGATCCCCTCCTCCACCGCGGCCTTGGTCGCGGCCACCGCGTCGGTGATGCGGTCCTTCTTTTCCTTCATCTCGGTCTCGGTCGCGGCCCCCACCTTGATGACGGCCACGCCGCCCGCGAGCTTCGCCATGCGCTCCTCGAGCTTCTCGCGCTCAAACTCGCTCTCGGTCGCCGCGATCTGCTTCCTGAGCCCCGCGACGCGGTCCTCGATGGCCGCCTTGTCCCCGGCGCCGCCCACCAGCGTGGTGGTTTCCTTGTCGGAAACGACCTTGGTGGCACGTCCGAGGTCCGCGAGCGTCGCGCTCTCGAGCTTCAGGCCCAGCTCCTCGGTAATCACCTTTCCGCCCGTGAGGATCGCGATGTCCTCGAGCATGGCCTTGCGGCGGTCGCCAAACCCCGGCGCCTTGATGGCGAGGGTCGAGAACGTGCCG
>CAYRYG010000098.1:0-2626 GCA_964428465.1 uncultured Gammaproteobacteria bacterium
AGAAGAACGAGGCGCACGTCGGCGACGTGGTCACGTTCGCGGAGTGCCGGCCGATTTCCCGCGACAAGCGGTGGCGGCTTGTGAAAAAGAACGCCTAATATGGTCCAACATCGCTCAATGCTCAAGGTCGCGGATAACTCTGGTGCCAAGAAGCTCCAGGTGATTCGCGTGCTCGGCGGCTACAAGAAGGGCTCGGCCGGCATTGGCGACCTCGTCAACGCGGTCGTCAAGGAAGCCGTGCCGCACGCCGCCGTGAAGAAAAGCGACGTCGTGACCGTGGTGCTCGTCCGCGCGCGCAAGGAAACCCGCCGCAAGGACGGGACCTACATCCGCTTCGACGAGAACGCCGGCGTGATCGTGGATAAGAATTCGAAGGAACCGAAGGGGACCCGCATCTTCGGGCCGGTGGCACGCGAACTGCGCGCGCTCGGCTACACGAAGATCGTCTCCCTCGCCCCCGAAGTGCTCTAATATGAAGATCAAGACTGGCGACAAGGTCCGCGTCCTCGCGGGCAAAGACAAGGGCAAGGAAGGGAAGGTCCTCCAGGTGTTCCCGAAGCTTGAGCGCGTCGTGGTTGAGAACGTCAACCTGATGACCAAGTTCCTGAAGCGCCGCGGCACCACGAAGGGCCAGGCCATCAAGTTCCCGTCCCCGCTCCACGTCTCCAACGTCCGGATCATTTCCGAGAAGAGCGGGAAGTCCGGCCGCGTGGGGTTCGCGTTCGTCGCGAAGGACGGCGACAAGAAGAAGGTTCGCGTGATCCGCTCGAAGGGCGCGTCCGAACAGATCGAATAATATGACGTTGCAAGAAACCTACAAAAACCAGGCGGTGCCGAAGCTGATGTCGGAATTCGGTTATACGAACCCGAACGCGGTGCCGAAGGTCACGAAGGTCACGCTCAACGTCGGCCTCGGCAAGGGACTCAAGGACGCCAAGTTCCTCGAGACCGCGGAGAACACGCTGCGCCGCATCACGGGCCAGTCGCCGGTGAAGACCAAGGCCCGCATGTCCATCTCCACCTTCAAGATCCGCGAGGGGATGGTCATCGGGATGAAGGTCACGCTGCGCGGCAAGCGCATGTGGGACTTCCTCGAGAAGCTCGTGAAGGTCTCCATCCCGCGCATCCGCGACTTCCGCGGGCTGCCGGTGGCGGGGTTCGATGGGAACGGCAACTACACCCTCGGGTTCCCGGAACACACCGCGTTTCCGGAAATCCGCACGGACGAGATCGAAGTCATCCACGGCCTGCAGGTGACGATCGGGATGACGACCAAGTCCGAGGCGGAAGGGAAGGCCATGCTCAAGTCCCTCGGCTTCCCGTTCCTCCCCGAAGGCGACACTAACGAGTCCAAGTAAGCCATATGGCAACGGAAAATCAGATCGCAAAATCGAAGCGGAAGCCAAAGTTCTCGTCCCGCAAGGTGAATCGCTGCTGGAAGTGCGGACGCCGGCACGGATTCATGCGCGCGTTTGAGCTTTGCCGCATCTGTTTCCGTGAGCTGGCCAACCGCGGGGAAATCCCTGGCGTGGTGAAAGCAAGCTGGTAATATGATGACCGACCCAATTTCTGACATGCTGACCCGTCTGCGCAACGCCTTCGCCGTCAAAAAGCGCGAAGTGGTCTTGCCGTACTCGAACGTGAAGTTCGCGATCGCCAAGATTCTTCAGAAGGAAGGATACGTGGACGGCGTTGAGAAGATGGTTTTGAACGCGCATCCGGGGATGAAAATCGCGCTCGCGTATCCGGGCGGCGAGCCGGCGCTTCTTGAGGTGCATCGCGTGAGCACGCCCGGACATCGCGTGTACGTGAAGACCACAGAAATGCCGCGCGTCAAGTCCGACATGGGCATCGCCATCATTTCCACTCCGAACGGTCTCATGACCAACAAGGAAGCGCGATCCCGCAAGCTTGGCGGCGAAGTGATTTGCGTAGTGTCCTAATCGTGCGTAACGAATTCGTAGCTCTATGTCTCGCATTGGAAAAAAACCGATTTTGATCCCTGCCGGCGTTGACGTGACGGTCGCGGACGGGACTGTGACCGTAAAGGGTCCGAAGGGAACCTTGTCGCGCGCGCTCCACGCAAACGTGTCCGTTGTGATTGAGGACATCGGCACCGGTAAGGGCCTCACGGTGTCGGTTCGCCATCCGGATCTCGTGGGCGACCGCGCCCAGTGGGGGACGGCCCGCGCAAACATCGCCAACATGGTTGCCGGCGTGACGAACGGCTTCAGCCGGTCGCTTGAGGTGAACGGCGTCGGGTTCCGCGTGAACGTGCAGGGACAGAAGATCGTGATGAACCTTGGGTTCTCCCACGACGTGGAGTTCACGCTGCCGCAGGACGTCGTCGGGACGGTGGAGAAGAACGTGCTGACGCTTACGGGTATGGACCGCGAGACGGTTGGACAGACCGCCGCGCGCATCCGCAAGCTCCGCATGCCGGAGCCGTACAAGGGCAAGGGGATTAAGTACACGGACGAAATCATCCGCCGCAAGGCCGGGAAGGCGGCTAAGGCGGGCGAGTAGAATCTATGGCAAACACCATGAAGACCAAACGAGAACGGGCCGAGCGCCGCGCGCGTCGCGTGCGCGCCCGCATGAGCGGCACCGCCGAGTGTCCGCGCCT
>CAYRYG010000099.1:0-2567 GCA_964428465.1 uncultured Gammaproteobacteria bacterium
TGGCGGCGGCGGCTGCGGCGACTCGACGGCGCCGACGATCTCGTCGATCGTGGTGTCCGGCGTGACGACCGACTCCGCGACCGTCAGCTGGGATACGGACGAAAACGCCACGAGCGCGGTTGATTACGGCACGACCGACTCCTACGAGATCGGCACGGAGTCCGACACGAGCCTGACGATGTCACACTCGGTCGAGCTGACGTCGCTGTCCGAGGGGACGACGTACCACTTCCGCGTCCGCTCGTCCGACCTGTGCAACAACCAGGCGACCTCCTCGGACCAGACGTTCGACACGCCCGACGAGACCGCGCCGGTCATTTCCGACGCGGACGTTTCCCTCAGCTGCGACACCTCGGCCACGGTCACCTGGACCACCGACGAGGACGCGGACTCGCTGGTCGAGTACGGGACGACCAGCGCGTACGGCTCGAGCGAGTCGGACACGGCGTTCGAGACGGACCACGCGCTCGTGCTTACCGGCCTGGCGCGCGACGCGACCTATCACTACCAGGTCACGTCCGAGGACGAGTCCGGCAACGCCGCGCAGACGTCGGACGCCACGTTCGCGACCACCGAGGACGCGGCCCCGTCGAACGTGTCCGGTTTCTCCGTGACCGCGGGGGACGGAGAGAACGACCTCGCGTGGAACAATCCGTCCTCGGACTTCGACGGCGTGCGCGTGCTCGCGTGCACCGACGGCTACCCGGACGACGAGTCGGACGCGGACTGCGGCGTCATCTATGACGGCACGGGCGAGTCGGTCTCGCACGGCGGTCTTTCCAATGGCACGACCTATTACTACGGCGCGTTCGCGTATGACGCGTGTGGGCAGTTCGCTTCTGGCGCTCTCGGTTCGGGTACCCCGAGCGCTCCAGAAGAAGAGGTGCTCCCTCCGGACGAGGAAACGCCGCCCGTAGTGACCCCTCCCGAAGAGGCTCCCGGCGAAGAGCCGGGAGAGGGGGACGTTCCCGCCGAGGATGGCGAGGAACCCCCTTCGGAAGAGGTCCCTGCGGGCGAGGAACCCTCGGAAGAGGTCGAGCCGCCCGTAGAAATCCCCCCGACCACGGTCGATCAGGGGGAAGAAGTCCCCGAGGGGGACATCCAGTTCTTTGTCGCGAACCGGCAGATCCGGCTCACGACCGCAAGCTCCGGCGCGGTCGCGTTGCTGTCGAGCCGCCCGCTTCGCATCGAGCTCCTGACGGAGCACATCACCAAGGAGGTGGACCGCGTCCAGCTCGTCTTGGGCGAGAGCGCATATCTTATGGCTCTCACCGCGGACGGCTCCTCGTACGCCGCCGACGTATCCTCCCCAGGATCGTCCGGCACGTACGGACTCGCGGTATCCATCTATTACGCTGACGGGACCACCCAGTCCATCAGCCTGATCGCCGACGTCGAGCGCGATGGGTACGCGTTCGCCGCTTCGGACGGTCAAACGCATCGCATCGGGGGTGCGGTCGCAACGCTCCTCGTGAACGGAACCGTCACATGGGATGGATCCCCCTACGGACAGTTCAATCCGTACACGACCGGAAGCGAGGGACAGTTCGGCTGGTATGTACCGAACACGACGTACGCTCTTTCCGCCGCGGCAGACGGGTACGACTCCGCGACGACAGGGACGTTTTCCGTGACGGACAACATCGCCAACCCTACGATTCAGCTGGAACCTACGCCGGCTGAAGTCATTCCCGAGGTCGTACCCCCGACTTCTCCTCCCGAAACCGTCGATGACGCCGTTGCCGCCGTGCTCGAGACGGTCGCCGGCGCGCTCGAGGCCGTTCGGGACGTTCCAGGGGTCGAAGAGGCGGCAGCGGTCTCCATCCCCGCCGTCGCCGTTGCCACCGCGGCGGCCACCGTGCTCCTGGCAACGAGCTTCAATCTCATCCCGTTCCTTCAGTACGTCTTCACCTCGCCATTCCTGTTCTTCTGGCGCCGCAAGCGCCGGGCGTTCGGGGTGGTGTACAACGCCATCAGCAAGTTGCCGCTGGATCTTGCCACCGTTCGGCTGTATCGCATGCCGGATGACTGGCAGGGCGACCCTTCCGTCGTCGGGCGGCTCATCCAGAGCCGCGTGACCGACAAGGGCGGTCGCTACTTCTTCCTCCCGGATCTTGGTCGCTTCCGCATGGTCGCGAGCAAGAACGGGTTCGTCTTCCCGTCGCAATACCTATCCGGCGAGAAGGACGACGGCGCGTTCCTTGACGTCTATCACGCGGAACCGATCGAGGTCACGGACAAGGACGCGGTCGTTGCCGCGAACATTCCGCTCGACCCGTCGGACGCCGCGGAGTTCCATGAGCCCAAGGCCGTCATCCGCGTGCGTCGTCTGCGAATCGCGCAGCAGGTCGTCGCGGTGCTCGGCATCGTTCTTTCCACGTTCGCCGCCGTCATCCAACCGAGCGCCATCACGGTCGCGATGGTCGGCGTGCAGATCGCCTTCTACCTCCTCGTTCGCCGTCTGGCGGCCCCCCGCAGGCCGAAGTCATGGGGGATCGTCTACGACAAAGCCACCGGCCGCCCGCTCGCCCACGCGATCGCCCGCGTGTTCGAGCCCAAGTACAACA
>CAYRYG010000100.1:0-967 GCA_964428465.1 uncultured Gammaproteobacteria bacterium
AACGTGCCGCTTGCCGCCGGGTCGGGCGGCGAGGAATTCCGCGACGCGGTCACGCAATACTGGCTGCCCGCGCTCGAGCGTTTTCAGCCCGAGTTGCTGCTGATCTCGGCGGGATTCGATGCGCACCGCGACGACGACATGGCGATGCTCAGGCTGGCCGAAGCCGATTACGCGTGGGTAACTGATGAGCTAAAACGGGTCGCTAAAAAATACGCGCATGGCCGTATCGTATCGACTCTGGAAGGCGGCTATGAATTGCCCGCACTGGGACGGAGCGTGCTGGCGCATATCAAGAGCCTGTTTCAGTAGGTTTTATACTCCGCACCGTCCGTTGGATCGGTTGCTGGTGGCCGTTTCTGAACGTTGCGCGCCTTGCCATGACCGCCACCATTGGTTGCGGGTTGCACATTGCATCCTTCAGCGCCAAGTTTCAACGAGGGGCATGAAACTTGCTAAAAACTCTAGAGTGTAAAATGCCTGGAGGGTTGCAATTCACAGGTTCATCTGAAATAACCCGGTTTTCTCGCGCTGTTCAGCGTTTTGCTTGCCATCCATGCTGTTATCTTGGCATCATAGTAGCCAGTCAAAAACCGGTTCGATGCGCTTATCGGCCGCCACAAGGGGTAACGCCATGTCAAAACCAGCCAATATCCGGTTAGTCACCAACGGCAACGAGGAATATATTGCCGAGACGCAAGCCATTCAGGAAGCCAGGGCGCGCCTTGAGGCTGAAACGGAAGCGAGTCTTTCCGCGCAGGCGCGTGCCCGTGCCGAAGCGCACGCGCGGGCGGTGGCCGAAGCGCGGGCACGCACAGAAATGGATCTGGCCGCGCAGATCGAAGCCAACTGCCAGGATGTGGCGAGGCACGCCGAGATGGTTCGGGCCAAGCTGGAAGCAGAGAAAAAACTGGCCCGTGAGTTGCAGGAAAAATTGGCGAGCGAACAGCGGCTCCAGGAAGAAAATCAG
>CAYRYG010000100.1:977-2542 GCA_964428465.1 uncultured Gammaproteobacteria bacterium
CTGCGCGCCGAACAGCAGGCGCAGGAAGAGCTGAATCAGAGTTTCCAGCACGAGCAAACCGTGCGTGCCGCCGCCGAGAACAAGGTCAAGATGGAACGCGAATTGGCGGCGTTGATCGAGCAGCAACGCAAAGCGGAGCAGGATGCCCAGTTGCGCGCCGAAGCAGAGATCCATCACATGCAGATCGCTATTTCCGAAACCATGGCCCGCGCAGAACGGGCCAAGGCGGAGCGCCTTGCGGCTGAACAGGCGCAAAAGAACTACGCGGAAGAAAAACAAAGGCTTGAATTCCAGTTGCGGGACATGGCCATACTGCGGACGGAAAGCGAAGCCGAGGAAGTGCGTGCAATAAAAAGCCGGGCGGAAATAGAGCAACGCGAAATGGAGCAGAGGCACAGGCGTATCGAAGCCGAGCAGCGTGCCGCCCAGGCAGCGGATACTCGCGCCAGGATGGAGCAGGAATTTGCCAAGCTTATCCTCGAAAAGGAATCGACAGACAAGGCTATCTCGCAAGCCGTCGAAGATAAGATCGGCAAAGAGCAGTTGGTTGTCGCGCTGGCGGCTTCCAAGTTTAAAGCCGAGCAGGCTGCTGCCGAGGCCGCGGATGCAAGATCGCGCGCCGAGTCGCTTGCGCTGAATGAGATCGAGGCGCGGCTTGCCGCCTATCGCGATGCCGAGCAGGCCGCCCAGGCACGCGCGGCTGCGGACCAGGCTGCCGCCGAGGCTGCCGTGCAACGCAAACTTACCGAGGATAAGGCAAGGGCCGACGCCGAAGCGAGGGGACACAATGAACGGCTGGCTTTCGAGGCGGCAAAGAGGCACGCCGAAGCGGAGGCCGTAGCGCTGGCGGCGGCTGAACGCAAACTCAAGGCCGAGCAGGAAGCGGCTGCATTGTTGCTGGCACAGGCCGATGTGGACAAGAAAATACTGCGCCAGCAAGAAGAAACCAATGCCTCGTTGCGCCAGTTCGAGCAAGAGGCGAGGGACAGGCTGGTTGCCGAAACCATGGCCAATCAGGCAGCCGCGCACAAGCTGCAGGCTGAGATGGATCTGGTTGTGCTCGCGCAACAGCGTGCCGAAGCGGAATTGAGTACCGCGCATGAGCTGGACCTGAAGTTGCAGGCCGAAACACGGGAGATCGTTGCGGCAAATGAACGCGCTGCGGCATTGCAAGAGGCGCGCCGCATAGCCGAACAAAATATCGAGACCGAGCAGCGCTCCCTTGCCATGCTTGAAGAACGCATGACCACCGAACAGCGCGCCATCGAGGCAAGCAACGAGCGTATCGAACTCGAGAAGCGCGCCAAGGAAATAGCCGAAGTCACGGAAAAATTGAATGAGCAGGCTCTTCGGGACACGCGCGACATGGTGCAGGCGGCCAGGCGCGCCATGAATATGGCCAAGGTTCGCGCGGAGACGGAAAGCAAAGCCCTCAAGATCGAGGAAGAGAAGATTCGTGCCGAAGCGCTTGCTACCGTTGCTTTCAGCAAACAGATCGCCGAAGCGGAGCAGGCGCGCGATTCGGCGATGGTGCGCGCGGAAAATATGGCGAAGCGCCGCGTCGA
>CAYRYG010000101.1:0-2523 GCA_964428465.1 uncultured Gammaproteobacteria bacterium
ATTATTTCCTATATTATTTAAAATGCATTGAACGGCCATCATGTTACACAAGGTGCATGGGCCAACATTAATAGGACCAACAAACCAAGAAGATGCATTACAACCAAATGCTGCATAGCAATTGTCATGTTTTTTGCAACATTTTTTGGTGCACTTGTTTTTGTTGAATATGCCTGCTGGAGCACTGCACACATTATCTTGCTCGCCGCTACCAGGAAAGACATTGCCGTTACCAAAGAGCCCGTTGGGATCAAGGAAATTGATTGGATTCCCATTCACATACCGGTACAAATTCACATCCCCGCCAGCAAAACCAATCGGGTCCTTGGAGATAAACCTCCCAGCCTTGGGATCATAAAACCGAGCCCGATAGTAATACAAACCAAGCTCCTTGTCCCATTCCCGGCCCGTATACCCATACGGCTGCTTCACCTCGCCGCCCTGCTCCTTCATCCGGCCAAAGGATGAATACTCATACGATTGTACCACCCGTCCCCGCTGGTCGGTCAAGGTGGCAATGGAACCCAACCCATCGGCATGGAAGAAATAGTTGTTTCTCTTTTGCTCCACAGCCAACGGCTCGTCGATGCCCGGGCCGTGCACATAGCGGCTGATGCCCTTGCCGCTGATCTCAAGGATGATGTCCTCGTTCTCGTAGACATAGGTGAAGGTTTTCGCCTCGCCGGTATGATCCCCTGTTTCCTCCACCTTCTTCTCGATCCTGCGGCCAAAGGGATCGTACTTGAAGGAGATTACCCGGCTGCCTTGCTCCCCGATTTTGGTGGCCTTGACCAGACGGTTCTCCAGGTCGTACTCGTAGCTCCAGCTCTGTTGTTCGTAGTCGTCTTCGTCATCAGTCAAGAGCCCGGCCCGAAAGATCAGATTGCCGTTGGCGTCGTAACGGAACTCCTCGGTGGTGCTGGCAATCAGCTGGTTGAGTTCGTTGTATACCGAGGCGTCGCCACGGCCGGGGCCGCGCAAGCGGTTGCCCACCGCGCCGTAGACATAGGTCTCCGCCCCGTGGTTTCTTTCGTGTTCCCGCTCACCATCCGACAGATTTTGGGTGCGCGGGGCGGTTGCGGACGGGGCCTGGATGTTCCGCCGGTCCTGCGCATCGTCGCCTGCTTCCGAGGGGACAAGCGGCAGGGCCTGGAGCAACTGATACGTTGCATCGTAGGCATAATCGTATCGGCTGGAGGATTCCTTCTGCTGCTCGGCCCTGGAAAGCCGGTTGCCCACCGGGTCGTGGGTGTAGTTGAATGCGTTGACAATGCCGCGGCTGGATTGGGCCTGGATGGCCACCAGCCTGCCTGCCGGATCGTAGCCCTGGTTGGTGGTCACCCCATTGGGATAGGTGAGCCTGGTGCGGTTGCCCAAGGCATCGTAAGCAAAGGTGAACTCGCCCGGAAATGCGGCGATGCGGCTCAGCCGGTTGTTTGCGTCGTAGGCATAGCTCACCGTGGTGTTGTCCGGCATGGTCATTTTGGTCCGGTTGCCCAAACCGTCGTACTGGTAGGCGATGATCCGGTTGTTGGAGTCGGTGACCCCGGTTAGACGGCCCAGGGTGTCGTAGGTCAGGGTGTAGGCGATATGCTGGTTGGATGCATAGCTGAGTCTGCCCCTGGCGTCGTATTGGAAGGTGGCGATCGAGCCGTCGGAGCCGGACTTTTGCAGCAGCCTGCCCAGAGCGTCGTAGCTGTAGGTTATGGTTCTGCCCAGGGCGTCGGTGCGGGAGGCGAGGTTACCGGCGGCATCGTATTGCAGGTTGGCCTGGTTGCCCAACTGGTCGGTCTCCCGGATCACCCGGCCCAGGGAATCATAGCTGAACCAGGTGGCATGCCCGGCGGCGTCGGTGACAGCGGTGGGCTTGTTGTCGCCGCGGTCTCCGCCTGCCTCGTTATAGTAGAGTTCGGTGACCTGGCCCAGGGCGTCGATGAGCTGGATGACCCGGCTCCGCTGGTCATACGCCGCTTGGTTTTGGTGGCCGTTGGCATCCGTGGTTGCGACCCGGTTGCCCAGGGCATCGTAGCCATGGCTGGTGGTGTATCCCAGGGGGTCCTTTGCCGACACCAGCCGGTTCAGGAGATCGTAACCAAAGGTGCGGGTGTTGCCTGCTGCATCGGTGAGGGTGACCATGTTGCCGGACCCGTCATAGGTGAGGCTGGTTGCTGCGCCGCTGGGCTCGACGAACCGGACGAGGTTTCCGGCTGAGTCGTAAGACAGCGAGGTGGTGCGGCCCTGGGCGTTGGTGATGGCAACGATTTGCCCCTGGTTGTCGTAGGTGTAGGAGGTGATGTTGCCCAGGGGGTCCTTGCTGGTGAGCCGGTTGCCAAGCGCATCGTAGGTGAAGCTGGTGGTCTCCCCTGTGGGGCTGGTGATCGAGAGGAGGTTGTTCTGGTCATCGTAGACATAGCTGGTGGTTTTGCCCAGTTGGTCGGTGCGGGAGAGCAGGTTGCCCGAGGCGTCGTAGGCCATGCGCACGGTGCCCGTGGCGTCGGTGATGGAGGTTTTGTTGCCCTGCTC
>CAYRYG010000102.1:0-2288 GCA_964428465.1 uncultured Gammaproteobacteria bacterium
ATCATCGGCAAGTGCGTGCTGGCGGCCCAGGCCCGCGCGGCCGCGCGCGCGGCGCGCGAGACCGTGCTGCGCAAGGGCGCGCTCGAGGGGCTCACGCTCCCGGGCAAGCTCGCCGACTGCTCAAGCAAGGACCCGTCCGTGTCGGAGCTGTACCTCGTGGAGGGCGACTCCGCCGGCGGCTCGGCCAAGCAGGGACGCAACCGCGAGAACCAGGCGATCCTCCCGCTGCGCGGCAAGATCCTGAACGTGGAGCGCGCACGCCTCGACCGCATGCTCGCGAACAACGAGCTCAAGTCGCTCGTCATCGCGCTCGGCACCAACATCGGCGAGATGTTCAACATCGCGGACCTGCGCTACGACCGCGTCATCATCATGACCGACGCCGACGTGGACGGCGCGCACATCCGCACGCTGCTGCTCACCCTCTTCTACCGCCACTTCCCCGAGCTCATCCGGCAGGGCCACATCTACATCGCCCAGCCGCCGCTGTTCCGCATCGCGGTCGGCAAGGAGTTCCGATACGTGTTCACGGAGGACGAGAAGCAGAAGGCGATTGACGAGCTGACGGGGGGAAAAGGGATGAAGGGGGCGCAGGCGGCGCAGAAGGCGCATGGGGAGACGGAGGCCGAGGGCGAGGAGAGCCCGGACGGCGCGCAGGCGCTGGTCGTCGGCGGGATGAAGGTGAACGTACAGCGCTACAAGGGTCTCGGCGAGATGAACCCGGACCAGCTCTGGGAAACCACCATGAACCCGGCCACGCGCGTCATGATGCGCGTCACCATCGAGGACGCCGAGAAGGCCGATGAGACCTTCGACATCCTCATGGGCGAGGACGTCGCGAACCGCAAGCACTTCATCCAGACGCACGCGAAAAACGTGCAAAACTTGGACATTTAGCGAAAGGCGGGGCCGTATGGTCCCGTCTTTTGACAAGATTCGGGCCTTGCTGTATCTTTACGGCAGAAAGGCCCGCAAGGGCTTCTTAAAGTAGCGTTATGACCAATCCGCTCAAACCTGCCGCGACGTACCTGCGCGAATCCAAGGAAGAACTCGAGAAGGTCACCTGGCCGACGCGCCGCGAAACCGTGCGGTACTCGGTGCTCGTGATCGCCGTCTCCATCGTGGTCGGCGCGTTCTTCGCCGGACTCGACTGGGCGCTCAACCTCGGACTTGGGAAACTTATCGGACTGACGTCCTAAATAGGCCGCGAGGCATGAGGCCGCGAGGCCGTGAGGAAAGTCCTCTCGGCCTAAAGCCTATTGCCTAAGGCCTCTCGTTCTTCAACTATGCCTAAGCAAACAGCCCAATACGGACGGCGCTGGTACGCCATCCACACGTACTCCGGATACGAGGACAACGTCGCCGAGGCGCTCGGGCAGCGCATCGAGACGATGGACATGCGCGAGAAGATCTTCAGCGTGCTCGTCCCGAAGGAAAAGAAGATCAAGATCAAGAACGGCAAGCGCAAGACCACGGAGGAGAAGATCTTCCCGGGCTACGTGCTCGTCGAGATGGTCGTGACGGACGACTCGTGGTACGTGGTGCGCAACACGCCGAACGTGACGGGCTTCATCGGCACCGGGACGATCCCGACGCCGATCGCGCAGGAGGAGATCGACGCGCTCCTGAAGCGCACGGGCGTGACCGAGCCGGAAACGACGTTCGACGTCACGAAGGGCGCGGTGGTGCAGATCACGGACGGCCCGTTCAAGAACTTCGAGGGCAAGGTGTCGGACATCGACGAGCAGCGCGGCAAGATCAAGGTGCTCGTCAACATGTTCGGCCGCGAGACTCCGGTGGAGCTCGACTTCCTCCAGGTGAAAAAAGTCTAATAGTCGTAAAGTCGTTGAGTCGTTTAGTCATTGAGTGTCGGAATTTCCTTCACTAAGCGACTAAACGACTCAATGACTCAATGACTTCCCCAACTAACTAACATAGCACTGGTCGCTCGAAGACCCTGAGCTCGTCGAAGGGTTCCCGGGAATCCAGTCAAACAAAACTGCTATGGCCAAGAAACTCGTTACCCAAGTCAAGCTCCAGATCCCGGGCGGCGCCGCCACCCCGGCCCCGCCGGTCGGTCCGGCGCTCGGCCAGCACGGCCTCAACATCGCGGACTTCGTGAAGCGCTTCAATGACGCCACGCAGGCCCGCCGCGGCGAGACCGTCCCGGTCATCATCAACGTGTACGAGGACCGCACCTTTGACTTCGTCATGAAGGTGGCCCCGGCCTCCGGCCTCATCGCCAAGGCGGCGGGGATCGAGAAGGGCTCGGGCAAGCCGCTCACCGA
>CAYRYG010000103.1:0-2220 GCA_964428465.1 uncultured Gammaproteobacteria bacterium
TGACAAGCGTAATCTCGGCGGTTGCGTCCGCCTTGCGCAGCTCCTCCGCCGCGGTTGTCCCGGCGATCCCGCCGCCGATGATGATATAGCGCATAGGCCGCGAGACTTGAGGCCGCGAGGCCGCGAGGTGCCATTCCCTCTCGGCCTAACGCCTATAGCCTATTTCCCTTTAGACATCAGGAAACAACTGCGTCCCCGCCTCGTCGTAAATGAAAATCGCCAGCGTCGGGCAGGACTGGGCGGCCATGATGATGTTGTCCTTCTCCTCCTCGGTGACCTCCACCACGCGCTCGTAGGTGCGCGCGACCGGCTCGGTGCCGTGGTCGAGCACGTAGGCCTTGTTCTCGTCGTTGAGCTGGAACGTCTCCGGGGCGATCGTCACGCACGACGCCGCGCCGATGCAGAGGTCGGGGTCTACTTTTATCGTGATACGCATAGGCCGCGAGGCTTGAGGCCGCGAGGCCGCGAGGTGTCATTCCCTCTCGGCCTAACGCCTAAAGCCTAATGCCTTAAGATTCAATGAATTCCACCACAGTGTACTCCGGGCAATGCTCGGCGACGAGGTCCATGAGCCCTTCCTTGTAGGACGAGGAACAGCCGCAGCCGCCGCAGAACCCGGCGAGCTTGAACACGATCTTCGGCGCGTCGCACGACGCGACCCCGATGGAGCGCTCGGCAGAGTCGAGCACGGGCTTGAGCGAGGCGAGCTGGTCGAGCAGGTCTTGGTAGGCCATAGGTTATTGACGTGGTTAAGGTTGTTAAAGTGATTAAAGTGTTAAGGCAACGATGACGTTAATCCCTTAACAACCTTAACTACCTCAAATCACCTTAACCACCAAAGTATTTCTCCTTATAAAACCGGATGAGCTCCTCCACCGCGGGCAGGACGCTCGGATTGCCGATGCCGACCTTGGTCTTGGCCTGGACGGCCTCGACGGTCACCGCGCCATCGAGCACGGCCTCCTCGATGTCATGGTCCGTCACCTTGCTCACCGGGTCGATGATCCGCGAGGCCTCCACCACCATCTTGTCCACCTGGCCCGCGCGTCGGTAGAAGTCGTTGATCGCGTCGCGCAGCGCCTTGTCGCACAGCACCGAGCAGTGGAACTTGCGCGCCGGCAGGCCGCCGAGACGGTCCATGATGTCCTGCGGGCGGATCTTGCGCGCCTCCTCGAGCGTCATCCCGCCGTTCTCCGTCACCATCACCGACGCCATGGACGTGGAAGCGATGGCCGATCCGCAGCCGAACGTCTTCCAGCGAAACTCCGTGATGCGCTCGGTCTCCGGGTCAACCTTCATCCACACTCTTAGCTCGTCGCCGCACGCCGGGGACCCGACCTTGCCGACGGCGTTGTAGTCGGCCGGGTCCGCGTCCTCCATCATGAAGTTTCGGGGATGGAAAAAGTGGTCCTTCACGGTGTCCGTGTAAAACCAGGACTTTCCCCCGTCCTTGGTGGTGACGTCGCCCTGCTTGCCGGCGACGGGCTGCTGGTTGTAATCAGACATAATATTTTGGATCGACGCGCACCGGGCTGATGGCACGCAGCTTTTCGACGAGCGGCGGGAGGGTTTCGAGCAGATAGTCGACGTCCTCTTTCGTCGTACCATGCCCGAGCGAGAAGCGCACGGAGCCGTGCGCGACCTCGTAGGGGAGGCCGAGCGCGAGGATCACGTGCGACGGGTCGAGCGTGGTCGAGGTGCAGGCCGATCCCGTGGAGGCGTAGATGCCGGCCGCGTCGAGATACAGGATGAGCGCCTCGCCCTCGATGTCCATAAAGGACATGTTCACGTTGTTCGGCAGGCGCTTGGTGGCATGCCCGTTCAGGCGAACCTTCGGGATGCGCTCGCGCAGCCCGGCGATCAGCGCGTCGCGCAGCGCGGCGAGCCGTTCCGACTCGCGGACGCGTCCGGCCTGCGCGAGCTCGAGCGCCTTCGCCATCCCGATGATCCCGGCCACGTTCTCCGTGCCCGGCCGGATGCCGCGCTCCTGCGACCCGCCGAACTGGAGCGGGGTGAGCTTGATGCCGCGATGGACGTAGAGCGCCCCGACCCCCTTCGGGCCGTACATCTTGCTCCCGTTGACGGTCATCATGTCCACGTGCAGCTTCTCGACGTCGAGGTCGAGAAACCCGGTGGCCTGGCACGCGTCGGTGTGGAAGACGGGGGAGGCCGCGAGGCCGGAGGCCTTAGGCCGCGAGGCACGCAACTTTTGGATCGCGT
>CAYRYG010000104.1:0-2160 GCA_964428465.1 uncultured Gammaproteobacteria bacterium
CTCGGGCTTCTGCGGCACCGTGATCGCGTGGTAGTCCACGATGAACATGGTGAGCTGCGTCTCGGCCTGAAGCCGCACCGCGGGCTCGATGGCCCCGATGTAGTTGCCGAGATGCAGGAATCCCGACGGCTGGATGGCGGTGAGCGCTTTCTTCATACAGGGGCTAGCATAGGCGAATGCGGCCATTTTGTCCAAAAAAAGACACCCCGTCGGGTGTCAGTACCAGCGTTCCTCGTAGGCGGCGGCCTCGGTGCCGGTGAGGGCGCCGAGACCCTGGCACATGCGCGGGAGCGGAGTCGAGCTTCGATACCACGGCGGGACCGCGCGTTCCAGGTTCGCGGAGATCCACTCGGGCGAACGCCTCGCCCGCAGCTCGGGAATCGTCCCGCGTTCCATGCACGCGAGCCAGTATTCCCGGCGCAGCCGTGACAGCGCGTCCGCGTCGTGCGCGGCGACCAGGGCGTCCCGGTCCGCGAACCCGAGCTGCGCGGCGATGCGGTCGTACTGCTTGTCCAGGAGCCGCCGGGCGGTCTCTGCAAGAACGTCTTCCAATCGAACCGGATGGAACGTCGGCATGGGCCTTTCTCCTCGTGCCCGGAACGCTACGGGTTTTTCCCGCGCGCGTCAAGGCGAGGTCACGGCTCCCGGTCGCTTCCCGTCAGAATATACGAGTACGCGACCTCGCGGCTTGGATGCAGCTCGCGCTTGTACGCCTCGATTCCCGATTCGAATCCGCCGGTGCCGAGGGTGAATTCCTCGTGTTCCGGGAAGAGCCTGGCGCGCTCCTGGTGCAGGAACCGGCTCAGGCCGTTGTAGCGGTAGTCGACCTTCAGGTGCAGGCCGATCCAGCCCCTGCGCGGCGCGGCGACGCCCCAGGCGAAGCCCGCGAGCTTGCCGTCGATTTCGACGTATGCCTGGCGAATGCCATACGCGTCGAGATGGCGGAGACAGAACGCGAAGAACTGCTCGGACTCCTCGAACGTCAGGCCGTCGTGCGGCCGTTGTGCCTTCCATCGCGCGTAAAAATCCCGGATCGTATCCGCGTCGGACCGGTTTGTCAGGCGGAAGTCGTACGTCTTCGCGAACCGTGCGATTTTCGTCTTCAGATTTCCCGTCGGCGTCACGAAGTCGCGCGTCTTATAAAAGAATTCCATCCCGACCGGATTGTCGATCAGGATCGGGATCCCGGCCGCCCGAACCCTGGCCTTCGCCTCCTCGGTCGCGAACGTCACGGAACAGCGTTCCCAGTTCGCCGGCCGTTCCGGCAGGAACAGGGCGGGGAATTCGTGCGGGGACACGAGATCCTGGGTTACGGCGATCGTCTCTCCGTTGCGCTCCAGCGCGTACGCCGCGAAGTCGAGGTAAATCCGCGACGAGTAGTAGGAGAAGGGAAGCCCGGCGGCGAACGCGTCGGTCGTTTGGGTGAGTTTCTCCATAGCGTTGACATTACACCACACGCCCATCCGAATGGTAAAACCCGTTCGTGCGCCGGCCATGTTCCCGAAGCGACGCGGCCAAACGAAAAGGCGGGGTGCAGGGACCCCGCCTATCGCTATACCTGTATGATCACCGGGACCACCATCGGGCGGCGCTCGGTGCGGGCGAAGAGGAAGTTGCCGACCTCGTCGCGGATCTTGTCGCGGAGCTCCGCGGTGTCCACGCTGTCGGACTTGCGGCCCTCGATCATCTTCTGGACGACCGCGGTCGTCCCGTCCATCAGGTCCTTCTGTTCCTTCATGAACACGAACCCGCGGCTGACGATCTCCGGCTTGCCGACCATCTTGCCGGTCTTGCCGTCATGCTGCACCACGACCACCACCATGCCGTCCTCGGACAGCTCCTTGCGGTCGCGCAGCACCACGTGGCTGACGTCGCCCACCCCGAGGCCGTCGACGAACACGTGGTCCGCCGGCACCTTCTCCTTGGTGAGCCGCCCGCCGTCCTTCCAGAACTCCATCACCTGGCCGTTGTCGACCACGAAGACGTTCTCCTCCTTCCAGCCCATCGAGTACGCCACCGAGGCGTTCTCGCGGAGCATGAAGTGGTTGCCCTCGATCGGGACGTAGTACTTCGGCTTGAACAGGGCGAGCATGAGCTTGATGTCCTCCTTGAACGCGTGCCCGCCGGCGTGCACGTCCATGATGTCCTTGTGGATCACCG
>CAYRYG010000105.1:0-2147 GCA_964428465.1 uncultured Gammaproteobacteria bacterium
CCCAACCCCCTGGTTCGAAGCCAGGTGCTCTATCCGTTGAGCTACAGGCGCATGGACGCGACTGTACCGGATTTCTTGACATCGGTCAACGCGTTTGGCATACTTGCGTCACGAAATTCGTACCCTAGGTGAGGGTTCAGAAAATGGATGAGATGCTGGTGAAGGACGAGGAGCGAAGCGAGGCGTAGCAGCGCTACGGTGAGCGAGCGACGAAGGCCTGAGCCAGCAGATCGCCAGTTTCTGAAGCCGAACATGCGCGCGTAGCTCAGGGGTAGAGCAGGTGGCTCTTAACCACTTGGTCGGGGGTTCAAATCCCTCCGCGCGCACCACGAGACGATCCCTTTACAGAGGGATCGTTTTGTGTTATGGTGCGCGGCCTGGAGGATGGATGTCCCTTTCGGAAACGTTCGGAATCGCGGCGGCGGTCGCGTCCGCCTGGTCCATGTACTACTACCTGGCGGCGATCTGGCGCGGCGAATGCCGGCCGAACCGCGTGACCTACTGGATCTGGTTCGCGCTGAGCCTGCTCATCCTTCTGTCATATCGGGATTCCGGCGGGACGACCGTATACCTGCAAGTCATGTACGTGATCAATCCGTTCGTGATCGCCGTGGTCTCGATCTGGCGCGGTGAGAAGCACGAGCGGCTGTCGCGTTGGGTCGTCCTGGTCAACCTGGCGTGCGCGGCGCTCGCGTCCGTGAGCATTCCGCTCTGGTGGATGCTGCGCCAGCACTACGGCGCCGGCGCGAGTTCGGCGCTGCCCGTGCTCGGGCTCAACCTGCTGGCCGACGCGTTTGGGGCGATCCCGACGTTCGAGAAGGCATGGAACCGCCCGGAGACCGAGGACAAGCGCGCGTGGCTCGTGTGTCTCCTCGCCGCGACGCTCAATCTCGGGGCGGTGAAGGACTGGGGCGCGGCGGACATCGCGTGGAACGCGTGGATGTGGGGCGCCGCGCTGCTGTACGTGCTGTTCGTCTACCTGCGCCCGCCTTCGGCCGCGGCTTCGGAGACCTGACGGGTCTCTTTTTTGTTCGACGGCACGCCGGTCCGTCACTTAGTGGCGGACCGGTGTGTTCGCGCACGGTTCGATCTGCGCAGAGCGCGCGAATGGACGTCCACGTCGTTCTTCGCTACGATTCTCTCTGGAGGTGCGACATGCATGACTGGATGCACGCGCTCGCGACGCTTGTCCTCGAACTCCTGCTGGTTGCCTGCCTGCTACGGCTGGGGTGTCGCCTCATGAGGCCCGGCAGCTACCGGGGCGTGTTCCTGGCCATGAGTGCGGCGCTCCTCGGGATGACCGTCGGCCTGGCTGCGGTCGTCATCGCGCTTTTGGCACTCGACAGCGGGTAACTCTCATCCGTACGGAGGCGTAATGGTTCTTTCCGTTTTCGCGCTATCCATGGGCATCACCGCCGCAGTGATGCCCGCAAGGTATCGCAAGGCCCGCCTGCGACTTCTCTCGACGGCCCTCGGCATCGCCCTCGGAAACGCCATCGTCGTCACGGCCGCGTATCTGCTCCAGTGAGCCCTCGGAGACCCAGCTGGTCTCTTTTTCTGTTTTACAAATACCTCGTACCTGCGAGATGTATGACCTCGGGAAAGAAAAAATCGACGAGCGCATCGTCGAGAGAAGGGTCAGCGCTGGAGGCTGCGGACGAGGTCGAGGGCGGTTTCGAAGCCGCGCGGGGCGTGGATGAGCACGCTTGGCCCGGCGGGAAACGGGTCGGCGTAGACCGCGGTCTCGGGGCGGCGTGGCGTGAACTCGTGGACCGTCCTCTTGCGGCCGCCCGCGTGGAGGGCGCGGCGGTCGTCGCAGGCGAGGCCGATGTGACCGACCGGGCGGCCCGGGTCGCGGATCGGGAATTCGCCGGGCCAGCACACGAGCGTGCCAGGCTCCCAGGCCATCCCGTCCAGCCGCCGTCCCCGGTACGACTGGTCGATGGCGTAGCGCGGCATCCAGATGCCGACGGACGCGAGCGCGTACTTCACGAAGCTCGAGCAGCTGAACCGATCGGGCGCCGCGAGCGCGTTGGCGTCCCGGTCGTAGGGCGCGTCGAGGAACCGGCGGCCGAACGCGAGCGTCCGCTCGCGCGGGTCGTCGACGTGCTCGACGGAGCCGCCGCGCAGGTCGACGTGCTCGAGCC
>CAYRYG010000106.1:0-1994 GCA_964428465.1 uncultured Gammaproteobacteria bacterium
TGGTGAAGAAGGACGACGGGGCGTTCGTGACCGTGACGGTCGCGTCCGAGGACATCGCGAACCTCGACGTGCACGGGATCGGCGTCGGCCTCGTGCGCACGGGCCTCGTGTCGTTCCCGCCGCACCTCGCCGTCTATCACGGCGTGCTGGCGACCGTGTCGTATACCGTCGAGGTGGTTCGGTCGTTCGCGGACCTCATCAAGAACCTGGTCGTGAGCCAGACGGTCAGCGTGGACCTGTCCGGCCCGGTCGGCATCGCGGTGATGACCGGCGAGGCCGCGCAGCTCGGGTTCACGTACCTGCTCCAGTTCGCCGCGCTGCTTTCCATCAACCTCGCGGTGGTGAACGTGCTCCCGTTCCCGGCGCTCGACGGCGGGCGCATCCTGTTCCTCGCCATCGAGACGCTCCGGCGCAAGGCCGTGGACCAGCGCCTCGAGGCGATCGTGCACAACGTCGGGTTCGTGCTCCTCATGCTGCTGGTGGTGCTCGTCACCTATCGCGACTTCGTAAAGTTCGGCGGGCAGATGTGGGGGGCGGTAAAGGGGATGATAGGAGTTTAGGAATCAGGGCAAAGAGAACTATAGGAATGAGGATGAGCCTGCTCCCTAAAGCCGTCAGGCCTGTCCCCTAAGTCCTAATCGTTATGAAAGACCAATTCGAACAACTGAAGGCCGACGTGCTCGACGCGGCCGCGAGGATTTCCGACCGCGAGGCGCTTGAGAAACTGCGCGTCGAGTTTTTGGGGCGCAAGGGGAAGCTCGCCGAGCTCATGAAGCAGATGGCGACGCTCGCGGACGAGGAGCGCAAGCTCGCCGGCGCGGTCGCGAACGAGGCGAAGGCCGCGGTGGAGGCAGCGTTCGGGGAGGCGGAGGGGCGGGTGCAGAGGGCGCAGGGGGTGCAGAGGGCGCAGGGGGAATGGATCGACGTGACGGAACCGGCCATCGGGGCGCGCCCGCGCGGGCATCTGCACCCGGTCACCCAGGTGCGCGAGGAGCTCGAGGATTTGTTCTCGTCGATGGGATTCGTCATCGCCGACGGCCCGGAGATGGAAAGCGACTATTACAACTTTACCGCGCTCAACATCCCGCCGACGCACCCCGCGCGCGACATGCAGGACACGTTTTACGTCGAGGGACGCGAGGGCACGGTGATGCGCACGCATACCTCTCCGGTTCAAATCCGCGGGATGCGAAAATACGGCGTGCCGGTCCGCATGGTGGTTCCGGGACGTTGCTTCCGCAACGAGGCGACCGACGTGAGGCACGAGCACACGTTCCACCAGCTCGAGGGCGTGGTGGTCGACAAGGGGATTACGCTCGGCCACATGAAGGGCGTGCTTGAGGCGGTCGCGAAGCACCTGTACGGCCCGGAGACGCGCATCCGTCTTCGTCCGAAGTTTTATCCGTTCGTGGAGCCGGGCGTGAACGGCGAGGTGACCTGCTTCCTGTGCAAGGGCGACGGATGCCGGCTGTGCAAGAAGTCCGGCTGGCTCGAGGTGTTCGGCGCCGGGATGATCCACCCCAACGTCCTTCGCGAGGGCGGGGCCGACCCGGACGCTCACTCGGGCTTCGCGTTCGGCTTCGGGCTCACGCGCCTCGTGATGCTCAAATACGGCATCGACGACATCCGCCACCTTGAGGGCGGTGACCTCCGCTTCCTGAACCAGTTCTAGATATGTTGATCTCCAAACAATGGCTCTCCGAGTTCGTGAAGCTCCCGAAGGGGGTTTCCGACGCGGACCTCGCGAAGACCGTCACGCTTTCCACCGTCGAGGTGGAGAAGGTGATCGACCAGGCGGCCGCCATGGAAGGCATGGTGGTTGGTTTGGTGAAGACGGCCGCGGCGCATCCGAACGCGGACCGGCTCAAGGTGTGCCAGGTGGACGTGGGTGGCCGCGTGACGCAAATCGTGTGCGGCGGGACCAACGTCGCGGAGGGGATGAAGGTGGCCGTGGCGTTGCCGGGCTCGCGCGTGCGCTGGCACGGCGAGGGCGA
>CAYRYG010000107.1:0-1956 GCA_964428465.1 uncultured Gammaproteobacteria bacterium
CTCGCTCTAACCAACTGAGCTACCCAGCCACAATGCGTTCGGATAATACCAGAGACGCCCATCCTTGGCAAGCCTCTGTCTTCGGTGGTGCCGGGAGAGGGGATCGAACCCTCATGCCCTTGCGGACACAGGATTTTGAGTCCTGCGCGTATACCAATTCCGCCATCCCGGCATGCGACGGAAGCATACAAGAACCTTGACATTTTGCCAAGAAAGCGGTATGTTCGGACCCTCGGGAATCCTCCCGGGAACCGGGCATACGCCCACGACTGGCGGATCGGGCGGTAATGGCGAAAGCCGGAGACCGTCCCATCGCGCCTCCCACGGTCCGTACGGACGTCGGAGAAAAACAGTGCACGTCGACAAGCTCTCGCGCGAGGCTCTCGCGCCGTACCTTCCCATCCCGCACGGAGGACGACGCGTCCTCATCGGCGTCTTCCTCGCCATCGCCGCGATCGGCATGGTCTCATCGTGGTGGACGCTGCCGTTCGTCCGTGAGTTCTGGTTCCCCGTCCCGCTGGTCGGGGCCCTCGTGCTCGCGTGGCAGATCGTCGCGTCGTTCCGCGACCCGGAGTTCGGCGGCAACCCGACCAAGTGGTTCACCGCGTTCCTCGTCCGCAACGTCAAGGGCTACGAGCTGTGGTGCATCCGTAACCTGTACGGCGACGCGACCGTGACGTACGAGATCCACCGCTGCGGGGACTTCGTGCAGGTCGAGGAAAAGAAGATGGTCATCGTCGTCCCGCTCCGGACGGGAACACCGTGCGAGGTAAGGGTCCCCGACTGGAGTCTCAGCTACTGGTCGCTGCGCACGGCCGGGATCGCGCTCGACTTCCACGCGGGCATGATCGTCGTCAGGATGCAGGACGTGAACGGCGACCGGATCACGGTCGACGTGGAACATGCCTTCCGCATCCTCCTCAACGACCGATCGACGCTGCAGAACGACAAGCTGACGAACAACTTCGGCTCGGCCGGCCTGCTCGTCGAGGGACTGATGATTCGCCTCGACGAAACCAACGCGACCCTCGCGACCGAGCACACGGACCGCGACCAGGCCGTCGCCGAGCTCGACGAGGCGCGCGAGCGGATCGACGCGACCAAGCGGTTCTCGCGCTCCGTCGACGCGATGCACATCCGCGACTGGCTGGCGCAGCGCGTCATCGCGCACGTCGCCTTCCGCGACTTCCCCCGCCCCAGACGGGACACCGCGGCCTAGGACCCCACGGGTCCTTCTTTTATTGCCCAAATCCTGGCGATATGGTACATTCTTGGCCGAATATGACCCTGACTACGCACGCGACGCTGGGCGCAGTAATCGGCCATGCGGTTGGAAATCCGGCCATCGCCTTCGTCGGCGGGTTTATCTCGCACTTCCTCATCGACATGATCCCGCACGGGGACACCGGGATCTCGGACAACTTTCGCGTTCACAAGCGCCGCCAAAAGCAGGCGGTGGCCTACGTGGTGGTCGATGCCATCGTCGCGCTGTTCTTCGTCCTGATGCTCGCCAACACCCGCGACATCGACTCCATGCGCACATTCACCTGGGGAATCATCGGCGGCGTCCTGCCGGACCTCATCGTCGGCCTCTACGAGGTCACCAAGACCCCGCTGCTGCGCTGGTTCAACGTCCTGCACTTCTTCTTCCACGACTACTTCGTAAAACGCCGCGGCGAAGTCCCCCTCTACTACGCCCTCCTCGCCCAGATCGTGCTGATCGCGTATCTACAGACAAAGCTCTAGTAAAAAAATGACCGCAAGGTCATTTTTTCTTATCTAGTCCCCCGTCCTGTCGGAGGCGACCCAGTACGGCCGTTGGAAAATGCCGTGTCCGACGAACGTCGGACTGCGAGGATTGTCTGAGCGAAGTGCCCGCTGACAGTCAGTTCGGCACGAGCGAGTTCCGCGGCAAGGCATTTTCCAACGGCCGTACGTAGGAGCCGGAGACCGGGC
>CAYRYG010000108.1:0-1844 GCA_964428465.1 uncultured Gammaproteobacteria bacterium
AAGGAACCTGCTCGCTTCGGGACATCGAGACCGTTTTCCACAACGTCGGCAACTGGGTACTCGGGATCGTCGGGGCGTTCGTGCTCCTCGCCTACGTGGTCGGCGGATTCTACTTCCTCCTCTCCGGCATGCCGGGAATGGAGAAATACCGCGAGAAGGGCAAGACCGCGCTCAAGCAGTCCACGGTCGGCCTCGTCATCGTCTTCGTGGCGTATGTGGGCATCCAAACGCTGTACGGCGTGCTGAAGGGAGGTGGGCTGAGCAATGCCGGATATGTGGTCTGCGGCCCGGGAGATATCAATTCGGGCGAATCCTGCGCCCTGAACTCCACCTGCACGGACTCGGGCGCGTGCGTGTCGCTGTGCGAGCAGCGGAACGTGAACACCTCGGTGAGCTCCGGAACGACCTCGGTGGGAATCGGGGTCGACGTCCAGGCGACGACCGTGTCGAACATCTACATGTGCGTGGACATCGACAACGCCGACAACAACTACGGGCTGTCGAGCGGATTCTACCTGACGAGCGGGTTCGAGCAGGACCTGTGCCCGGGCGAGGACAACATCCAGTGCGGAAACTTCTCGTTCAATACCGACTAACGCGTCGACATATGAAACTCACGGCTCCCCTCTCGGTCCTCGCGCTGTCGGCCCTGCCGACGGTCGTCCGCGCGCAGACCGCCCTCTACGACCCCCTGGGCCATGCCCCGATCACCACGATCATCGGCCGCGTCATCAGCGCGCTGCTCGGGCTCTCCGGCGCGGTCGCGCTCCTGGTGTTCGTCTGGTCCGGCATTCTCATGATCGTCGCGGCCGGAAATCCGGAGCGAATCAAGAAGGCCAAGAGCTCCCTGGTTTGGGCAACGATCGGACTTGTGGTAATATTTACGGCGTACACCCTCGTGGCAACGCTCATCGGCGTGTTATCCACAGGGGCCGGGCAGTAAAACTTAAATCATTTCAACACCTAAGTAACCACAACGACGTATGTTCAAGAAGATCAAAGCTCTCGTCCTCGGCGGCCTGATGGCGGTGGCCATCGCGGCCCCGGCCCTTCTCGCGGCCCCGGCCGTTCACGCGCAGGCGCTCACGGAAGACGAATTCTTCGGCGGCGAAATCACGGGCGAGGACTTCGCGGGAACGGCCGGCCTCTCCTCCGGCGACCTGCCGACCACCATCGCGGCCATCATCCGCGTGGCGCTCGGGTTCCTCGGCATCGTCGCGGTGGTCATCATCCTCATCGGCGGCTTCAAGTGGATGACCGCGGGCGGCAACGACGACAAGGTGAAGAGCGCGAAGAAGGTCATGGTCTCCGGCATCATCGGGCTGGTCATCGTCCTCTCGGCGTTCGCCATCGCCCAGTTCGTCCTGTCCTCCATCGTGGCGGCCACGGCGTAGTTCCAAACGTCAACGCGGGGTCTCCGGACCCCGCATGATCCGGACGAGCAACACGGTTGTTCCTCCGGATTATGCGAATGATTCTTGCGCAGGCGTCCAGCTCGGTCGAGGAGGGCCTCGGCGAGGCGGGACTGGCGGCCGGCTACACCACCAACCTCGAGCTGACGACCATCGTGGCGAACATCATCAGCGTGGTCCTGGGCCTCACGGGCATCGCGTTCGTCGTCATCCTGGTCTACGCGGGCATCCTCTACCTGACGGCGGCGGGAGAGGAGGCGAACGTCAAAAAGGCGAAGGGGTTGATCACGAACTCGGTAATCGGTATCATCATCATCGTCTCCGCCTACGCCATCGCCAGCTACGTCTTCACGGCCCTGACCGCCGTGACCGGCGGGTAGCAGCCTCCATAACCCCAATAACCTCAAAAACCCCAACCCCATCTATGAAAAA
>CAYRYG010000109.1:0-1654 GCA_964428465.1 uncultured Gammaproteobacteria bacterium
AGCAGAAGATTCTCGACCTCTCCCGCGTCACGCGCGTGACGGCCGGTGGCAAGCGCATGTCCTTCCGTTGTACACTGGTGATCGGTGACAAGAAGGGACGCGTCGGCCTTGGGATTGCCAAGGGCATCGACGTCCAGATCGCGATCGACAAGGCGTATCGCCAGGCCAAGAAGAAGGTGATCCGCGTTCCGCTCGTCCACGACACCATCCCGCACCCGGTGAAGATGAAGTTCGGCTCCGCGGTGGTGCTGCTCAAGCCGGCCCCGCGCGGGACCGGGCTGAAGTGCGGCGGCGCGGTGCGCGTCGTGCTCGAGCTCGCCGGCGTCCCGAACGCCTCCTCGAAGATCATGAACTCCTCGAACAAGATCAACCTCGCGAAGGCGACGTTCGAGGCGATCAAGGTCATGAAGCTCCCGAAGAAGAAGGAAGCTCCGGTCGAAGTGGCAAAGGTTGAATAATATGGCAATTTCCCTCCACACAATCAAACCGGCCAAGGGGTCCCGCAAAACCGGCAAGCGCGTCGGCCGCGGTCTTTCGAAGGGCGGTTCGTACTCGGGCCGCGGCGTGAAGGGCCAGCGCGCCCGCGCCGGCGGCCGCTCGGGCCTCCAGAAGAAGGGGATCCGCCACATCATGCTCGCGCTCAAGAAGAACCGCGGGTTCAAGAGCCCGTACGAGAAGTCGATGGTGGTGAACCTCGGCACGATCGCATCGGCGTTCCCGGACGGCGCGAAGGTCACCCCGAAGACGCTCGCGGATAAGGGCCTCATCCCGGCCGAAGGAAAGCACGTCAAGGTGCTCGGCGACGGGAAGATCGGCATCAAGGTGATCGTCGAAGGGTGCGCGGTGTCGGCCTCGGCCAAGGAGAAGATCGAGAAGGCCGGCGGTTCCATCCTCTAACCATCCGCTATGTTTTCGTTCTCTCGCGTTTGGAAAACGAAGGAAGTCCGGGCGAGCCTGCTGTTCGTCTTCGCGATGCTCGTGCTGTTCCGCGTCGCGGCGCACATCCCGGTCCCGGGCGTGGATCCGAGCGCGCTCACGAACTTCTTCCAGGGAAACCAGTTCTTCGGCCTCCTGAACATCTTCTCCGGCGGCACGCTTGAGAACTTCTCCGTCGTAGCGCTCGGCCTGGCCCCGTACATTACCGCGTCCATCATCTTCCAGTTGCTCGGGATGATCGTCCCGAAATTCGAGGAAATGCAGAAGGAAGAGGCCGGCCGCAACAAGATCAACCAGTGGTCGCGCGTGCTGACCGTCCCGCTCGCGCTGCTGCAGGGGTACGGGCTCGTGCTGTTGTTCGAACAGCAGTCCGGCACCACCCTGTTCGCCGGCGGAAGCGCGGACCTCACCGTCACCCTGCTCGTCATGGCCAGCATGACGGCCGGGACCATCTTCCTCATGTGGATGGGGGAACTCATCTCCGAGAAGAACATGGGGAACGGGATCTCGATCCTGATCTTCGCCGGCATCATCGCCGGGCTGCCGAGCTACTTCAGCCAGTCGCTCGCGCTCTACGACCGCTCGCAGCTCATCACGGCCATCATCTTCGCGGTGCTCACCCTCGTGACCATCGCGGCGGTGGTCGTCATGCATGAGGCGCAGCGCAACATTCCGGTGCAGTACGCGCGGCAGATGCGCGGCTCGCGGCTTTCGGGCG
>CAYRYG010000110.1:0-1643 GCA_964428465.1 uncultured Gammaproteobacteria bacterium
AGTTCATGGACCAGACCAACCCGCTCTCCGAGCTCGAGCACAAGCGCCGCCTCTCGGCCATGGGCCCGGGCGGTCTCAGCCGCGAGCGCGCCGGGTTCGAGGTACGCGACGTGCACCCGACCCACTACGGCCGCATCTGCCCGATCGCGACCCCGGAAGGACCGAACATCGGTCTGGTCGCCCACCTGTCCTCCTACGCCATCATCAACGACTACGGGTTCATCGAGACCCCGTACCGCAAGGTGGTCAAGGAAGAGAAGGGCGGGAAGACGGTCGCCCGCATCACCGACGAGGTGGAATACATCAACGCCTTCAAGGAAGAGCGCTCGGTGACGGTTCCGGCCACGGTGAAGGTGGATGAGAACGGCTACCTGATCGACGAGATGGTCGGCGGCCGCAAGTTCGGCGAGCCGAAGGTCGTGACCCAGGGCGAGGTGGACTACATGGACGTGTCCAGCCGCCAGATCGTGTCGATCGGCACCGCGCTCATCCCGTTCCTCGAGCACGACGACGCTACCCGCGCGCTCATGGGCACCAACATGCAGCGCCAGGCCGTCCCGACCATCAAGCCGGACGCGCCGATCGTCGGCACGGGCATCGAGTACCGCGCGGCCAAGGACTCCGGCCACGTCATCGTCGCGGAGCAGGACGGCGTCATTTCCAAGGTGGACGGCGGCCGCATCCAGGTGACGGACACCAGGAACAACGTGTACGACTACGAGCTCAAGAAGTTCCTCCGCTCCAACAACTCCACCTCCATCAACCAGCGGCCGGTGGTGATGCCGGGCGACAAGGTGAGGCGCGGCGACGTCGTCGCGGACTCCTCCGCCGTGGACAAGGGCGAGCTCGCGCTCGGCCAGAACGTGCTCGTCGCGTTCATGAGCTGGGACGGGTACAACTTCGAGGACGCCGTCATCATGAGCGAGCGGCTGGTTCATGACGACCGCTACACGTCGGTCCACATCGAGAATTATCTCATCGACGTGCGCGACACCAAGCTCGGGCCCGAGATCGTCACCTCCGACATCCCGAACGTCTCGGAGGACAAGCTCAAAAATCTCGACTCCGAGGGCGTGATCCGCATCGGCGCGGAGGTGAAGTCCGGTGACATTCTGGTTGGGAAAATCACCCCGAAGGGCGAGACCGAGCTTTCGGCGGAAGAGAAACTTCTGCGCGCGATTTTCGGCGAGAAGGCCCGCGACGTGCGCGACTCCTCGCTCTACCTCGAGCACGGCGAACACGGCAAGGTCGTCGATATCAAGGTGTTTTCCCGCGAGGCCGGCGACAAGCTGAACCCGGGCGTCATCCGCCAGATCCAGGTGTCCGTCGCCGACATGCGCAAGATCCAGGTGGGCGACAAGGTTGCCGGACGCCACGGAAACAAGGGCGTCATCTCCAAGCTCGTCCCGATCGAGGACATGCCGTTCCTTCCGGACGGCACCCCGGTCGACGTCATTCTCACCCCGCTCGGCGTTGTGTCCCGCATGAACCTCGGCCAGATTCTGGAAGTCCACCTCGGACTTGCGGCGAACGCTCTGGGCTATCGCGCGGCAACCCCGGTTCTAAACGGCGTGAAGGAAACGCAGATCCACGAAGAGCTCGTGCGCGCTGGTTTTCCGAAGAGCGCACAGTCCACGCTCTTT